>JAQGIE010000067.1 GCA_028291365.1 Rhodospirillales bacterium
GGCCGTAATCCGGCTTGGCGGTTCCTTCCATGATGCCTTTGATCTCGCGGAACTGGCGGCGCACTTCGATCACCACCGAACCGGCCGCACGGCCGACCGCGGTCATGCCCATCGAACCGAACAGATACGGCAGCAGACCACCGATCAGCAGACCGACAACGACGTACGGATCCTGCAGGTCGAACACGACACGCGCGTCCGGGAAGTAGGTCTTGAGGTCATTGATATACGCCGCGAACAGAACCAGCGCCGCCAGACCGGCCGAGCCGATCGCGTACCCCTTGGTCACCGCCTTGGTGGTGTTGCCGACCGCATCGAGCGCGTCGGTCGTGACGCGCACGTCCTTGGGCAGGTCCGCCATTTCGGCGATGCCGCCGGCATTGTCGGTCACCGGACCATAGGCATCGAGCGCGACGATGATACCGGCCAGGGCCAGCATGGTCGTGGCCGCGACCGCGATGCCGTACAGGCCCGCGGTCGAGAACGCGACCAGAATGCCGATGCAGATCACGACCACCGGCAGCGCCGTCGCTTCCATCGACACGGCGAGGCCCTGGATCACGTTGGTGCCGTGCCCGGTTTCCGACGCCTTGGCGACCGAGCGTACCGGACGGAACGCCGTGGAAGTGTAGTATTCGGTGATCCAGACCAGCAGACCGGTGACGGCGAGGCCGACGCCCGAGCAGATCAGCAGATTGCCGACGCGCAGTTGCAGGCCCGTCGTCGTCTGGATCACGGTGTCGGCGCCGACCAGCGCGTAGGTGCTGATCACGATGAGCACGGCCGAAACAATGGCCGTCGCGATCAGGCCCTTGTAGAGCGCGCCCATGATGTTCTTCGACGGGCCGAGGCGGACGAAGAAGGTGCCGACGATCGAACCGATGATGCAGACGGCGCCGATCACCAGCGGCAGCAGCATCATCACTTCGCGCGCGGCGCCGGTGAAGAAGATATGGCCCAGCAGCATCGTCGCGACCGTCGTGACCGCATAGGTCTCGAACAGGTCGGCGGCCATGCCGGCGCAGTCGCCCACATTGTCGCCGACATTGTCGGCGATCACGGCCGGGTTGCGCGGATCGTCTTCGGGAATGCCCGCTTCGACCTTGCCCACCAGATCGGCGCCGACATCGGCGCCCTTGGTGAAGATGCCGCCGCCGAGACGCGCGAAGATCGAGATCAGCGAAGCACCGAACGACAGGCCCACCAGCGCTTCAAGCAGCGCGCGCTCTTCGACGTGCATGGCCCGCAGGATGAAGTAGTAGCCGGCGACGCCGAGCAGGCCGAGACCGACCACCAGCATGCCGGTGACGGCGCCCGAGTTGAACGCGATCGACAGGGCCTTGGCCATGCCGGTGCGCGCTGCCTCGGCGGTACGCACGTTGGCCCGGACCGAGATGTTCATGCCGGCATAGCCGGCGATGCCCGACAGCACGGCTCCGATCACGAAGCCGACCGCGACCTTCACGCCGAGCAGAACCAGCAGCACGATCGCGATCACCACGCCGACGATCCCGATCGTCCTATACTGGCGGTTGAGGTAAGCGTTGGCGCCGACCTGAATCGCCTGGGCGATCTCCTGCATGCGCTGGGTGCCGGGGCTGTTCTTCAGCACCGATTTCCCGACCAGCCAGCCGTACAGCACGGCCAACAGGCCGCAGCCGAGTACGACGGCGACATACACGGAATAGTCCATCTGATCTGTAGCCCTTTCCGGTGCTTATGATTGTGGGTTCAAGACACGGCTCCCCGAGTCCGTGCCTGTAAAAGCCGGCGATACTTGCCGGCTGCCGCATGGAAGCGCAAGCGGCCAAGTCCGTGATCAGAAATGGAAAGCGCCGGTCGGGCCGGCGCAAGGCCGTGGCGCCGGCCAGGCCGGCGAGCCTAGAGCGCGCGCTGGCTCAGCTTCTGGACGAGGACGCTCTTGACCAGGTCGGCACCCGCGATCCGGGTGATGCTTTTGGACAGTTCGGCCTTGAGCAGTTCGGCGTCGACCATGCGGCCCTTGAACAGCCGGTTGCGGTCGAGGGCACCGTAGAGGTCCTGCAGAATCGCGTCCGAAATGGCCGGCCGCAGCGACTTGACCGAGCTCGCGGCGTCCATCGACGTGACCTCGATCGCGATCGTGAAGGCGATCATCTGCTGCACGCGGTCGCCTTCGAGGATCGGAAGCGCCATCGGCGGCAGGTCGACGAAGATCGGCTGTTCGACCGGTGCGAGCTTCATCGGCGCCGGTGCGGCCGAGGCGCTCTCGGAGCGGAGGCCGAAAAACCACATCCCGCCAGCGCCGGCGCCGGCGCCGATCAGCAGAACGATGATGTAGAGGAGCCGCTTCATGAGGTCCGGAGGAAATCCCTGGGCGCTTCAACGATGGGACGCGATGGATGCGGGAAGGGCACTTAAAGGCTGGTGAATGTAAGCCCTTATTACCGGATGCATCGCAACATTGCCATCAGCCGTGCGTCCAGCCGGTTCTCGCCAGAAGGATCGGAGCGCCCGAGGAATCGAGGATTTCTGCGCCCTTGCCCGCCACCACCCGGCCGATCCGGGTCCCGCCGGGCGGCGCCCGGGTCGCCGCAATCAGCAACTCGTAGTCATCCCCGCCCGCCAGCACGCGTTCGCGCAGCGAAGCGTCGGTCGCGAGCAGCAAAGCCGCCGGCACAGAGAGCGGCACGGACGCCCAGTCGATCTCGCATTTGACATTCGAGATCGCGGCCAAGTGATTGCAATCGGCCGCAAGACCGTCCGAAACGTCGATCGCGGCATGGGCGTGGTCGCGAACCCAGCGCGAAAGATCGAGACGCGGGGTGGGCCGCCGATAGCGGCTGCGCAGGAACGGGTCGACCGGTTCGCGGCGCTCGATCTGCACCAAGGCCAGGGCGGCGTCGCCGATCGTGCCGGTGACGTAGAGGTCGTCCCCGGCCCGAGCCCCTGCCCGCCGCACCATCCGCCCGGCCGGCACCGTGCCCATCACGGTAGCGGCCAGCGTGATCGGCCCATCGGTCGAAACCGAGTCGCCGCCGAGCAGCGCGATGCCCCAGCGACGCTGCGCGTCCTCGAGTCCGCGTGCGAACCGTTCGACCCAGCTGTCGTCGACCTCGCACGGCAGCGACAGGACCAGCGAGTAGCAGAGCGGGTCGGCGCCCTTGGCGGCGAGATCGGAGAGATTCACCGCCAGCAATTTGGCGGCGAGGTCCTCGGGCGGGTCGTCGCCGAGGAAATGAACGCGCTCGACCAGCGCGTCGGTGGTGACGACCAGCTCGTCGCCGGCGGGGATCTGCAGCGTCGCGGCGTCGTCGGTCAGCCCGTACGCGCCGGGCGATGTGGCGAGCGGCGCCAGGAAGCGCGCGATGCGCCCGAACTCGCCCAGATTTTCACCCAGCTTCGGCACGGCTCTCGCGCACGACGCGCGCGGCGCGATCGAGTACGCCGTTGATGAGGCCGGGTTCGGCGCCGCCATAAAAACCCGCAGCGACGTCGACATATTCCTTGATGATCAAGGGCGCATCGAGATCGGTGTGGTTGACCAGCTCGTACAGGCCGGCGCGCAGGATCGCCTGCAGCAGCAGCTCGAGCCGCTCGAACCGTTCGACCGAATCCATCGCGCGGCCGGCGAGCCGGTCGAGTTCTTCGCGCTTGGTTTCGGTGCCGCGCACGATCGACGTGAACAGCGTCGGATCGGCACTGACATAGCGCACTCCGTCGACCGTGTGGCCGACGCGCCAATCCATGAATTCTTCGACGATCGACAGCGCGAGCTGGCCGGTCTGCGCCTGCTGGTACAGCGCCTGTACCGCGGCGAGACGCGCCGCGGTACGGCGCGCCTTGGCCGAGCCGCGTACGGGCGGACGTTTGGGCGGCGGCGCCGGCGGCGCCGCGCCCGTCTTCTTTCGCGGCGTCACTGTTTGAGTCCGAACTGGCGCTTGATCGACAACATGGCGAGACAGGCGCGTGCCGCCTCCCCGCCTTTGTCCTTCTTGGCCGTATCGGCGCGGGCCCAGGCCTGCGCTTCGTTCTCAACCGTCAGGATGCCGAAGCCGACGGCCAGCCCGTAGCGCAGCGACATGTCCATCAGGCCACGCGCGCTCTCGCCGCAGACATAGTCGTAATGCGTCGTCTCGCCGCGAATGACGCAGCCGAGTGCGAGATAGCCGTCGAATTTGCGGCCGCCACGAATGGCGTATTCGATCGCCGTGGGAATCTCGAACGCGCCGGGCACGGTCACTTTGGTCCATTCGACGCCGGCCGCGTCGAGCGCGTGCGTCGCGCCGTTGAGCAGCGCGTCGGCAATGGCTTCGTAGTACCGCGCCTCGACGATCAGGATGTGCGGCTTGTCCAGACTCATAATGCTTGCTCGTCGACGATGGGGCGCTGTTCGACCACGGTCAGGCCATAGCCGTCGAGTCCGACGATGGTCTTGGGCGTGTTCGACAGCAGGACCATTTCGCGCACCCCGACATCGATCAGGATCTGGGCGCCGACGCCGACTTCGCGCAGCTCGGTGTCGCGCTTGCCCTCGGCGCGCGCCTTGAGCCGCTCGCTGAGGCCGGTCGGCGAGGATTCGCGCAGCGCCACCACAACGCCACGCCCCGCCGCCGCGATCTGGCGCATCGCCGCGTGCAGCGTATGTCCCTTGGTGCCGGCGCCGAGAAAATCGTCGAGCAGATTGACCGCGTGCATGCGCACCAGGATCGGCTCGTCGCCCTGGATATCGCCTTTCACCAGCGCGACATGCTCGGCATAGCTGACTTTGTTGGAATAGACGATCAGCTTCCAGTCACCGCCATATTCGCTGGTGAAATTGGTCTCGACCACGCGCTGCACGAGCTGTTCGGTCCGGCGGCGATGCGCGATCAGATCGGCAATGGTGCCGATCTTCAGACCGTGAAGCTGCGAGAAGCGGACGAGATCGGCGAAGCGCGCCATCGATCCGTCGTCGTTCATGATCTCGCAGATCACGCCCGACGGATTCAGACCGGCCAGCCGCGCGATATCCACGGCGGCTTCGGTATGCCCGGCGCGCACCAGCGTTCCGCCTTCGCGCGCGGCGAGCGGAAAGACGTGGCCGGGCGTGACGATTTCAGCCGGACCTGAATGCGGATCGATCGCGACCTGAATAGTGTGCGCGCGATCGGCGGCCGAGATGCCCGTCGTGACTCCGTCGCGCGCCTCGATCGAGACGGTGAATGCCGTTTCGAGCCGCGACGAATGGCGGCGCGCCACCAGCGGCAGGCCGAGCGCGTCGACCCGGCTGCGATCGAGCGCAAGGCAGATCAGGCCGCGCCCGTGCTTGGCCATGAAATTCACCGCCGCAGGCGTCACCATCTGCGCCGGAATGACGAGGTCGCCTTCGTTCTCGCGATCTTCGTCGTCGATCAGGATGAACATGCGCCCGTTGCGCGCTTCGTCGATGATCTCCTCGGTCGAGGAAATCGCGGCGAGATCTTCGCGGTCGGCGAGATGTTTGGGGTCGTAGCGGGTCAGGGCCATGGGTCTATTTCGGCAGCAGCCGTTCGACGTAGCGCGCCAGGAGGTCGACTTCCAGGTTCACCGCGTCGCCGGGGGCAAGATCGCCCAAGGTCGTCGCACGCAAGGTCAGCGGGATCAGATTGACGCCGAAACGGCGGTCTGCAACCTCGTTCACGGTCAGCGACACGCCGTCGATCGTGATCGAGCCTTTGGGCGCGATGAAACGCGCCAGCTCGGCGGGCATCTCGAAGCTCATCCGCTCGCTGTCGCCGTCGGGATGCCGTTCGACCAGCTTGCCGACACCGTCGACATGGCCGCTGACCAGATGGCCGCCCAGCTCGTCGCCAAAACGCAGGGCGCGCTCCAGATTGACACGGCTGCCGGTTTTCCAGCCGCCGAGTGTCGTACGCGCCAGCGTCTCGTTCGACGCCTCGACCGCGAACCGGCCATCGCCACGCGCGACCACGGTCAGGCAGGGGCCGGCGCAGGCGATCGAGGCGCCGATATCGATCGCGTCGACATCCCAGACGGTCTCGATTTCGAAGCGAACCGTGCCGCCGGTCGCGACGGACGCGACCCGGCCGACGTCGGTGACGATGCCGGTGAACATGGGGCGAAGCCCTACAGGCTCCGCTCCCAGAACTCCACCGCGTCCGGGCCCACCGGACGCAGATCGGACCGGCGAAAGACGGGCGCCTCGGCCACCGTGCCGATGCCCAGCCCGGCAATTGCCGGCACGCCGTCGCCGCCCAGCACGCATCCGGCGCGGAACAGGATCAGCCGGTCGATCAGTCTTTCGGCCAGCAGCGACGCCGCGATCCGGCCGCCGCCTTCGACCAGCAGGCGCGTCACGCCACGGTCGCCCAGCACCAGCAGCGCGGCCTGCATCGACATGCGGCCGGGCTCGACCGGTGCGACCGGCAGAATCTCGACGCCGAGATCTTCGAGCGCTTCGCGCCGGGCCTTGTCGGGGTCGGGCAGAGTCAGCACCCAGGTCGGGTGAACATGCGCGGTTTTGACCAACGAGGAGGTCAGCGACAGACGCAGATGGCGATCGAACACGATCCGCGGCTTGGCGCGGCCGTGCCAACCGGGCAGCCGCACCGTCAGCGCCGGATCGTCGGCAATCGCGGTCGAGGCGCCGACCGCGATCGCGTCATGCTCGGCGCGCAGCGCATGCGCCGCGGCACGCGCGTCGTCGCCGGTGATCCATTTGCTGTCGCCGCCATGCGTGGCGATGCGGCCGTCGAGGCTGGTTGCAAGCTTGAGCGTGACGAGCGGACGTCCCTGCTCGACACGCAGCAGAAACCCCGCCGCCACCGCGCGCGCAGCGTCGCTTTCGACATGCTCGACGATTTCGATTCCCGCTTCGTGCAACCGCGCCAGGCCGCGCCCGTCGACGCGCGGATCGGGATCGCGCAGCGCCACGACCACGCGTGCGACGCCGGCCGCGACGAGCGCGTCGGCGCAGGGCGGCGTCTGTCCGGTATGGCTGCAAGGTTCGAGCGTGACATAGGCGACGGCGCCCCGCGCGCGATCGCCGGCACGTCGCAGCGCTTCGGTTTCGGCGTGCGGGCGGCCGCCGGACTGAGTCCAGCCGCGACCGACCACGACACCGTCCTTCACCAGCACGCACCCGACCGCAGGATTGGGCCAGGTCTCGCCCAGGCCGCGCCGCGCCAGATTCAGCGCGACGCGCATCCAGCGCCGGTCGTCCGGAATCACTGTCAATCGGCCTCGATGGTGCGCAGCCGGTCGAGGAACTCGTCGAAATCCTTGGCTTCGCGGAAGTCGCGATAGACCGAGGCGTAGCGCACGTAGCCGACCTGATCGAGCGTCGCCAGCGCCTGCATCGCCATCTCGCCGACCTGCTTCGACGGCACGTCGGTGTCGCCGGAACTTTCGAGCTGACGCACGATCGAATTGACGACCCGTTCGATCCGTTCGGTTTCGACCGGACGTTTGCGCAGCGCGATCCGCATCGATCGCAGCAGTTTCTCGCGGTCGAACGGCTCGCGGTCGCCGTTCGACTTCACCACCGTGAGTTCACGCAGCTGAACCCGTTCAAATGTCGTGAAGCGGGCTCCGCACTGGCTGCAGATGCGGCGGCGGCGGATGGCGGAATTGTCTTCGGTCGGACGCGAGTCTTTGACTTGCGTGTCGTCGTTACCGCAGAAGGGGCAGCGCATTCTGTCCGTCCCTGTTCGCTTACGGGTAGATCGGGAAACGGCGGCAGAGCTGGTCGACGCGCTCGCGCACGCGCTGCTCCACTTCGCCGTTCGCTTCGGCGCCGTTGGCGGCAAGGCCTTTGACGACTTCCAGGATCATCTCGGCGACCTGCCGGAATTCAGCCTGACCGAAACCACGCGTGGTGGCGGCCGGTGAGCCCAGTCGCACGCCCGAGGTGATGGTCGGCTTTTCGGGGTCGAACGGCACCGCGTTCTTGTTGCAGGTCATGCCGGCGCGTTCGAGCGAGGCTTCGGTCGCTTTGCCGGTGACTTTCATCGGGCGCAGATCGACCAGCACCATGTGGCTGTCGGTGCCGCGGCTGACGATGTCGAGACCGCCCGCTTCCAGCGTCTGGGCCAGCATGCGCGCATTGTCGACGACCGACTGCGCATAGGCCTTGAACTCGGGTTTCAGCGCTTCGCCGAACGCCACCGCCTTGCCGGCGATGACATGCATCAGCGGGCCGCCCTGCAGGCCCGGGAAGATGGCCGAATTGATCTTCTTGCCGATCGCGTCGTCGTTCGACAGCACCATGCCGCCGCGCGGGCCGCGCAGCGTCTTGTGCGTCGTGGTGGTGACGACATGGGCGTGCGGGAACGGCGACGGATAGACGCCTGCCGCGACCAGGCCGGCATAGTGCGCCATGTCGACCATCAGCAGCGCGCCGACCTCGTCCGCGATGGCGCGGAACTTGGCGAAATCGATGGTGCGCGCATAGGCCGAGCCGCCGGCGATGATCATCTTGGGCTTGTTGGCGCGGGCGAGTTCGGCGACGTCGTCGAAATCGATGATGCCGTCCTGGCGGCGGACGCCGTACTGCACCGCCTTGAACCATTTGCCCGAGAGGTTGGGCGCGGCGCCATGCGTGAGATGCCCGCCGGCATCGAGCGACATGCCGAGCACGGTGTCGCCGGGCGTCAGCAGCGCCAGCATCACCGCCTGGTTGGCCTGGCTGCCCGAATTGGGCTGCACGTTGGCGAAGCTGCAGCCGAACAACTGCTTGGCGCGGTCGATCGCCAGCTGTTCGGCGATGTCGACGAACTCGCAGCCGCCGTAATAGCGCTTGCCCGGATAGCCTTCGGCGTACTTGTTCGTCAGCACCGATCCCTGCGCTTCGAGCACCGCGCGCGAGACGATGTTTTCGCTGGCGATCAGCTCGATCCCGTCCTGCTGGCGCTTCAGCTCCTGTTGAATCGCCTTGGCGATTGCGGGATCGGCTTCGGCAAGGCCGGCACCGAAGAAACGATCGTCGAGACGATGGGCGGTCGCAGTCATGGTGTTCTCCGGTCAGCCGAGCTTGTGGACGCGGCCGCTATGACGGCCGCCGCCTTCGAATTCCGTTGCAAGAAACGTGGCGAGACAGTCCTTCGCCACTTCGGCGCCGATCACGCGCGCGCCCAGCGCGAGCACGTTGGCGTCATTGTGCTGGCGCGACAGCCGCGCCGACGTCGCGTCGTGGCACAGCGCGGCGCGCACGCCCTTGTGCCGGTTGGCGGCGATCGAGATGCCGATGCCGGTGCCGCAGATGGCCACGCCGACCTCCGCGTCGCCGGCGAGGATGGTTCGGGCGAGCTTGTCGCCAAAGTCGGGATAATCGACGGAGGCGTCGGTATGGGTGCCGAGATCGAGCGCGGTGTGGCCGAGCGCCTCCACCGCCTGCTTGAGCGCGTCTTTGAGCGCAACGCCGGCGTGATCGCTAGCGAGCGCTACTCGTCGAGATGTCGTGGTCTGCACGGGGGGACCGTACCAAAACTAGGCTGGCCGAGGCTATGGCCGGACTGGTCGCACTTGCGGGATCGCGCTATGCGAAAGTGGAATTCCTACCCGATCGGGAGAATCGCGTGAGCAGCCCCAAAGATGCGCCCCGGTCCTCCGATCTTCTGACCATGACCGCCGACGTGGTGGCGGCGTTCCTCGGCCGCACGCCGACCCCGCAGCATCTGCTGCCCGACGTGATCCAGACCGTCCATCGCACCTTGGCGGGGCTGCAGGGCCGCGCCCCGTCGGTCGAAAGCGAACCGCCCCGGCCGGCGGTCGCAGTCAAGAAGTCGGTGCAGCCCGACTATCTCGTCTGTCTCGAAGACGGGAAGAAGCTGCGCATGCTCAAACGCTATCTGCGCACGACCTACGGGATGACGCCGGAACAGTACCGGTCGAAATGGGGCTTGCCGCCCGACTATCCGATGGTGGCGCCGAACTACGCGCGCCAGCGCTCGGAATTCGCCAAGAAAATCGGGCTCGGCAAGAGCGCCGGCCCGCGCAAGAGCCGCCGCCGCGGCTGACCAGGCCGCCTCGGCCGCCTGGCGCCGCAGATCGTGCGCTGATCTAAGCGGCCTCCGCCGCGGCGGCACGCTCCGCCGCCGGCTGGATCGCTTCGCTTTCCGCGGTCCAGAACTGCTCGAGGCGCTGCAGCAGCCCGTCGATCGTGCCCTGCGCGGCGGGATCGAAGCCCGACTTGTCGAGCGCATCGGCGTGGCGCTTGAAGATCGCGTCGATCGTCTCGCGCAGCTGAAGGCCCTTTTCGGACACTTTCACGCGCACCGAGCGGCGATCATGCAGCACGCGCTCCTGCGTCAGGTAGCCGTTGGCCACCATGCGCTTGACGTTGTAGGAGACGTTTGAGCCCAGATAGTAGCCGCGCACGGTCAGTTCGCCGACCGTCACCTGGTCGGTGCCGACGACGTAGAGGATCAGGCTCTGGACGTTGTTGATGTCGTCGATCTTGAGCCGGTCCAGTTCGAGCTTGAGCAGGTCGAGCGATCGGCGGTGCAGGCGCTCGATCTGATGGATCATCTCGTAATAGGTTCGCGCCGCAGTCATCCCCATCCCCTCTCCGCGCCCTTCAGGCGCGATTCCGGATTCCTTTGATGAACCATGCCTCGTTCGGGTCGGTCTCGGCAATTGGTGCCTTTCCTCGGACGCGTCCCCGCCGCCTTCGGCGCACGCCCTGGTTGCGGCGGCTGGTTGCGGAAAACCGGCTGAGCCCCGACGATCTGATCCTGCCCTTGTTCGTGGTCGAAGGCGTCGGACGGCGCGAGCCGATCGACTCCCTGCCCGGCGTCGAACGCCGCTCAGTCGACCTCCTGCCCGAACTGGCCCGCGAAGCGCGCGATCTCGGCATTCCGGCGCTGGCGCTGTTCCCCGCCATCGACGCCGACCGGAAGACGCCGGACGGTGCCATGGCGACCGATCCGGACGGGCTTGCCTGCCGCGCCGCCCGCGCGCTCAAGGATGCGACGCCCGAACTCGGGATCATCGCCGACGTGGCGCTCGACCCCTATACCAGCCACGGCCATGACGGGCTGCTGGTCGACGGTGACGTCGACAACGATTCCACCATCGAGGTGCTGATCAAACAGGCGCTGGTGCTGGCCCGCGCAGGCGTCGACGTGGTGGCACCGTCGGACATGATGGACGGCCGGATCGGCGCCATTCGCGACGCGCTCGATCGCGACGGGCTGCAGCGCACCGCGATCCTCGCCTACGCCGCGAAATACGCCTCGGCTTTCTACGGACCGTTTCGCGATGCGGTGAAATCGAAAGGCGCGCTCAAAGGCGACAAGCGCACCTACCAGATGAATCCGGCGAACACCGACGAAGCCCTTCGCGAAGTCGCGCTCGATCTTGCCGAAGGCGCCGACATGCTGATGGTCAAGCCGGGCACGCCCTATCTCGACGTGCTGTCGCGCGTGAAACAGACGTTCGGCGCACCCACCTTCGTGTATCAGGTGAGCGGCGAGTACGCGGCGCTGAAAGCAGCTGCCGAGCGCGGCTGGCTCGATTGGGAAGCGGCGCTGCTCGAGACGCTGATGGGTTTCAAACGCGCCGGCGCTGACGGGATCCTGACCTATGCCGCGCTCGACGCGGCGCGTCTTCTGAACCGCTAACGCTTCAGAGCGGTGTGTTGAGGAACTGCCGGATCGGCTCGATCTGATGCGGCACGAGCAGCGCCGGCGCGTGGCCGCATTCGGGAAATTCGACGCGCTGCATCGTCGGCGTGCGCCGCTGCATTTCGTCCTGCACGGCACGCGGAAACACGTCGGACGTAGCCCCCCGTAGCGACAGGACCGGCGCGTGGATCGCGTCCCAGAAGAACCATAGCGCGATGTCGACGTCGCCGGTCGAGCGAAACGCCTCGCCGATCTTGGCGTCGTACGTGATTTCCCAGCGTCCGTCGTCGCGCTTGCGCGCGGTCGTCTCGGTCAGATAGCGCCACTGCGCGTCGGTCAGCGGACCGAACGGCGCCGATATGCGCCGGATCAGCGCTTCCAGCTCCTCGAGCGTCGCGAAATCGCGCGGACCGGCGCCGACATAGCTCGCCAGCCTTGCCAGCGCCTCCTTGGGCACGAACGGTCCGATATCGTTGAGCACGAGGCGCCGGATCGGCGTGCCGGGCTGCGCGGCCAGCGCCATGCCGATCAGCCCGCCCATCGAGGTGCCGACCCAATCGACCGAATCGACGTCGAGCCGCGCGATCAGCGCCGACAGGTCGGCGCAATAGGTCGGGATGGCGTAGAGCGCAGCGTCGTCGAGCCACTCGCTCTTGCCGCGTCCGGCCACGTCGGGACAGACGACCCGGGCACCGTCGGCCACCAATGCGCGGGCGACCGCGTCAAAATCGCGCCCGTTGCGCGCCAGCCCATGCACGCAGACGACGGTTCGGGGCGCATCGCGGGCGCCCCATTCCCAGTAAGCGACACGGTGAAAGCCGTTCGGGGTGAGCGAACGGAAAAAACGGAGTTCGGGCTGAAGCTCGGGCACGACTCTTCCTAGCGCGTTTTCCCGCGCAGTGGGAACCGGTTCGCTTCAGCGAAAATGCAACAAAACAAAAACATCGAGCACGTGATCCGATGGATCACGTGCGGGCCCACCCGTGCTACACCGGCCAGACGAAGGTTCCGCTGTACGAGGTAGTCTGATGCGTCGCGCCGTGCGCGTGCTGCTGGTGATCGTCGTTCTGCTTCTGGCACTGCCGGTGCTGCTGCTGGGCTGGCTGTCGATCGATCAGCCCAAGTCGAGCGGCAAAGCCCGCATCCCCGGCCTCACTGCCCAAGTCAATGTCGGGTTCGACAGCGACGGCATTCCGCGCATCCGGGCGCAGAACGAAACCGATGCGGCGCGTGCATTGGGCTGGCTCCATGCGCGCGACCGGCTGTGGCAGATGGAACAGCAGCGCCGCGTCGGCCAGGGTCGCCTCGCCGAGATCGTCGGCAGCAGCGGCGTCGGTTTCGACAAGCTGATGCGCACGCTCGATCTCTATCATCTCGCCGAGGCGAGCTATGAGCATCTGTCGCCCGACACGCGCGCGCTGCTCGACGCCTATGCCGACGGCGTCAACGCATTTCTCGACAAGCCGTCGGGCGCCTTGCCGATCGAGTTCCAGCTAACCTTTCACAAGCCCGAGAAATGGCGTCCCGCCGATACGCTGGTCTGGGGCAAGCTGATGTCGCTGCAACTGACCGGCGACTATCGTGACGAGATCACGCGCGCTCGCCTGCTGACGCGACTGACGCCCAAACAGATCGACGATCTGATGCCGGACTTTCCGGATGCGCCGACGACGCTGGCGGGACTCGACTGGACGCGGTTCGCCGATGCGCTGCCGCCGCCGCTGGGACCGAAGACGGCGTCGAACGAATGGGTGCTCGACGGAACGCGCACCGACACGGGCAAGCCGCTGCTCGCCAACGATCCGCATCTGGGTTTGCAGGCGCCGGCGCTGTGGTGGCTGGCGCGCATCGAATTGCCCGATGGAGCGGTGCGCGCCGGCGCGTTCGTGCCCGGCAATCCGCTGCTCATTCTCGGCCGCAACGACCGTATCGCCTGGGGCGCGACGACCACCGGCACCGACACGCAGGACCTGTTCGTCGAAACGATCGATCCCGCCGATCCGACGCGCTATCGCACGCCCGAGGGCAGCGCGCCGTTCGAGACACGCGAAGAGCGGATCAAGGTGCGGTTCGGCGACGACGTCGTGCTGCATGTCCGCAAGACGCGGCACGGCCCGGTTCTCTCCGACATCGAGCCGCGCCTCGCGAGCGACACGACCAAAGCCGTCGCGCTCGCCTTCACTGCGCTCGTCGCCGAAGACACCACGCCCGACGCGTTGCTCGGCATCGCCCGCGCGCGTGATTGCGCCGGCTTCCGCGAAGCGATGCGCAAATGGGTTTCACCGCAGCAGAACTTCACCTGCGCCGACAGCGACGGACATATCGCGCTGGTGCTGCCGGGCGCGGTGCCGGTGCGCAAAGCACCGCCGCCGGGCGTGCCGGTCGACGGCGCCGACGGCGCGCATGACTGGGTCGGGCTGATTCCGTTCGAGGAGCTGCCGCAGACGGTCGATCCGGCCTCGCACAAGATCGTCAACGCCAACAATCGCGCGGTCGGACCGTCATATCCGCATCGCCTGGTCGATCACTGGGAACCGCCCTATCGCGCCGAGCGGATCGAAGAAGTCCTGGCAACGACGCCGGTCCAGAGCGTCAAGGCGAGCGCGGCGCTCCAGCACGACAATGTTTCGGTCGAGACGCGCGCGCTGTTGCCGTTGTTGCGTGGCGCCAAGCCGGTGACCGATCTCGGCAAGCGCGCGCTGGCCTTGCTCGACGGCTGGGACGGCACGATGAACCGCGACGCGCCGCAGCCGCTGATCTACGCCGCAAGCCTGCTCAAGCTGCAGTCGCTGCTGTGGGACGACGAGCTGGGTGATCTGGCGCCGACGATGCACGGATTCCGACCCGAGGCGGTGCAGCGGATCCTGACCAGTTCGCGCGCCTGGTGCGACGACGTACGGACCCCGGCGATCGAGAGCTGCGACGAGCGTCTGACCCGCGCGATCGATGAGTCGGCCGCGACACTGGCCGGCGCCTACGGTTCCGATCCCGCGAAATGGCGCTGGGGCGCCGCCCACCGGGCCACCCTCGCCCATCCGCTTCTGTCGATGGTCCCGGGCCTGAAACAGCTCATCGACATCTCGATCGAGCAGGATGGCGGCGATTTCACCGTCCATCGCCAGGCCAGCGGCGGCAGCCGCGACCTGGTGCGGTTCGATTCGGTCCATGGGGCGGGCTATCGCGCCGTCTACGACCTGGCCGATCTCGACCGCAGCCGTTTCGTGCTGGCCACCGGCCAGTCGGGCAATCCGCTGTCACGCCACTGGGGCGATTTCGTCCGTCGCTGGCGCGACGGCGCGAGCGTCACGCTGGCGGGCGGTCCGGAACAGGCTGCGGCCGGAAAGAAGCAGCTACGGCTGGTTCCGTAACGCTCCCGATGGATCGGTCCGAGCTCCGCTTCGCATCTGCGAAACGGGGTCTAAGACTTTGTTAAGCCAACTTCTCGATGGTGGCACGACCCGCCAACGCCGCCTTCCAGGTCGAGTTTCCGCATGCTGACCATCGTCGGTTCTCTAATCGTGATCGTATGCGTGCTGGGCGGCTATGCCGCGCTCGGCGGCAACATCTTCGTCCTGTGGCAGCCGTTCGAAGTCGTCATCATCGTCGGCGCGGCGGTCGGCGCCTACATGATCGCCAATCCGAAGCACGTGTTGAAAGACACGATCGGGGGCGTGAAATCGCTGCTCGGCCGTTCGAAATACGATCGCGACGCCTATCTCGAGCTTCTGTCGCTGCTGTTCGCCGTGTTCAAGGCGGTGCGCACCAAAGGCTGGCTCGCGCTCGAACAGCATATCGAGCATCCGGAAGACTCCGAACTGTTCCGCCAGTTCCCGACCTTCATCTCGAACCCGCACGCGATGCAGTTCCTCTGCGACTATCTCCGCATCATCTCGCTCGGCTCGTCCAACCCGCACGAGCTCGACGCGCTGATGGACGAGGAAATCGAAACCATCCACGCCGAGCGCCTGCATGTCGCCACGGCGATGCAGACGGCCGCGGACGGCATGCCGGCGCTGGGCATCGTCGCGGCGGTGTTGGGCGTCATCAAGACGATGGGCGCGATTACCGAGCCGCCCGAAGTGCTGGGTCATTCGATCGGCGGCGCGCTGGTCGGCACCTTCATGGGCGTGTGGCTGAGCTACGGCTTCGTCGGCCCGATGGCGGCGGCGTTGAAGACGCGCATCGACGACGAGATCAAATACTATCTCTGCATGAAGACCGGCCTGCTCGCCTACCTGCAGGGTTCGGCGCCGCAGATCGCGATCGAATTCGCGCGCAAGATCCTGCTCAACGAAGTGCGTCCGACCTTCAACGAGGTTGAAGACGCCACGTCGGCCGTGCCGACGATCTGATCGGCTAGAGGTCGTTTCGCATGGCGCCGCGTCTGGATCGCACCAACCAGCCGATCATCATCGTCAAGCGACGGCGGAAGCATCAGGAGACGCATCACGGCGGCGCCTGGAAAGTCGCATATGCCGACTTCGTGACCGCGATGATGGCGTTCTTTCTGCTGTTGTGGCTGCTCAACGTCACGACCTCGTCGCAGAAGCAGGTCATCGCCAACTATTTCGACCCGACCTCGGTCTCGATGGGGACGTCGGGCTCGGGCGGCGTGCTCGGCGGCCAATCGATTCTCGAACCGGGCTCGCAGATTTCCAACACGCGCCCGATGGGCACGGAGATGCCGCTGCCGGGTCATCCGCTGACGGTGAAGGAAGAAGCCGACATCCCGACCGACGAGGCGAATGTCGACAAGGCGAAGTTCGAGAAGTTCGAGGCCGCCAAGAAAGAAGCCGACAAGGAAGACCGCAAGTTCAAGGAAGCCGAAGCGGCCATCCGGCAGGCGATCCAGTCGGTGCCTGAGCTGAACGAGATGCAGCAGAACCTGGTCGTCGATCAGACGCCGGAAGGGCTGCGCATCCAGATTGTCGATGCCGCCGGCAAGTCGATGTTCCCGCTCGGCTCGAGCGAGCCCTATGACTACACGCGCAAGATCCTGACGCAGGTGCAGGGCGTGATCGCGTCGCTGCCCAACAAGATTTCGATCCGCGGCCATACCGACAGCGCGCCATTCCGCTCGGCCGGCGGGTACAATAACTGGGACCTGTCGACCGATCGCGCCAATGCCAGCCGCCGCGCGCTCGAATATGCCGGTCTCGACCCCGACCGCGTGATCGACGTGTCGGGCCGCGCCGACAAGGACCCGCTGGTTCCGGATCGTCCGCGCGCGCCGGAAAACCGCCGCATCTCGATCATCATGCTGCGCGATGCGCCGCTCGTCGGTCAGGCGCCGGCGGCACCGGCGGCGACGCGTGCCGCTGCACCTGCCGTTGCGCCTGCGGCGCCGGTGCCCGCGGGCAAGCGGCCGATCCTGATTCCGGCCGCAACCCGATAACTGACGCATCGGGCGCTTTCTGCGGTTGCTCCAAACGCGATCCTCTCCGATGCTTGGAGCGGAGCGCTCATGTCGATCCTGCTACCCTCGCTTGCTGGCCTGCACCGGTTTCACCGGTCAATGCCGCTGCCTTGCCCGTATCTCGACGGCCAGATCGAGCGGAAGCTGTTCACGCGCCTGGTCGGTGACGATGCCGCAGCGCTCAATTCAGCGCTGACGCGCGCCGGGTTCCGCCGCAGCCACGACGTTCTCTACCGTCCGATTTGCACCGCCTGCTCGGGTTGCGTGCCGGTGCGGCTGGTGGCCAGCCGTCTCGCGCCGGGCCGCACGCACCGCCGCACGGAGGCGCGCAACAAGGATCTGGTCGCGGCCGAAACACCGTCGCGCGCCGACCCCGAACTGTACCGCCTGTTCCTCGCTTATCAGGCCGAGCGCCATCCCGGCGGCGACATGGGCCGCATGCGCTGGGCCGAGTTCCGCGCCATGCTGGAAGAAGGGGCCGAAACGGCGCGTCTGCTGACGCTGCGCGACGCGAGCGGCCGCGTGGTCGCAGTCATGCTGTTCGATCGCGTCGATGACGGCGCCTCAGCGGTCTACAGTTTCTACGCCCCGGGCGAGGCCGAACGCAGCCTTGGGACCTATCTGATCCTCGCCCTCGCCCGCCGGATTGCGGCGGAAGGACTGGACCACCTCTATCTCGGCTATTGGATCGATGGCGCGGCGAAAATGACCTACAAAATCGCCTTCCGGCCGCTCGAAGCGCTGGGCCCGAACGGGTGGTCAGCTTTCACGCCCTGAGCTACGTCCGTCCCGGTCAGGTCAGCCGCCCCGCCGACATCCAACGCCCGGTCGAGGGCGCCACCGCAGGCTCACGCGCCGCGTCTTTCGCAATCGCTTCCTGCGCGATCGACGTCGCCATCGCACGCAGCTGGCCGAGATAGGATTCGACGATCTGGCCTTCGGTGAGCGCGCTGGCGATCCAACGCAGGCTGATGGCGCCGAGCAGGCGTCCTTCGGCAGCGCCGACCGGCACCGCGATGGTGGATTGATTGGTCGCGCCCAGCTCGTGCACGGCGTAGCCCTTGCGGCGGATCTCTTCGAGCTGCCGGCCGAGCTGCTCGCGCGAACGAACGCCGGTGTCGGCGCCCTTCGGCGCGCGCGCCAGGATGTCGATCAGCGCGTCGCGATGCGTCGCTTCGCAATAGGCCAGATAGGCAAGACCGGCCGCGCTCGTCGCCAGCGGCACGGTGATGCCCGGCGTGTATTTGTACAGCGTCAGCGGGCTGTCGCGGTCGGTGTTGCAGCGGATCAGCATGCCGGTACCGGACGGCGTCGCCAGCGACAGCGGCCATTTGATCTTGGCCGTCAGCGCTTCCAGCTTGGGCTTGGCGATGTCGCGCACCCAGCTTTCATCGGCGTAGCCGTCGGCCAATGCACGCACCAGCATGGTCGGGCGGTAGCGGTCGTCGGCGCTGTCGCGCACCGCATAGCCGCCCGCGACGAGAGTCTCGAGAACGCGGAACGCAGTCGTGCGCGCGAGCCCGGTGGCGCGCGACACTTCGGTGACCGTGGCGCCGTTCTGCATGTTCAGCACGCGCAGCGCGTCGAGGCTGCGTAACGTGGCGCGGATCGGACGGAAGCCGACTTTCTCGTCAGCGCCGTGATCGTCGTCGCTGGTGCGGGAGCGTTTGCTTCGCCGACCTTCCGTCGCCGACAGATGCGCCATGTCTCCGCCCCTATGCCCTGGATTGTATACAAAACAGGGTTCGTCAGGTGGCCGTCAACATAAAGTCCGGACTTTTGCTCCATCCACCTAGTGGACGTGCCTACACCGGCCTGTCCACACCTCAGCCGAAGCGGTTGGTCTTGGGGAATCCGGTCGGGGGCAGCTTGCCGGCCTGGCCGCGCTCGCCGATCCAGCCCTTCAAGTCGGTCTCGGTCCGGGTTTGCTCACCCCGTTTCCAGGTCAGGCCCTTCTTGTAGGCGAAGCACTTGGCGTCCGCGATCGACTTGGAGCCGTGCAGGATCACGCCACGGCCGCGCGGCTGTTCGGGGACTTCGTCGATTTTGAAAATCAGCAGCTTGCGGCTTTCGCCCAGCACGGCGACGTGCGTGGCGTCCGCCGGCACCGGCGCCGCGACCTTCGCCTCGTTGCCCGCGGGCACATCGAGCACCAGCTTGCCGGCGCGGGTCTGCGCGATGACGTCGTCTTCCTTGACGATGAATCCGCGGCCGTCGTCGCCGGCGACGAGCAGGCGCGCGCCGGGCTCGTACTTCTTCATCATGACGATGTCGGCGTCGTTGCCGAGATCGATCATCAGCCGCACCGGTTCGCCGAAGCCGCGCCCGCCCGGCATCTTGTCGACGCCGAGCGAATAGAACCGGCCGTTGGTGCCGAACAGGATCAGCTTGTCGGTGGTTTCCACATGCTGTTCGAACCGCGCGCGGTCGCCGTCCTTGTATTTGATCGATGCGAAATCGGTCAGATGGCCCTTGGCAGCGCGGATCCAGCCCTTGGCCGACAGCAGCACCGACACCGGCTCGCGTTCGATGAAGCTCTCGATCGGGATGTCGGCGATTTCAGGTGCGGCTTCGATCAGGGTGCGACGCGCGCCGAGCTTGGTGTCCTTCCCGAATTTCTTGCGGATCTCGCCGACCTGCCAGCGCAGTACTTTCCAGCGCTTCTTCTCGCTGTCGAGCAACGACTGGATCTCGATCCGTTCCTTCGACAGATCGTCGTGCTCGCGCTTGATCTCGATCTCATCCAGCTTGCGCAGCTGGCGCAGCCGCATGTTGAGGATCGCTTCGGCCTGCAGGTCCGAGAGCTTGAACCGCTTCATCAGGACGACTTTGGCCTCGTCCTCTTCGCGGATGATCCGGATCACCTCGTCGAGATTGAGATAGGCGATCAGATAGCCGCCCAGAATCTCCAGCCGGCGGTCGATCTGGTCGCGACGATATGTCGACCGCCGCACCAGCACTTCGTGACGATGATCGAGGAAGGCGCGCAGCACTTCCTTCAAGTTCATCACGCGCGGCTCGAGCCCGTGATCGAGCACGTTCATGTTCAGCGAGAAGCGGACTTCGAGGTCCGACAGCCGGAACATCTGCTCCATCAACATGGCGGCATCGACGTTGCGCGACTTGGGCTCGAGCACGAGGCGCACATCCTCGGCCGACTCGTCGCGCACGTCTTCGAGCAGCGGCAGCTTCTTGTCCGACAGCAGCTCGGCGATTTTCTCGACCAGGCGCGACTTCTGCACCTGGTAGGGCATTTCGGTCACGACGATCAGATAGGCGCCTTGCGGCTGCTTCTCGACCATCCAGCGCGCGCGCAACCGCATCGAACCGCGGCCGGTGCGATAGGCTTCGCGCACCGACTCCGGCGATTCCACCAGAATGCCGCCGGTCGGGAAGTCCGGCCCCGGCACCTTGGCGACGATCGCGTCGATGTCGCAATTCGGTTCGTCGATCAGCAGTTCGAGCGCGTCGCACAGCTCGCCGACATTGTGCGGCGGAATCGACGTCGCCATGCCGACGGCGATGCCCTGCGAGCCGTTGGCGAGCAGGTTGGGAAAGTTCGACGGCAGAACGATGGGTTCGTCGCCCTCGCCGTCATAGGTGCTGCGAAAATCGACCGCGTCTTCGTCGATCCCATCGAGCAATGCTTCGGCGACCGCCGTCAGGCGTGCTTCGGTGTATCGCATCGCGGCGGCGTTATCGCCGTCGATATTGCCGAAATTGCCCTGCCCGTCGACGAGCGGGTAGCGCGCGGCAAAATCCTGCGCCAGGCGCACCATCGCGTCATAGACCGCGGTGTCGCCGTGCGGGTGGAACTTACCGATGACGTCGCCGACGACGCGCGCCGACTTTTTCGGCGGCGTGGTCGGGCCCAACGACAGTTGCCGCATCGCATGCAGGATGCGGCGATGCACGGGCTTCAACCCGTCGCGCACGTCGGGCAGCGAGCGCGCCATGATGGTCGACAGCGCATAGGCCAGATAGCGCTCGGACAGGATGTCGCCGAGCGATTGCTCGACGACCTCGGAGACGATGGGCGGTGGCGGGGCTTTTTTGCTCACGGAAACTGGCTGCCGGTTTTTGGGGGCTACCCTGTAGCCGGATTCGCGGCGTAACGCCGATAGGACTCGATGAAGCGCTCGCGCGCGGCGGGCAGCGGGGCGTGCGTGGCCGCGAACAGCGACCGGGCGAGGAAATGGCCCGAAAGCGCCAGCCCGTCGACGATCGCGGCCGGCTCGGCCGGCCCGGTTCCGATCAGAAAGCCAGGCAACGGCAGCAGCCGGTCGCGAAACGGCGCCGCGGCCGCTTCCGAAACCGCCCGGCCCGTCCGCGGACTGACATGGGTGAGGCCCTCGCGCGCGCCGGTCGCGGCACAACGGTCGAGCTCGAGCCCGAATCCCAGCGCCGCCAGCAGGCCCAGCTCGAACGCGACATAGGAGGCGTCCCAGGCTTCACCCGGCAGCGCGGCGAGCCACGCCGAGAAGCCGTGGAATGCAGGCTCGTGTGGTTCGCGCTCGGGCATTGCGGCGGAGATGACGGCACAGGCCGACTGCAACGCCGCCAATCGCAGCGGTTCGTCGAGAATTCTGGCGGCGTGGCTTTCAACCAGTTCGAGCGTGTAGGTGCCGAGATGTTCGCTGAGGCGCGCTCGCCATTTCGCGGCGACGCGATTGCCCGGTTGCAGGACGCCGCGTCCGCGCGTCCCCGCCCCGCCCTGCACCAGCCCCGCATGCAACCCGTGCTCGCGCGTGAGCAGTCGCGCGACGACGCTGGTTTCGCCGTGGGCGCGTGCCTCGAGCACGATGGCTTCGTCGCTCCACTCCATCAGAAGAGCGGTTCGACGATGCCCTCGACCTCGTAGGTCTTCTGCGTCGCCGGCCGCGCCATGACGCGATCGAGCAAGCGGCGGAGATTGGGCAGGTCGCGCGCGCGCTTCGGCATGTTGCGGGTCCAGCGCGACAGCATGAAGGCGTAGAGATCGACCGCGGTGATGCGGTCGCCGACCAGCCACTCGCGATCACGCAGCCGTTGGTCGAGCATCGCAAAGCGCGGCACCATCCGGTCGAGCGCCTTGAGCTTGAACGTCTCGCTGTCCTCAGCCGGCACGTAGCGTTCGGGATAGAACCAGCAGATCATGTCCGGCTGGATGGTATTGGTCAGCCAGGTCATCCATTTGTAGAACTCGCCGCGCAACGCGGTGCCGACCGGCGGCGCGAACCCTGCTTCGGGATGCAGGTCGCAGAGATAGGTGCAGATCGCCGCAGCTTCCCATAGCACCAGCCCGTCATGGTCCAGCGCGGGCACGCGCGCGTTGGGATTGACCACGAGATAGGCCTGGTCGCGCTGCTCTCCTTTTTCGGTATCGACGCGGCGAAGCTCGAACTCGACTCCCAGTTCGCGCAGCAGCATGTGCGGCGCCATCGCGGCCGTCGCGGGCGAAAAATAGAGCGCGTACATCAATCCTCTCGGCGGCGGTCGTGTCGTCGCATTCGGTCAGAGGCGAAACCTCATCGGTCGCTGAGGCCCCACGTCTCCAGATATTCACGATCGTCGGACCAGTTCTCCCGGACCTTCACGAACAGAACCAGATGGACGGTGCGGCCGAGCAGGCGCGTGAGTTCGGCGCGTGCGGCAGCCCCGATTTCCTTGATCCGGCGACCACCTTTGCCGAGCACGATCGCCTTCTGGCTCGAACGTTCGACGGTGATCGCCTGGCTGATCTTCACGCTGCCATTTTCGAATTCTTCCCAGACCTCGGTTTCGACGGTCGAGGCATAGGGCAGCTCGTGCTCGAGCTGCAGGTAGAGTTGTTCGCGCGTGACTTCGGCCGCGAGCAGACGCTGGGGCAGATCGGAGAGCTGATCGTCGGGATAGAGCCACGGCCCCGCCGGCACCCGCGCGGCGAATTCGCGCTTGAGCTCTTCCAGCCCGTCCCCGCTGACCGACGACACCATGAAGGTCGCATCGAACGTGAACCGCTCGTTCAGCTCGGCGATGCGCGGCAGCAGCTTGGCCGGCGTCACCTTGTCGATCTGCGTCAGCACCAGCACCGCACTGCGCTTGGCCTGGGTCAGCCGCTCCAGGATCGACCAGGTGTCGCGACCGACACGTTCACGCGAGGCATCCATCAGCACCGCGACCACGTCGGCATCGCCCGCCTGGGTCCAGGCGGTGCGCACCATCGCGGTGTCGAGCTTGCGACGCGGCTCGAAGATGCCGGGCGTATCGACATAGAGGATCTGCGATGTGCCTTCGATCGCGATCCCGAGCACGCGGCTGCGCGTGGTCTGCGCCTTGGGGCTGACAATCGCGATCTTGGCGCCGACCAGCGCGTTGAGCAGCGTCGACTTGCCCGCGTTCGGGGCGCCGATCAGCGCAACATAGCCGCAATGCGTTGGCGCCACCGCAGGCGCATCCGAGTTCATGATCCGATCTGATCCAGCAGCTTCTGGGCCGCGAGCTTTTCCGCGGCGCGTTTCGACGGTGCGTCCGCCGTCACCGGTTCCAGCCCTTCGACGAAGGCGCGCACGGTGAAGACCGGATCGTGATCGGGTCCCTTCTGGTGCATGACTTCGTAGAGCGGCAGTTTCTTGCCGCGCGCCTGCGCCCATTCCTGCAGGCTCGTCTTGGCGTCCTGCGGCGCCTCCGACATCGCCTCGACGAGATCGCCCCAGGCCTGCTCGACGAAACGCCGCGCAACGGCAAGGCCGCCATCGAGATAGAGCGCGCCGATGACGGCTTCCATGGCATCGGCGAGGATGCCCGGATTGCCGCGGCCGCCCTGCTCTTCTTCGCCGGCGGAAAGTTTGAGCTCGGCGGCGATGTCCAGCCGCCCGGCGATCACGGCGAGCGTGTTCTTCTGCACCAGGACGGCGTGACGCTTGGCAATCTGGCCTTCGGGCGCGTCGGGGAATCCGTCCAGCACCATGTCGGCGACGACCAGGCCGAGCACGCGGTCGCCGAGAAATTCCAGCCGCTCATTGTCGTAGCCGGGCGTCGCGCTCTGCCGCGCGAAGCTCGAATGGGTCAGCGCGCGCTCCAGCGTCTGCGGCCGCGCGAAGCGGTGCATCAGGCGGCGCTCCAGCCCGTCGAAATCGCGGCTCATGTCAGTGAATCAACATCAGGAGCCGCGACCAGCGGATCGACATCGGCCACTTCCAGATCTCCCAGAAATGGGTGTCCTCATCGAGCGAGAACCAGATGATCTCGGCGCGGCCGATCAGATTCTCTTCGGGCACGAAGCCGACCTGCGGCGTGCGGCTGTCCTGGCTGTTGTCGCGATTGTCGCCCATCATGAAGTAGCTGGCGGCGGGCACGACATACTCGCCGGTATTGTCCCACTCGCCGGTATCGCCGCGACGTTCGATGACGTGATGGGTGACGCCGCCCGGCAGTGTCTCTTCATATTGTGGTTCGCTGACCGGACGGCCCCAGCTCGTCTTGGTGACATAGGGCTCGATCTCGCGCCGCTCGACCTGCTTGCCGTTGATCCAGAGACGGCCCTGCAGCATCTGCACCTTGTCGCCGGGCAAGCCGATCAGGCGCTTGATGTAGACGGTGCCGTCGACCTGGTTGCGAAAGACGATGATCTCGCCGCGTTTCGGCGTCGTGGCCAGGATGCGGCCTTTGAACAGCGGCAGGCCGAACGCGACCGTCTTGGCCGAATAGCCGTAGCTGAACTTGGTGACGAACAGATAGTCGCCGATCAGCAAGGTCGGGATCAGCGAACCCGACGGAATGTTGAACGGTTCGACCACGAAGGTGCGGATCCCGAACGCGATCAGCAGCGCATAGATCAGCGTGCGCGCTGTCTCGCCGATGCCACTGCTCTTCCGGCGGGTCATGGTGTCAGCTTCTCTCATACGGCTGGTCGCGCCTCGATGATCACCATCGCTTCCGCGATCGGTGGTTCGTCCGTCAAAGTTAAAAGGATTGCGGCGGTCATACCGGCCGGCGTGATCGCCTGCAAGCGAGCGGCGGCGCCGCCCGTGAGGTTCAAGGTCGGCTGGCCGCTCGGCAGGTTGATCACGCCCATGTCCCGCCAGAAGACGCCGCGGCGCAGCCCGGTGCCGAGCGCCTTGGCGCAAGCTTCCTTGGCGGCGAAGCGCCGCGCATAGGTGGCGGCCAGCGCCCCCGGCGCACCTGCCCGGCGTTCGGCCTTGGCACGCTCGGCCGGCGTGAAGACGCGGTCGAGGAAGCGGTCGCCGAACCGTTCGATGGTTTTCGCGATGCGGCGAATGTCGCAGAGATCCGAGCCCACCCCGATGATCATGCAGCAGCCTGTTCGCGTGCGGCGCGCATCAGCGCCTTCATCTGACGCACGGAGGCGTCGAGCCCTTCGAACAAAGCGGCGCCGACGAGAAAGTGCCCGATATTCAGCTCGCGCAATTGAGGAATGGCGGCGATCGCACCGACATTGTCGTAGTTGAGGCCGTGGCCGGCATGGACCTCGAGGCCCAACGAGGCCGCCAAGCGAGCCCCTTCGATCAGCCGCGCCAGCTCAACAGCCTGCGTCTCGTCGGCTTCGGCGTACGAACCGGTATGCAGCTCGACCACCGGCGCGCCCGCCGCGACGGAAGCTTCGAGCTGGCGCGGGTCGGCGGCGACGAACATCGACACGCGAATGCCGGCATCGACCAGCTCGTGCACCAACGGCGTCAGCTGCGCGAGCTGCCCCGCGACGTCGAGCCCGCCTTCGGTGGTGCGCTCTTCGCGTCGCTCGGGCACGAGACAGACTGCATGAGGCTTCAGCGCCAGCGCGATGCGGCGCATCTCGTCGGTGGCCGCCATTTCGAAATTGAGAGGCAGCGCGACCTCGTCCTTCAGCCGGCGGATGTCGTCGTCGCGAATGTGGCGGCGGTCTTCGCGCAGATGGGCGGTGACGCCGTCGGCGCCGGCGAGCCGCGCCATGTGCGCCGCCGACACCGGATCGGGATGCGAGCCGCCGCGCGCATTGCGCAGGGTCGCAACGTGATCGACGTTGATGCCGAGACGCAAAAGATTCGAGTGGGGCTGCTTCACTGGCCGCGCGACCGGTCGACCTGGTTGATCGCGGGCGTCGCGCGCAGCGCGGCAATGATGTTCGACAGGTGCTTCACGTCGCGCACCTGGATGTCGATCAGCATTTCCCAGAAATCGATCGAGCGGCTGGTGACCCGCAGATTGGTGATGTTGCCCTGGTTCTTGCCGATTACCGTCGACAGGGTGCCGAGCGCGCCGGGCTCGTTGGCGATCACCACTTGCAGGCGGCCGACATGGCTGTCGCCAAGGTCGAGCTCATCGTCCCAGGAAACGTCGAGCCAGCGCTCCGGCGTCTCCTGGAAGCTTTCCAGCGTTTCGCAGTCGATCGTATGTACCGTCACGCCCTTGCCGGTCGTGATGATGCCGACGATGCGGTCGCCCGGCACCGGATGGCAGCAGCCCGCGAAATGCACCGCGACGCCGGCGATCAGGCCTTTGATCGGAAGCGGCCGGTCCTTGCTGCTGGCTTTCTTCTTGGCGCGCTCGCGCGCGATCGGAACCACCTTCTCGTCGCTGAGCAGCTTTTCGGCTTTGTCGGCCGGCGTCGTCTGCGTCTTGTGACCGGGGAAGATGGCGTTGAAGACTTCACGCGCGGTGTGGATGCCGGCGCCGACATCGGCCAGCAGGTCGTCGGCCGAATCCTGGCGGAAGATCTTCAGCACCTGCAGCAGCGCTTTTTCCGTGTACTCGTAGCCCTCGGCGCGGAACAGCTTCTGCAACATGGCGCGACCCAGCGAGACATACTCGCCGTGCTGCTGCGTGCGGATGTAGCGCCGGATGCGCGCGCGCGCCTTGCCGGTGACGACGAAACGTTCCCAGGACGGCGCCGGGGTCTGCGACTTCGACGTCGCGATCTCGACCTGGTCCCCGTTCGACAATGTCGAAGACAAAGGAACGATCCTGCCGTTGACCTTGGCGCCGACCGTGTGGTCGCCGACTTCGGAGTGAACGGCGTAGGCGAAATCGACCGGCGTCGAGCCGCGCGGCAGCGCGATCAGGTCGCCCTTGGGCGTGAAGCAGAAGACCTGGTCCTGGAACAGTTCGAGCTTGGTGTGCTCGAGTAATTCTTCGGGCTTCTGCGCCTGTTCGAGAATGTCGAGGAAGTCGCGCAGCCATTTATACTGACGGCCGTCGGCGCGTTCGTTCGACTTGTAAGCCCAATGCGCAGCAACGCCGAGTTCGGCGACTTCATGCATTTCGTTGGTGCGGATCTGGATCTCGATGCGCTGACGTTCGGGACCGAGCACGGTGGTGTGCAGCGACTGATAGCCGTTGGGCTTCGGCGTCGAGATGTAGTCCTTGAAGCGGCCCGGAACGACGGGATACCGGCCGTGGATGGCACCCAGCGCCTGGTAGCATTGCTCGATCGTGTCGACCACGACGCGGAACGCCATGATGTCCGAGAGCTGCTCGAACGCGACGTTCTTCACCTGCATCTTGCGCCAGATCGAATAAGGCGACTTCTCGCGCCCCGACACGTCGATCTCGAGCCCGTGCTCGGCGACCTTCACTTTCAGCTCGGCGAGAATGCGGCCGACCAGGTCGCCGCCTTCTTTGCGCAGATACAGCAAGCGCGCGAGGATCGAATCACGCGCGTCGGGATTGATCTCGGCGAAGGACAGGTCTTCGAGTTCGTCCTTGATCTGATGAATGCCGATACGTTCGGCGAGCGGCGCGTAGATCTCGAGCGTTTCGCGCGCGATGCGCTTTCGCTTGGCCGGGTCCTTGACGTAATGCAGCGTCCGCATGTTGTGCAGACGGTCGGCAAGCTTGACCAGCAGCACGCGGATGTCGCGCGACATGGCGAGCACGAGCTTGCGGAAATTCTCAGCCTGCTTGGCGCTTTCGGCGCGCTTGGGATCGTCGTCGGCCGCCAGCTCGATGCGCGACAGTTTGGTGACGCCGTCGACCAGCCCGGCGATCTCGCCGCCGAACAGGCGCTCGACCTCGGCCAGGGTGGCGCTGGTGTCTTCAATCGTGTCGTGGAGCAGCGCCGTGACGATCGACGCCGTGTCGAGCTTGAGCTCGGTCAGGATGCCGGCGACTTCCAGCGGATGCGAGAAATACGGGTCGCCGGAGGCGCGCGTCTGCGCGCCGTGCATTTTCATCGAATAGACGTAGGCGCGATTGAGCGCGTCCTCGTCCGCTTGCGGATCGTAGGCCTTGACCCGATCAACCAGCTCGTACTGCCGGATCATGACCTACGATCGACCACGGGATTCTGGCGTCGACGAGCGCCTACTTTGCGTCGTCGAAGTCGGTTTCCGTCGGCGTGTCTTCGCCGAGGTCGGTGAGATCGACTTCGTCTTCGTCGACATCGTCGTCATCCGAAGCGGCGACTTCGAGGTCTTCGCCGGTGCCCTCGATCTGCATGCCGTCGCCGGTCAGCGACTCGTGCGGACGGACCCAGCCCTGCTCGCCGTCCATCAGTTCGATGATCTCGTCTTCCTGCTCGTCGGCGAGCACGACGCGCTGGTGGCCTTTCACCAGCGTCTCGCGCAGATCTTCGAGCGCGACGGTCTCGTCCGCGATCTCGCGCAGGGCGACGACCGGGTTTTTGTCGTTGTCGCGTTCGACGCTGAGCTGGGCGCCGCCGCCAAGCTCGCGCGCACGCTGACTGGCCATCATCACCAGCTCGAAACGATTAGGTACCTTACGAACGCAGTCTTCGGCGGTGACGCGCGCCATTAGAAGTCCTCGGAATCCCGTTGAGAATGACCGCAGAACATAGGGTTGTGCGCCTGCGAAGGCAAGCGAGGCTTGACCCTGCGCGCCCTACTCGGGACCCTCGGTCGCATGGAATCCCCCAACGAATGCAGGCGCTGCCGCCGTCTGGTCCGCTACCGCGAGGCCAATCGTGCCCGTCATCCCGACTGGCATAACGGCCCGGTCCAGCCCGAAGGGCCGCTGGATGCCCCGTTGCTGGTGGTCGGCCTGGCGCCGGGCCTCAAGGGCGCCAACCGGACCGGCCGACCCTTCGTCGGCGACGCCTCGGGCGATCTGGTCCAGGCCGCGCTGGCCAAACGGTCGCAGCCTGCGGTGCGCATCACCAACGCCGCCCTCTGCGCCCCGCCCCAGAATGCGCCGACCCCGGCCGAACTGGCCAAGTGCCGCCCCTTCCTCGCCACCGAGCTCGCCCGTCCGTCGGTCCGCGCCATTCTCGCCGTCGGCGGCGTCGCGCATGTACAGGTGCTGCGCGCGCTCGGGCTCAAAGTCAGCGACTATGTCTTCGCGCACGGCGCCGGCCATGCGCTGCCGGATGGCCGCATGCTGGTCGACAGCTATCATTGCTCGCGGTTGAACGTGTCGACCGGACGAATCACCGCTTCGATGTTCGAAGCCGCGCTCGACTCGGCGCGCGCATTTTCCCGTGAAGTTTTGCACGATGGGGCGGATCCTGCTGCCGAGGAGGCCGCATGCGCGTGATCTGCCGCATCGCACACGAACGCGACGTCGAAGACGCGCTGTCGCTGCTCGACCGTGTCGGCCAGATGCGCGAAGGCGCCATGGCCGAACTCAGATACTGGCGCGTACTGGAAGCAAACGGTTCGCTGATCGCGATGGGCGGCATCGAATATTGCGGCGCCGACGCGGCGCTGCTGCGCAGCCTGGCAGTGCCCGCGTCCTTGCGCGGCAAAGGCTACGGGCAGCTTCTGGTGAAAGAGCTGGTCGGGGTCGCCCGCGACCTGGGCGCGGCGCGCGTGTACGCCTTTTCGACCGGCGCCATGCCGTTTTTCACCAAGCTGGGCTGGAAACGCGTGCAGGTCGACGAGCTGGTCTCGGCCTTGCCCGACGCTCCGCAGGTCGAGTCGTTCCGCAAGCGCGGCTGGCTGCCGACCGAGGTCGCCTGGCGCGCGCCGTAGCGCCCGATACCCACGACCCTTTATTTATTGTTCGAACGCAGCGTCCGCGCCTTCTCGCGCTTCCAGTCGCGCTCTTTGATCGTGGCCCGCTTGTCGTGCTGCTTCTTGCCCTTGGCGAGGCCGATCAGGACTTTGGCTTTGCCGCGTTCGGTGAAGTAGACCGACATCGGCACCAGCGTGACGCCTTCCCGCTTGATCGACGCGATCAGGCGGGCAAGCTCGCGCCGCTTCACCAGCAGTTTGCGCGGCCGTTTGATCTCGTGCTGCAGGCGTTTCGACGCCTGCTCGTATTCGGGAATATTGGCGTTGATCAGGAACAGCTCGCCGGAGATCTCGCCGGCATAGCTCTCGTTGATCGACGCCTTGCCGGTGCGCAGCGATTTGACTTCGGTTCCGGCCAGCACGATGCCGGCCTCGACCGTTTCTTCGATGAAATAGTCAAAGCGCGCGCGGCGGTTCTGCGCGACCGCCCGAGGTTCGTCCGCCGGTCCAGCCATGATGTCAGTTCAGGAGCCCGGTGCTCCGCATCGCGGCATCGACCGCTTCGCGTCCCACCGGCGAACAGGCGACCAGCGGCAGCCGGACCTCATCAGTGCATTTATTCAACAGGCTGGCCGCGTATTTCACGGGTGCCGGGCTGGTTTCGACGAATATCGCATGGTGCAGCGGCATCAATCGGTCGCGCACCGCCGCCATGCGGGCGAGATCGCCCTTCTGCCACGCGGCATGCATCTCGGCGCACAGTTTGGGCGCAACGTTGGCAGTGACCGAAATACAGCCGACCCCGCCTTGCGCGAGAAACGCGGTGGCGGTGGCGTCTTCGCCCGACAACTGGCAGAAGTCAGGGCCGATGACGGTGCGCGTGCGCAACGGTCTGGCAAGGTCTGCGGTCGCATCCTTCACCCCGACAATGTTCTTGAGCTTCGCCAACCGCGCCATCGTGTCCACGCTCATGTCGATGACCGAACGCGGCGGGATGTTGTAGATCACGATAGGCAGGTCGACCTGGTCATGAATCGCGGCGTAATGACGATACAAACCCTCCTGGCTCGGCTTGTTGTAGTAGGGCGTGACGACGAGCAGCGCGTTGGCGCCCGCCTTTTTCGCCGCCAGTCCGAGTCGGATCGCTTCGGCGGTACAGTTCGACCCGGCACCCGCGATGACGGGCACGCGGCCGGCCGCAGCCTCGACGCACAGCGCGACGACGCGGTCGTGCTCTTCATGGCTGAGCGTGGGCGACTCGCCGGTGGTGCCGCAGGGAACCAGCCCATTGGTGCCTTCGCGGATCTGCCAGTCGACCAGGTCCTGGAACGCGCGTTCGTCGAGCTTTCCGTCGCGAAACGGGGTCAACAACGCGACGATCGAGCCGGAAAACATGCGGGCGCTCCCTGGAGAAAGGCCGGCACCTTCGCGATGGGGGATGGCATAGTCAAGAAAGCCCTGGCGGCAGCCGTCCTGGCCCTGCCTTTCCTGGTGGTTTCCCTGGTAATCGGGGCCCCCGCCGCGCGCGCCGACCAGATCGCCGTCGCGCGCAGCGCGATCAACGCCGCCGATGCCGGCCGTTGGAGCGAGGCCTATGACACGGCGTCGCGCGAGCCGTTGATCAAGAAGCTCATCACCTGGATGGACATCGCGCGCCCGGCCTCGCCGGTCGCGTTCGACGACATTGCGAAATTCGTCGCCGTCAATCCCGACTGGCCGCTGCCGCAGACGATGCGGATGCGGGCCGAAGACTCGCTGCTGCCCGGCGCCGATCCGGCCAAGGTGGTCGCCTTCTTCCAGCAATATCCGCCGCTGATGCCGAACGGCGCCACCGCCTATGCCGAGGCGTTGCGCGCGCGCGGCGACGAGGCCGGCGCGGTCGCGACGCTGCGCAAATTCTTCGCCGACGGAAAAATGACGTCGCCGCAGGTGCGCGACTTCATCGCCAGGCACGGCCCGTCGCTGCGCGCCGACGATTACTGGCTGCGTGCCGACCGCCTGGTCTGGGACGGCGACATCGAAGGCGCGCAGCCGCTGGTGCCGTGGATGAACGGCGAGCCGCAGGCGCAGATCCAGGCGCGCATCGCGCTGACGCAGGATGCCGGCAACGCCGACGCGGCCTTCACCCGGCTGAGCGAGGATTCGCAGATGCAGCCCGGCGTCGCGTTCGAGCGCGCGAAATGGCTGCGCCGGCACGACCGCGACCTCGACGCCATCGCCATTCTCGACGCCACCGCTCCGACCGTGCCGCGTCCCGAGAAATGGTGGAACGAGCGCAACCTCCTGGCTCGCCGGGCGCTCGATCGCGGCGCCGTCGACGACGCCTATCGCATCGCTGCCGAACACCGCCAGATCGATGGGCTGTCCTACAACGACGCCGAATGGCTGGCGGGATTCATCGCGCTGCGCGGCAAGGACGATCCCAACCGCGCCGAGCGGCACTTCCTCGACATGTCGAAGAAGGTGCAGACGCCGATCAGCGTGGCGCGCGCCAATTACTGGCTCGGCCGCGCGCGCGAAAAACGCGGCGACGAGCCCGGCGCGCGCGCCGCGTACGAGATCGCGGCGCGCCACATACACACGTTTTACGGTCAGCTCGCGCACGCGAAAGTGCATCCGGGCAAGCCGCTGGTGCTGCCGCCGCAGCCGTCGCCCTCGCCATCCGAACTCGTCGCCTTCGGCCGGCACGAGAATGTCGAAGTCGCGCGTCTGTTGGCACGGCTCGACGAAGATCGCCGCGCCGATATCTTCGTGCGCCGCATCGTCGAACTCGCCGACAAGCCGGTCGATGCGCTGCTCGCGTTGCGTCTGGCGAAAGAAACCAACGACACGCCGGTCGTGGTGCAGCTGGCCAAGAAGCTGGCGCAGAATGGCGTCGCGGTGCTCTCGGACGGCTATCCGACGGTCCCGCTCCCGAACGCCCATCCCGAGCCGGCCCTGGTCAACGCGATCATCCGGCAGGAAAGCCTGTTCAATCCCGGCGCGGTGAGTTCCGCCGGCGCGCAAGGCCTGATGCAGCTGATGCCGGCCACCGCGTCGGCGATGGCCAAGATGATCAAGGTCAAGCACAAGGTCGCGCAGCTGCTGCAGCCGGCGCACAACGTGCAGCTTGGCAGCGTCTATCTCGAACAGCTCGTCGACCGTTTCGGCGGCAGCTACGTGATGGCGGTCGCGGGCTACAATGCGGGTCCCGGCCGTCCGGCCGCGTGGCGTCGCGGCGAACTCGACCCGAAGGCCAATCTCGAACGCGCCATCGATTTCGTTGAACGGATCCCGTTCGCCGAGACCCGCAATTACGTGCAGCGGGTGCTCGAGAACGTCTCGATCTATCGCTGCAAGCTGGCCGGCGGCTCGGCCCCGCTCAGGATCGAGCAGGACCTCACGCGCTGATTTGAAATCGCTGCAATTGTACCGATTTTTTCTCGGGAACCATCTCGTCCGGACCGCCCTTTCCCTGCTCACCCTATGTTTGGGAGAGCACGCCTATGGACGGCATGAGCAAAGACGAGCTGGTACGCGCGGTGCGATCGCTGGGTTGGCAAGTCGACGAACTACCGGGCAAGCTGTTCGCGACGCCGCAACAGATTCATGAATGGCTGCGCGGCATGAAGCCGGTGCCGAGTTCCGTCGCGGTCCTGGTGCGTCGCGCGAGCCGCGATCACCAGCGGCGGACCGGCCCCGTATCGACATGGACGAAATCGTCGTCGGGATAATAGCCGACGCCGCCCGCTTCCATCGACAGCGCGGCCTTGCGCAGCCGGGTCAGCGACACACCCGGCAAGCGCACGTCGATCGCCTGGCCTTTGCAATGGAAGCTGTTGACCGCAACCGCGCTCGACTGCTCGCACAGCATCGCGTTGGTATGCGGCGAACGATATCCCGAGATTACGTGGAACGGCGCTTTCGAACCGACGCGCTTGCGCAGCACGTGAATCTGGTCGAGCAGATGCGGATCGATGTGGTGCACGTCGCCCGAGCGGTGATCGCGCAGCAGCTTTTCGATGGCGCGCAGCGCTGATGGAACATAGCGGCCGCCGTGCGCGAATTCCGCGGTCAGCTTCTCGCCCGTATGCAGATTGACGAACGACAATTCGCGTCCGCCGATCGCCCGCGGCGTGGCGAGCGCCGCCGGGGCGACCGAAGCGACGACAAGCATGGCGGTGCCGCGTGCGAGCAGGCGTCGACGGCTCACGCCGTGCGGCGTCGCATCCCCCATCCGGAATCTTCCTCTGATGACTCGGTTTCTCGGGTCGTAGCCGGTCACGCCCGGACGAAGCAAGACCGGCTTGGGCCGGTTTCAGCCTATTCTCTATGGGGCGGCGGGAGAGGGGCAGGCTTTGGCGGGAAAACGCGCTAGTTGATCACTGCCTGGTTGATCACTGCCGCGGTTCGTGCGCGCGCCGTCGGGCGCGACCGTTCCACCGCCTGCAACAACCGTGAATCACGGCCGTAGAAATCCTGACCCAGCACGAGGTTGCCGGTCTCGTCGAGCCAGGCGGTGCGATAGATCAGATGCACCGGGACCGGACGCGCGACCGAAATCGTCGAGGTCTCCCCGACTTTCAACGCGTCGTCGATTTTGGCCGGCGGTACCGTCGGCAGGACGAAGGCGGCCAATGCGCGCGCATCGCCGACGCGCACGCAGCCCGACGAGAAGAAGCGCAGGTCGCGCTGGAATTTTGCCGTCTCGGGCGTGTCGTGCAGATAGATGTCGTCGGTGTTGGGCACCACGAACTTCAACCGGCCGAGCGGGTTCTTCGGTCCCGGCGGAAGCACCAGCCGGTAGCGCAGGATCGACGCGTGCCGCCAATCGACGCCATAGGGATCGATCGCGGGCCCGCCGGGATCGCGCCCGTCATACACTTCCAGCCCACGCACCTGCATGTAGCCGGGGTCCTCTTTCACCTTCGGCAGAATGTCTTTGACCGCGATGGTCCGAGGCACGGTCCAGCGCGGATTGACGACCAGCGCGGTGATCTTGGAGCTGAAAGTCGGCGTCTGCCGGTACGCCGCGCCCACCACGACCGGCATCTGCAACACGGTGCGGCCGTCCTCGATCGCGGTCAGCCAGAAGCTGCCGATGTTGACGAGCACGTGCCGGCCCTTGAGCTCGGGACCGAGCCAGCGCGCGCGTTCGAGATTGACGGCGATCTGCTTGGTTCGCTCGGCCGGCGTCGCATTCAGCGCCGCGCGCGTGTTGCGGCCGATGGCGCCGTCGGCCTCGATCCCGTGCTTCTGCTGAAAATCCATCACCGCTTCGGCGAGCGCGTCGTCGTAGAGGTCGGGCTCGGAACCCAGCTCCGCGGCGTGCCAGCCGCCCGCGACCATGCGCTCGCGCAGCGCCGGCACCGCAACGGCGTCGCGCTGACCGGGTTTGAGCGCCGTCGGACCCGTGATGGAGGGCACGTTGGGCCATGCGGTGACCGTCTGGGTGATCTGGCGATAGATGCCGAGCGCACGTTTCAAGGCGCGATATTCGGCGGTCTGCGGTGCCAGCGACGCAAAGGCCGCGCTCGCCTGAGCGGCGTGTGCCTGGCGCACGCCCGCGAGGAGCGGCACCGGATCGCCGAGTTCGGCGTCGGGGCCGCGCTCGTCGATCGTGCCGGGCGCGACCTGTCCGAACCGAAGGTCGCTGGTGTAGCGCAGCAGTGCGCGCGTCATCAGCAATTCGGCGTCGAGCTTGGCACTCGCGTCGCCGTTGGCGCGCAGCACGATGTCGCTGGTCCGGTAGCGCGCCGGATCGAGCCCGTCAGCATCGGCCTGCACCATCGCGTTCAGCGCCGCCTGGCCCCACTCGTTCGGGCCGCTGGCATCGACCCAGGCAGGCGCCCAGCCGCGCGGCGCGTAGAAACGTTCGAGCGTGACGGACTCTTCGCTGGCGATCGCGGCGGCGCGGCGTTGCAACTCGCCCGCGGCCTCGGCCGTCTGCGTCCAGGCAAGCGCGCCGACCAGCACGAGCCAGGCAGCGACTGGACGCAGAGACGAGGCGAAACGCATAGGCAGCGGAACTCGGGCGCGGGAAAACGGACGATACCGTACCACGCGCCAAACCAGCCCGAACGGAACCATCAAGAAGATCGCCACAGTGTTGCTTGGCCGCGACAGGTGAACCGCTCAGTGTCCCTCGAAGGAAGGCGGCCGCTTGTTTAAAAAGGCGTCAATCCCTTCGCCGAAATCATCGCTGACCGTGCTGGCGGCAAAGAAACGTGCTTCGGCGTCGAGCTGTTCGTCGAGGCTGCGTCCCGCACCTTCGCGCAACAGCGTCTTGGTGCGCGCCAGCGCCAGGGTCGGTCCGGCCGCCAGACGCGTCGCGAGCGCCATCGCGTCATCGCGCAGACGGTCGAGTGGCACCACCCGATTGACCAGTCCGAGCGACGCCGCGCGCGCCGCGTCGAAGCGATCGCCGGTAAGCGCCAGTTCTGCCGCCTGCTTGGCGCCGATGGCGCGCGGCAGGCTCCAGGTCGCGCCGCCATCGGGGCTGGTGCCGATCGCGCAATAGGCCAGCGTGAACTTCGTCCCTTCGGCCGCCAGCGCGAGATCGGAAGCGAGCAGCAGGCTGATCCCGTACCCGGCGCAGGCGCCGTGCACCGCGGTGATCACCGGCTTGGGCATGGTCGCGATGGCGCGGATCGCGACATGCGCGCGGTGCACCCAGCGTTCGGACTCAGCCCGGCGCGCGTCCTTGCTCTCGAGCTTCGCCAAGCCGTTGCGCATCTCGACGAGGTCGCCGCCGGCCATGAAACCGTCACCGGCACCGACCAGCAGCACCGCTCGCACCGATGCGTCGCCGGCCAGGGCGGGCAACACGTTGCCCAGCGCGTCCGCCATCTCGAGCGACAGCGCATTGAGAACCGCAGGACGGTTCAGGGTCACCACCGCGACGGCGCCGCGCCGCTCGACGAGGACGGGATCGGATGAGGTCATACGGCTTGGTAGCAGATCGCACCCTGATCGCCATGGCCGAGCCGGGTCCGTCAGCCGAATTTACCGCTTTATTTGTGTGAGAATGTAAGTACCTGACCTTACACGTGCCTCACCCGTGGCACATGCGTTGCCATACCGGGCTCAACCAACCTGGGAGAGCTCCGTCATGCGCACAACCACAATGGCCCTGGCCATGTTCCTTGCGACCACCACAATCGCCGCGGCAAGCCCGTTCGGCGGCACCTACGACCTGTCCTACAACACCAACACGAACGGGCTGGAGATCAGCACCCAGCAGATGCTGAGCAACCCGTTCGCGATGACGCTGGCGAGCGGCGACTCGACCACGGTCGACCTGTTTCGAATCTGGACGCCGGAAACGAGCGTGAACGGCGACGACAAGGTCCATCTGCCGATCACGGTCAGCTTCAGCTTTACCGCCCCCGGCACACAGTCGGGTTCGGTCGGCGGCACGACGTACGGAACCAACTTTTTTGGCCTGTTCGACACTGGCCATTTGGTTTGGTCGGGTTCGACCCAAATCACGTTCGGTACCGGCGACGTGCTGCTCGTCTCGCTGACCGACGCAACCTTCAATTTCGGCTTCTTCGACTTGAAGCCGGGCATTGATCACGGCGCCACCGTCCTCGCCACCTTCACGCTGCTCGTCGAAGGCAATGGCGGCGGCGATCCCAACACCAATGTGCCGGAACCCGCATCGCTGGCGGTGCTCGGATCTGCCCTTGTCGGGCTCGGCGCAGCGCGCCGTCGGCGCAACATCTGACGAGAATTCGCTCCCGCGGCGGCGCACCGCGGGAGCGAACTTTCAGTCGGTCAGGTCATGTCGGCTGCGGCACCCCAATTCATGGCCGCATCCTGACCCAGTTCCGGCACGACGCCGCCCAAGGCCGCAGCTCAAGTTCGTAGCCGAGCGAAGTCAGCAGCGACCAGGCCAGGCAGAGATTCGACGACAGCACCGGCTTCGACGCGGCAACCATCGACATGGCGTGCAGGGTCGGCATGCCGGTTCCGGTCATCAGCACCCCTTCGCCCGGCATCGCGCAGGCACGCGACAGCGCGTCAGCGACCGCATCGTCAGCGAGGTCGAAGATGGGATGGCGACGCGCCGTCGGCACGTTGCACGTCGACAACGCCGGCAACCTCGATGCCGACCGCATCCCAATACGCAAGCGCCAGCGCCACCAGCTCGGCCGGATACGGATTCACCAGCACGATGCGCTTCATCTGCAACACTGCGAATGCCGCGCGGGTCGCGAAGGTCGACGTCACGACGCGCTGGCGCGCGCACAGCTCGGTTTCGGCCTCGACCCCCAGCAGATAGCTGGTGCCGGTGCAGGCAAAGCCGATCACATCCAGCGGCAGCCGCCGAACGTCGCAACCGATGGTTCGATCCGGTTCGCGTAATCGAGCAGGCGGTCGAGCATGGTCGGCGCATCGCTGCACAAGCGTGCGGTGACCATCACCGCATCGTCGCCCAGCATCCGCACCATCTCGGGCTCGACGGTTGGATTGCCTGACGGCGTCAGAATGCCGACGATGCCGCGCCGCGGCCGCGCTCCGTCCGACTCCATTGCGCTCGAATTCCTCGTTGTCAGCGGGTCCCAGCGAAGACCCGAAAGCGACCGGCTTCCTGGCAGACCACCCGCCGCCAAACAAGGTGGAGCTGGGCCGCGGACCCCGGCGACCGGACTGGCCTGCGCCTTCTTGGGACCGGTGTCATTTTGGCTTGACGGGCTGCGTCCGAATAGCGCAAGGAGGCAGGATCAAACACGGCGACTGGCCGTTCTCCGAGGCCGGATGACACCGGTATCAGGCGAGCGGCGAAGGCCGGGCCGCGGACACGCAACGATCCGCGGTGAAGAACACAGGGAGCAGAGACGCTATGGGAAATGTGCAAACTGCCCGCCGACCCCGCTTGGGTCGCGTGCCAGCGACCGTGTCCGCCGTCGCCGCGTTGCTGCTGCTGCTGGCGGCGCCCGCCCAGGCGCAGCTCGAAGAAATCACCGTCACCGCCAACAAGCGCACCGAGCGCGTCCAGGAAGTGCCGGTTGCGATCTCGGTCGTCACGCCGGAGGCGATGGAGCGCGCCAACGTGCGCAGCTTCGACGATCTGGTGAAGCTGGCGCCGTCACTGACCATCACCAAGACGACGCAACCCGCGAACAACTCGATCAACATCCGCGGTATCGGCACCTACTCCTTCTCGATCGCCACCGAGTCGAGCGTAGCGGTGGTGATCGACGAAGTGCCGCAGGCCTTCCAGTCCGCCGCCTTCACTGATCTGGTCGACGTACAGCGCATCGAAGTGCTGCGCGGCCCGCAGAGCACGCTGTTCGGCAAGAGCGCCTCGGCCGGCGTGATCAGCATCACGACGCGCCAGCCGACCGACACGTTCACGGCACGGGCCGAAACGATGTTCACCGACGACAATGAACAGCGTCTCAGCGCCACGGTCTCGGGACCGCTTGCGGACAAGCTGAAATTCCGCCTGACCGGCTCGTACAGCCACCAGGAAGGCCAACTCGAGAACCTCTCGGATGGATCACATCTGAACGGCAATCGCGACCAGACGATTCGCGGCAAGCTGGTGTGGACGCCGGCCGACAATTGGGACGTCACCTTCTCGCCCTACTACAATCACACCTGGAACACGTGCTGTGCCGCGGCGCCACTCAACATCACGCCCGGACTCACGTTCGCGGGTCTGCGCACGCTGACACCGGCCACCGTCTTTCGCGGCGTCAATATCGGGCCGTCGAACACCCAGACGCGCATCGACGTGAACCCCGCCGGCAACTCGACCGATTGGGGCGGCTATCTGCGCGTGAACTACGCTTTCGACGGCTTCAGCCTGACCTCGCTGACCTCCTACGATCGATACCGTCTGCGCGATCTGCAGGACGTCGAAAACACCGACATCAATTTCGGCGACCCTGCCATCTATGCCGGCACGACGCTGGCACCCGATCCGCGCTGGAAGACCGGCGGCATCGCCGTCGGCGGCTGGTTCGACGTCAAGGCGTATACGCAGGAATTGCGTTTGACCTCGCCCGGCACCGGCCCGGTCAAATATGTCGCCGGCCTGTTCTATTCGAAGATCGACGGCGGCCGGTATTTCTATCGCGGTCCGAACTGGATCCCCGAGCACGACCCCAATCTCGCCAACTATTCGACGCTGGTGCGCGCGACCCCGATCTCGACCTTCCCGGGCACGACCAACAATCCGCTCGGCAATTATCTCTCGACCTCGGGATCGACCTCCTACGCCGCCTTCGGCAATGCCACCTGGGAGATCCTGCCGGGGCTGAACCTGATCGGCGGACTTCGCGTCAATCGCGAAGACATCGACTACGCCTTCTATGATTACACCTGCACGATCGCGGCCTGCCTCACAGCTGCGGGTGCAACGCCGGTCGGCCGTCCCAACAGCCCGGCCAACAATATCCGCGCGGTTTACACCGGTTCGAACGGCGAGACGGCGGTCACCTACAAGGCCGGCATCCAATATCAATGGACGCCCGACATCATGACCTTCGCGACCTATTCGCGCGCCTATAAAGGGCAGACCTACGACCTCACCAGCAGCTTCACCGTCGGCATCGCGGCGACACAGCCGGTCAAAGCCGAATGGGGCGATAATTACGAAGTCGGCATCAAGACCGCGCTGTTCAACAAGCGGCTGATCTTCAACCTGACCGGCTTCTACGAAGTCTTCACCGACTTCCAGGCGCAGACGCGCGACGTGCCCAACAGCATCAACATCCTGGCCAATGTCGGCAAAGTGACCAGCAAGGGCGTCGAGCTGGAGAGCACGTTCCAGCCGATGCGCGACTTCACCTTGAGCGTCGCCGGTGCCTACACCGACGCCAAGGTCAACAGCTTCCCCAACGCAACCTGCTACGCGTTGCAGACCGTGGCCGAGGGCTGCATCAACAACCGCCAGGACCTGGCCGGCAAACCGCTCAACAACGTTCCCAAATGGAACTTCAACGTCGTCGGCCAGTACGACATTCCGCTGAACGGCCTGGCCTTCGATGCCTTCGTCGCGGCTGCGTATAAATGGCAGTCGAAAGTCATCTATTCGCTGCAGCAGGATCCCGACTCGATCCAGGACGCCTATGGCATCGTCAATCTGTCGGGCGGCATCGAAGACAAGAACGGCCGGTACAGGCTGACGCTGTTCGCCAACAACCTGTTCGACAAGAACTACTTTCTGACGCGCGGCCGCGACACGGCCTACTGGCGCGCGGTCGCGGGCGCCAGCACCGCGGTGACGGGCAAGCCGGCGCGTGACTTCTCGCGTTATGTCGGCGTGCGTGCAAGCGTGAATTACTGAGCCTCCTCCTACTTGCCCGCATCGTCGCAGGACGGTGCGGGCGAGGATTTTTCATGCGCAAGCACCTCATCCTGTTCACCGCTTCGCTTCTGTCGCTGCCCGCCGCCGGGCTGGCGACCGAACCACCGCCGATGAACAGCGTGATCGAGCAGCGAATCCTGCCCGATCTAGACGCTCTGTTCCGCAAGATCGTCGCCGAGAAGCGCGACACGACGCTCGACGGCGTGCGCGTCTTCACCGGCGAGGACAGGTTCCTGCCGGGCAAGGTCGCGATCGGCGTCGCCCATCTGATCCTGCACACCAACGCGGACGATCCCAGGCGCGAAATCTATCTCGCCGGCTTCCGCCAGATCGCCGACATGACGGTCGACGATCCCAACGACAGCTGGGGCATCTACTATTATGTGCTGGCGCTGCAGAAGCTGAACGCGGCCGGCCTGCTCGATCGCGCCGTCGCGCCCGCGACGCTGCAGAAGCTGCGCGCCAATCTCGACTGGCGACGTTTCGTACGCACCGACGACTTCACGCTGATCGACCTGCCCAACAACTATTACGGTGTCTCGTTCGGCATCGCGCGCCAGCGCGCAATGCTGGGGTGGGAAGATTTGAGCGGCAGTGAAACCTTGCTGCGCAAGGCGTTCGATCACTACCGCCGATATTCGGGACAGTTCGGTTTCGCCGACGAGACCGCCGGCGAGGGCCGGTTCGACCGCTACAGCGTCCTGCTCGCAGGCGAGATCGCGCAACGCATGCTGGAATCCGGCATGGCACCGCCCGACGAAGTGAAGACGTGGCTGCGCAAGTCGGTCGACCTGTTGTTGCCGCGATTCAACGAGCAAGGGACCGGCTTCGAATATGGACGCAGCATTGGCGTCTATGGCGAAACCGCGTTTCTCGAAGTCTTCGTCGTCGCGGCCAAGCTCGGCGTGCTGACGGCGCAGGAACGCGACATGGCGTACGCCTTCGCGTCGCGCATCGCCAGGCGCTACGCCGATTTCTGGTACGACCCCGAGATCGCGTCGGTGAATCTGTGGAGCCGCGGCCGCCGCACCGACGGTTATCGGGGCCGCAAGCGTATCCTGGGCGAAAATCTCAGCCTCTCGCACCAGTACATCTATACCGACGAGATCTGGAACGAGCTCGGCTATCGCGATCGCACGCCGAGCCCCGACTTCACGCGCTGGCTCGACACATTGCCAAAACGCACCGCGACCTGGTTCCAGCGCGGCACCTACGACCGGCTGGTCGTCACCATTCGCGATCGCGGTCACGTAATCGGCCTGCCCTTGATCAATGGCGGGCCGGATCAGCATCGCAACAGCCCCTACTACCCGGTGCCGTTTGCCACCGGCATGTTGGCGGGCATCGCCGACGGGCGCGTTCCCTTGCTGGTGCCGCGTTTCACGCTGGCCGACGGATCGGAACTCCTTCCCGTCGCCTTCATGCGCGACGCGAAGGTCGAGCAGCGCGGCGAAAAGCTGATTGTCAGCTACCGCCAGCACGGCCTTGACCGCATCAACGAGGCGACGCCCAAAGAAGACCCGCGCATCGAGCTGCGCACGACCTATACGTTCGAACCCGGCAGGATCACGCGCGAAGACGAGTATCGCGCGCCGCAGCCGGTGGCGCTCGCCAATGTCCGGATGGAATTCGCCGGCTACGCCTCCGGTGCGACCGCGAAAGGCACCACCATCCGCTTTCCGACCGGTGACGTGCGCAGCCTCGAGGTCACGGGCGTCGGCGACTGCCGCGTCGAGGATTCAAGCAACGATCCGCTCTACCGTGCACCGGACGGCCAGCTGAACAGTCGCGCCGTTTGCGAAACGGGCTCGTGGACGCTCGACGGCGCGCGCCGGATACGCTGGGTGCTGACCTATCGCTAAAGCGGCAGCGAAACCTGCGCCACGCGAAGCGGTGCGGTCGGTTGCTCGGCAAGACCCGGCGTCAGATAGAGACTCTCGACCGTGTCTTCGGTGCGCCCGTTGAGCGTCGCCTGGCTCGAACGCCCCGCAGGCAGCAGATGCTGGGTCAGCTTGAGTTCCGCCGGCAGCGGCGGCCCGTAGCTGCGCTCGCCCGACAGACCGTCATAGGACAAGGCAAAGCGCAGCCGCCGCGCATTGAGCGCATGCAGCCCGTCAATCAGCATGTCGCGGGCGAGCCCGTCGGCGTAGCGGCGGTCGCGTCCGGTCGACGTGCCGTGATAGGGCGGATCGAGATAGATGAAATCGTCGGGCCCGGCATCGTGCAGTGAAGCGAGCCAATCGCCCGAACGCAATTCGGTGCGGCCCTTCAGCAAGGCAGACGCGCCCGTCACCGCGTCGCGCATCTTGTCGGGCCGCATGCCGAGGCGGCGCTTGTCGACCGATTGCGTGAACTGTCCGCGCGCATTGAAACGCACCGCGTTCTTCACGCAACGGCACAGCAGATAGAGCAGATCGACCGGATCGCCCCCGGCGTTGAAGCGCTCGCGGACGCGATTGAAATAATCGGGGTCGTCGGCCGCCTGCCCGCTCCAGATCGTCTGGTACCGGTCGGCGAGGTCGAACGGCCGTTCGATGATCTCCACCCAGAGGCGCGTCAGCGGTTCGAGCACGTCGCAGAGCACGATGCGCCGAGGCGACCGGTGGCGCGCCGCCCACAGCGACATCGCGGCCGAGCCGGCAAAGGGTTCGAACCAGGTCTCGATCTCGTCGGGGACAAAGCGGCTGATCCGCGCCGCCAGCGCGCGCTTGCTGCCCTGATACGGGATCGGATGCGGAAGCGTCGTCATCGGGCCCTGGCTATCAGGTTCGCCCGATTCGACGCCCGCCTTTTCCGCTCAGCTGGTCAGAACTTGGTCTCCAGGGTGACGCCGACCTGCCGGCCGCGCGGGAACCCGACCTGGTAGCCGCGGGGGCTGCCGGTGACGCCGAAATCGACATACCGGATGACGCCCAGCGGATCGCGATTGTCGAGCAGGTTGCGCACGAACAACGTCGCGCGCGATCCGCCGCGTTCGGCGCCGAGGCGCAGTTCGACCACGTCACGATCGCCGGTCGACGCGAAATTGCCGACCTGATCGTATTTTTCCGAGCGCCACTGATAGGAAGCGCTGAGAAAGCCGTTGACGCCGTCGGTCACGGGGAAATCGAAGTCCGACGCCAGGTAGAACTGATATTGCGGCGTATTGGGCGCGATCTTGCCGACGATGCTGGGATTGCCGGTCAGCGTGCCGACTTCGGGATCGGTTCCCTTGGTGTATTTCGGCTCGGTGGCGGAGCCGGTTGCCGTGATGCGCCACCAATTGGTCGGCACCGCCTGCACTTCCAGCTCGACGCCCTTCACTTCCAGCGCACCGACATTAGCGATGTAGGAGATCGAGCCGGTGCCGAAGATCGCGTTCTGCGTCAGCTGCTGGTTGTTCCAGTCGATGAAGAAGGCCGCCGCGTTGACGCGCAGCCGCCGGTCGAGCCATTCGCTTTTGAGCCCGATTTCATAGTTCCACGAGGTCTCTTCGTCATAGGCCACCTGTGAGCCGGTCAGGCGCACGTCGGAATTGAAGCCACCCGGCTTGTTGCCGCGCGCGACCGTGCCATAGACCATCACGTCGTTGGCGAGCTTGTAGTCGAGCGTGAAACGCGGATTGAGGCTGTTGTACGCGGTCGACAAATTATAGTGGTTGTCGCCGCCGATCAGCCCCAGCTCGTCACGCGCCCAGCGCAGCTCGGCGCTGGCGGAGAATCGGTCCGTGATGTCGTAGCGCAGCAGGCCGAAGCCGGCATAGTTGCGCGTCGTGTTGATGCCGTTGTCCTGCCGGCGCTTGGTCGTGAAGATGTACCGGTCGGTGCGGCGGTCCTCGTGATAATAATAGCCACCGACCAGCCACGACAGGCGTTCGCCGGGCGACGAGGCCAGGCGCACTTCCTGCGAAAAGGCTTCGATGCGGATCCCGTCCTGCACATGCAGCGTGCCGCCGGCGCCGGCGATCGGCAGAAAGTCGAGATCGGCGTCGCGATCTTCGTCCGACAGCGTGTAGCCGCTGACCGAGGTCAGCTTCACCGGCCCGAAATCATATTCGATGATGCCGGCGCCGCGCGTCGTTTCGCGCGTCAGCGGACCGCCGTCGACGAGGCCAAGATTGAGCGAGATGTCGGCGGGCGTCGCGATGACCACGCCGCAGTAATAGCGCGGCACGCCGGTGGCCGGATTGGGAAAGCAATTGTTCTTCGATGCGCGCTGCAGCGCCGTCGCGTCGTGCCCATCGTCGTTCTTGGCATAGGACAGGCGCATCGTGACGGTCAGCGGATCGATCGGCGTCAGGCGCAGGATCGCGGTGCCGGCGCGGGTCTCTTCCTTGCCGATCTTGGCGCCGTAATAGGGATCGGTCGGGTTGTTGTTCTTGTACTCGCCGCCGTAGCGGTAATAGTTCGCCGCCACCTGCAGCGACGCCTTCTGCGCGATGATCGGGCCGCCATAGCTGGCCAGCACGTCGTATTCACCGTCTTCCGCAAATGTCGCCTTGAAGGTGCCTTCGGGAACCTCGCCCGGCAGCTTCGAAACGTAGGAGATCGCGCCCGAGAATGTCTGGCGGCCATAGAGCGCCGACTGCGGGCCTTTGATGACTTCGACGCGTTCGACGAACGCCATCTCGGTCGAGAACAGCGAATCGGGAATAAAGACGCCGTCGAGGAACGAAGCTGCGTTGGGCGTGCCGAGGATCGACGACTGGCCGCGGATCGATGGACGGTCGAGGCGGCGGCCGAAATCGCGCTCGTAGCTGAGGCCCGCGACCACGCCACTCAACTGGCTGATGTCCTGCACGCCCTTGCGGTCGAGCGTGGCGCGCGAGAAGGCGCTGACCGCGATCGGAACGTCCTGCAACCGTTCCTCGGTCTTGCGCGCCGACACCACGATCTCCTCGATCGCGGGCGCACTTTGCGCCAGCGCCGCACCGGCCCAGCACAGCGCCAAGCCCGAAACACCCGCCCAAGCTGCAATCTTGCTGCCGCTCATTCCCTTGCCCCCTGTTCGCGCGCTTCGCGAGGCCCGTCTCGACGGTCCCGTGTTGTCTGGTTGTAGATACAACCGTCGCAGAGCGGGGATTGGCTGGCAAGCCCGGCGCGCAGTGCGCGTCCATGCTCCGGCGGTTCAGCGCCGGACGACGTCGCGGAGCCAGCGTCGCAGATCGAGATCTGCACCGAGCGCGTTCAAACTGCTCCAGGCGAGGCTCAAATTCGACGAAAGAACCGGCTTGTCCGCGCGTACCTGCCTGATCGCGGACAGCGTCGCCATGCCGGTGCCGCTGCACAGCACGGCGTCGGCCGGAATCGCCATCGCGCGTTCCAGCGCCGTCACCGCCGAGTCCGCGGCGATGCCATAGATCGGATGCCCGGCGGCCGCGCGTTCGACGTCGACCACCTCGACCACGTCAACGCCGGCGTGGTGCCAATAGCCGAGCGCAGCCGCCAGCACGTCCGGCGGGTAGGGATTGACCAGCGCGACCCGCCTGGCGCTGCAGGCGACCAACGCCTCGAGAATGGCGGCGGTCGCGGTCCGCATGCGCACGCCCTGGGCCTGCAGGCGTTCGACAAAGGCCCGCTCCTGCGCGATACCGTAGAGATAGAAGGTGCCGGTGCAGGCGAAGGCGAAGACGTCAATCTTCATGCCGCCGAAGCTGGCGATCCAGCGATCGGTGTCGTCGCCATAGGCACGCAGCCGGTCGAGCATCGAGGCGCCCGGATTGCACATGCGCGTCGTCAGCATCAGCGCGTCGTCGCCGAGCAGCCGCACCATCTCGGGCTCGACGGTGGGATTGGCCTGCGGCGTCAGGACGCCAACGACACCGCGCTGCATGCAGGGTTCCTCGCCTACGATCCGATGGTCGCGTGCAGCGCGCGCGCGATCATCGCTTCGACGTCGGCGAGACGCGCCGCTTCGGCTTCGGCGCCCGCGGCGGCTTCACGCTGCTGCGCCAGCGGGACGCCGCGCAGCTCCGCGACCGTGCGTTCGAGACGGTCGATCCGGTCCATCGCGGCCGCCAGCTCGATCACGAGCGCGGTCGCGATCTGCAGCACCTGTTCGGTCTCGGCGCTGGCCAGGCTGACGGGCCGCTCGCCGCGCACCGAATTCACCAACTGCAGGACGGCATCGGCTGGACGCATCTTAGCTACTCCGTTTTCGGCGCTGCGGCGCGCGTGATCGATTCATATGCGGGGACCCGGTTGCGCAAATGGACGTTGGTCAAGCCCGGGTCGTGCGCGAACAGGTCGATCTGTTCGACCAGGAAGGCCGACGGCGCCGCCTCGCGGTAGGCGCGTGCCAAAAGCTGCATCGCGGCCAGCCGCTCAGCGTCGGGGATGATCTGCTCGACCCGTTCCAGCTCCTGCGCCAGCGCCTTGTCGCAGAAGAAAGGCTGCGGCCGGCGGCAGGAATAAACCTCCATCGGCCGCAACGCGTCGTTATACGGCGCCGCATTCCACGAGCCGCCGAACGCGTCGACCGTCCAACTATTGGTGAGAAACTTCTTGAGGTACTGCGGAAAAGTGACGATGCGCAGTTCGGCTTCGACGCCGACGCGTCGCCAATCCTGCACCACGGTCTGGTAGATCAGCGTGTCGGCGGGCAGCGAGTCGATCACGATCTCGACGCGCAGCTTCATGCCGTTCTCGACGCCCGCCTCGCGCAACAGCGAACGGGCGCGATCGGGGTCGTGCGGATAGGGTTCGATGGCGGGATCGTACCCGAACGAAGTGCGCGACGCGGGCTGGCCCGAAGCGACGGTGAAACCGTGCAGCAACACGCGCGCCAGCGCTTCCTTGTCGATCGCGAAATTGAGCGCCTGACGCACGCGCCTGTCGCGCAACGGGGACGCCGGATCGGCGCCTTCGACGCGGAACGAGATCGCCATCACCTGCATCGACGGCGCGGTGACGATCGGCAGATGGCGGCGTTCGAGCCGCGGCAGCTCGTCGATTTCGACCGCAGCAATGTCGACGTCGTGCGACAGCAAGGCCTGCGCGCGCACCGCGCTGTTGGGCAGCTCGACGAAGGTCAGCCGTTCGACCGCACCGGGCCGCCAGCGATGCGGATTGGCGTTGGCATAGGCGCGCCGCTTGCGCCGGTCCCAGCCTTCCAGCACGAATTGCCCAGTTCCCACCGGCTGCAACGCGAACCCTTCCGGCCCGCGCGACTGCCACAGATCGGGCTCGACCATCATCACCGAAGCGATGCGCTTGGGCAGGATCGGGTCGGGCCGCGCGGTTTCGAACAGGATCTCGTTGGGCCCGTCGGTGCGCACCCTGGTGATGCTGCGCAGTTCATTGCCGACGACGGTGCGCCGTCCTTCCGGCGACAACAGCCAGCGCATCACCGCCTCGGCAGCGGCGCTGTCGAACACCCGCCCGTTGGCGAAACGTACGCCTTCGCGCAGGCGGAAGCGCCAGACCGTCGGGGCCTCGAGCGTCCAGGACAGCGCCAGCGCCGGACGCACTGCGCCGGCCTCGTCCAATTCGGTCAGCCCGTCAAACAAGGCCGACCAGACATACGAGCCCGGCCGCCCGTTGCCGCGAAACGGATTGCCGAGGCTGCTTGGCAGCGAGTTCACGGCCACGCGCAACGCCAGCGCTTCCGCTGCAGCGCGTGGCGTCGCCGGCGGCAGCAGCGTGAGCCACGCAAGCAAAAGCGCGTATCGCTTCACGATTTACGCGCGACGGCGGCATACCACGCGCCGGGACCGTTCAGCTTGGGCAGCAGATGTTCTTCGACCGCGTCGGCGGCGAAGCCAGCCTGCTTCAATTCGGCGACCACGTCGGCGGTGGCGTATTTGACCCAGAAGGCTTCGTTGTTGAAGCGCACGTCCCACGACTTCTCGACCTGCGCCGGCACGCTGAGTTCGCGGAAGCGGTACGGCACGTCCTGGTGCACGGCGACGCCGCCCGGGGTCAGCAGGCGGAAGCTTTCGCGCAGCATCGCGACGCGCACATCGTCGTCGATCTCGTGCATCGTGTTGTGCGACACGACGAGGTCGAAATGCCGGTCGGGAAAATCGAGCGAAGCGGCGCTCATCTGGTGGAACGCGACAGGCAGGCCCAGCGCCTCGGCGCGCGCATGGGCATAGCGCAGCATGCCGGCGCCGATATCGACCGCATGAACCTCGGCGTCGGGAAATTCGCGCGCATACTCGCAACTCGCAGCCCCGGCCGAGCAGCCGATATCGAGAATGCGGCGCGGCGCGAAGCCGGGATCGCGCTGGCGCAGGAACTGGATGATGCAACCGGCCTTGCTGTCGCCGGTGCCGATTCCCTGGCCCGACGAAAAGACGCGGCCGCCCATCTCGTACAGCGCGCCCGCGATGACGTCCTTGTCGCCGCGATCGAGCGTGTAGCCGCCAGGCTGCAAATGAATGTCGAGCGTGGCGACCCGGCCGACCCCGTCGAGCTTGGGATTGAGATGCAGCGAGCCGCGCTTGGCCGGGTTGCCGGCGAGCTTGTCGTACTTCGCCTGCAGCTCCGCCTCGGCACGGAAGATCGGCTCGCCTACCGCGATCCACAGCACTTCTTGCGCGGCGCGGTTGAGGCTGCTCCACAGGCGATAGGACGGGCTTTGGTGAAACGCGGCTTCGACCTCTTCGTGTGATTGCGGCTTGCGGCCGTGCGCCGTTTCGAATGCGGGCACCGCCTCGCGCTCGAAATTCTGCAAGTTCCTGGCGCGCAGATTGCCGTTCAGAAAGCGCCGCAAGGCGACGATTGCGGTCTGCCGGCTGCGGTCGCCGGCGGTCAATTCAGGCAGCATCGCGTGCGGTTGTCTCGAACCAGTCATTGCATCGTCTCCTCTTCGACGCTCACCCCGTCGGCGAGCCGCGCCAGGAATGCCGGATCCTGCAACGCGCGCGCGGGATCGATCGTCGCCGCAACCAGCAGCTTCGTATATGGGTGTTGCGGTGCCGCCAGAACCTGGGCGCAATCGCCCTGCTCCACCACCCGGCCGCGATAGAGAACGCAGACACGGTCGGCGAGACGCCGCACCGCCGCCAGGTCGTGCGAGATGAACAGGATCGCGATCCCGGTTTCGCGCCGTAACGACGCGAACAGATCGAGCAGCGTCGACTGGGTCGACATGTCGAGCGCCGACAGCGCCTCGTCGGCCAGCAGCACGCGCGGCTGCATCGCGAGCGCCCGTGCGATCGCGACGCGCTGTTTCTGCCCGCCCGAGAGCGCGATCGGCCGCCGGTCCAGCAGGGCCGGCTCGAGCTGCACCAGGCGCAGCAGCGTCTCGATCCGTTCGGCGCGCGCCGCAGCCGGACCATAAGCCAGGATCTGCAGCGGTTCGTCGAGGATGAACCGCACCGTATGGCGCGGATTGAGGCTGGCGTCGGGATCCTGGAACACCATCTGGATGGCGCGCCGCTCGACGCGCGGCCGCAACGCCAGGTCGGACCCGTCGAGCGTGATGCGGCCCGAATGCGGCTTCACCAGCCCGGCGACGGCGCGCGCCAGGCTCGACTTGCCCGATCCCGATTCACCGACCACGGCCAGGATCTCGCCCGCCGCGAGCTGCAGCGACGCCGCGCGCAACGCCGTGGTTCGCCCATAGGCGACGCTGAGCTGTTCCACGCTCAGCAGGCTCATGCGTGGCTCCGTGCCTGCAGCAGGCGCTGCGTATAGGCGTGCTGCGGATCGCCGAGGATCGCGCTGCACGGTCCGATCTCGACGACGCGCCCCTTCTGCATCACCGCGATCCGGTCGCAGACCGCGCCCGCAACGCCAAGATCGTGGGTGATCAGGATGGAGCCGCGCCCCTCGCTCTGCCGGCGCAGCAGCGCCAGGATCTGCAGCTGGATCGTCGGATCGAGCGCGGTGGTGGGCTCGTCGGCGATCAGCAGCGACGGCCGGTTGACCAAGGCCAGCGCCAGCATCGCGCGCTGCCGTTGGCCGCCCGACAATTGATGCGGATAGGCACCGAAACAGGCGTCGCTGCCAGGCAGGCGCATCTCCGCCAAGCCGGCGATGGCGACGGCGCGGGCCGCGCGCTTGCCGAGACGCTGATGGCGCACGACGGATTCGACCAGCATCGAGCCGATCGTCCGCACCGGATTGAAGGACGACAGCGGGTCCTGGAACACGAAGCCGATCCGTCCACCGCGCAGCGCGCGCATTTCTTCTTCGGAAACGAAGCTGCGCGCGCGTCCTTCGAACAGGATCTCGCCGGCGCTGACGGCGAGCCGTTCCGACAACAGGCCCGCGACCGCGAACGCCGACAGCGTCTTGCCCGAACCGGACTCGCCCACCAGCCCCAGAATCTCCCCGCGCGCGACGGTCAGCACGACGTCGTGCACGATGCGCTGCGCGGTCGGGCCCGCGACGACGTCGATGCACAGCGACTGCAGTTCCAGGATCGGCGCGGTCATGCTGTCGCCTCGCGCAGACGCTGTCCCAGCGCGTGGGCGCCGACGACCAGCAGCACCAGGCAGGCGGCCGGCGCCAGCAGCATCCATGGGGCCGTCAACATGTGGGCGCGGCTTTCATTCAGCATGCCGCCCCACGTCGCGGCGCCGAGCGGCGCGCCGATGCCGAGAAAGGACAAAGCGCTTTCGGCGATGATCATGTCGGCGAAGTGGAACACCAGCAGCACCGACAGGCTGGGCACCAGCGCCGGCAAGACATGCCGCAGCAACAGGCGCGCCCCGCCCATCTGCATCATCTCGGCCGCCAGCACGTATTCGCGCGTGAACAGGCTCGACGCCTCGGCCTGAACGACACGCGCGAAGACCGGCCAGGTGACCAGGCCCAGCGTCAGCACCAAGGTCGCAAAGCCGCTCTTGCCGATTACGGCGACGATCGACACGGCCAGCACGAAGACGGGGAAGGACTGGGTGAAGATCGTCACCTGCCGCAGCGCCGTGCCGAACAACGCGCGGCTGCGCGCCGCAAGCAGGCCGATCGCGGTGCCGAGCAGGAAGGCGATCAGCGTCGCGCCGGCAGCGATGCCCAGCGACCAGCGCAGCCCGGCCAGCAGTCGTGCCGCCACGTCGCGCCCCAACTGGTCGCAACCCAGCAAATGGCCCGCTTGCAGCGGCGCCAGAAAGCGCGCGGCGAGGTCGATCCGCATCGGATCGCGCGCGACGAGGAACGGCCCCAGCAACGCGACCGCGACCAGCACGAGCAGCAGAATGAATGCGAAGCGCAGCAGCCGTCGTTGCGCAGTCATGGCGCCGCCGCCCGTTGCTGCAACCGCGGATCGAGCACAAGCTGCAACGCATCGGTCGCCGAGTTGACGAGAAAGATCGTCACCACGAGCAAGCAGGTGATCGACTGCAGGACCGGAAAATCGAGATTGAGGGTCGACTGCACCAGCAGCCAGCCGATGCCCGGCCAGGCGAAGATCGTTTCGATCACGACAAGGCCGGTCATGACGAACGCGAATTCGGCGCCGATCAGCGCCGTCGCGCCGAGCAACGCGTTGGGCATGGCGTGGCGCCACAGGATTTCGTTCGGCGTCGCGCCGATCGAACGGGCGGTGCGCACATACGACGCGAGCAGCGCCGCCTGCACGTTCGCCTCCAGCACGCGGATCAGCTTGGGCGCGAGAAAGAACGCCACCGACACGACCGGCAGGATCCAGCTGACCGGGCCGCCATAGCCGATCGCGGGCAGCCATTCGAGCTCGACCGCGAACAGATCGATCAACAGCAGCGCCAGCACGAACCCGGGAAATCCCTGCAGCACCGACAGGACGCCGCGCACGACGCGGCGCGCATGGCCCTGCCGGCTGCGGCCGAGCCAGGCGCCGACGGGAATCGACACGGCCAGATTGAGCGCCATCGCGAGCATCGCCAGCAGCAACGTCGCCGGGAACGAAGCGAGCGCCTTGTCGAAAGACGGGGTGCCGTCGGCGAGCGAGGCGCCGAAATCGAGTTGCGCCAGCTTGCCCGCATACACGACATATTGTTCGGCCAGGCTGCGATCGAACCCGTAGAACTGGCGGATCTGCTGCAATTGCTGCGGCGAGGCGTCCGGCCCGGCCAGCATGATCGCCGGGTCGCCGGTCAGGCGGACGAGGAAGAACAGCACGGTCATCGTCGCGATCAGGACGATTGCGAGACTCCCGAGCCAGCGCGCCAGCAATCGCGCACGCTCAGCCATGTAGCGGATCCGTTGTCATGCTCACTGTCTTTGACTCGCTACAACTTCACCCCGACCGCGACAATCGCCGGACCGGCGGCCACCGCACCACGAACGGGGAAGCCGGATGATTGGCAGGTCCGCCTACTTGTCCTATAAGCAATACAACTACACATGTCCCCACGCGAGCAAAGCCCTCTTCGCATGACCGAGACCGATCGGCGCGTCCTGGTCGTCGGTGGTGGCCCGGTCGGATTGATGACCGCGCTGCTGCTGGCCGACCGCAAGATCCCCTGCACGCTGTTCGAGGCGGAGGCGGATCTGCCTACCGATCTGCGTGCGTCGACCTTCCATCCGCCGACGCTCGATCTGCTCGACCGGCACGGCCTCGCGCCGAAGCTGATCCGGCTTGGACGCGTGTGTCCGACCTGGCAGGTCCGGTTGCACGAGACGCACGAACGCGCCGAGTTCGACCTGTCGCTGTTGCGCGACGACACCGCCCATCCTTACCGGCTGCAATGCGAACAGGGGCATCTGTCGCGCCTGCTGCTGGATGAGCTGAAGATGCAGCCGGAGGTCGAACTGCGCTTCGGCGCCAGCGTGCTGGCGGCGGCACAGGACGAGGAAGGAGTCGAAATCGAGCTCGACGGCGGCGAGCGGGTTCGCGGCGCGCTGCTAGTCGGCGCCGATGGTGCGCGCAGCACCATTCGCCGTGTCGCAGGCCAGGAACTCGACGGCGTCACCTATCCCGAGACGACCATCCTCGCCACCACCGACTTTCCGTTCGAAGACCACCTGCCCGGCCTGTCGAACGTCAATTACGTCTGGACGCGGCACGGCACGTTCAGCTTGCTGCGCCTGCCCGACCGCTGGCGCTGCAGCCTCTACCCGGCCGCGACGCAATCGATCGACGCCGCGCTGCTGCCCGAGAATCTCGAAGCACGGCTGCAGGAGATCGTGCCCCGCCCGGTCCCCTACAAGGTGTTCGAGTCGCGCGCCTATCGCGTCCATATGCGCATCGTGCGCCACTATCGCGTCGGCCGCATCGTGCTGGCCGGTGATGCGGCGCATATCAACAGCCCGTCGGGCGGCATGGGCATGAATGGCGGGCTGCACGACGCCTTCAACCTGGTGGCGACGTTGGACGAAATCTGGAACGGCGCCCCGCTCGACCTGCTCGACCGCTACGCGCGGCAGCGCCGCCCGGTGGCCGAAGCGGAGATTTTGACCCAGGCCGACCGCAACCGCGCCCGCATGCAAGAGCGCGATCCCGCCAAACGCCGCGAAATGCTGAGCGAGCTGCAACAGATCGCGGCCGATCCGGACCGCTGCCGCGCCTATCTGCTGCGCTCGTCGATGATCGACGGGTTGCGCCGCGCTGCCCTTCTGTAGCAAGCCGGCATACAGGAGGCGACATGATCCAGGCGGTGAGCGCGATAATCGATGGCAAGCCGCGCCAAGGCAGCGGCGCCACCATCGCCATCACCGATCCGGCGACCGAGGCGACGCTGTGCGAATTCGCCGACGCCGGCGCAGCCCTGGTCGACGAAGCGGCGCAAGCGGCGCGGCGCGCCTTTGCCGACGGGCGTTGGCGCAGCCTGCCGGTCGAACGGCGGCAGGATTTATTGCGGCGGATCGCGGCACGAATCGAGGATGCCGCCGACGAGCTGGCGGCGATCGAAACCGCGAACACCGGCATTCCGCTCACCCAGGCGAAGCAGCGCCACGTCGCGCGCGCAGGTTATAATTTCCGTTTCTTCGCCGACTATATCGGCCAGACGTCCGGCACGCTGTACGACCAGGCGCCCGCGCACCTGACCCTGGTGCGGCGCCAGCCGGTCGGCGTCGCCGGGTTGATCGCGCCGTGGAACGCGCCGGTCGCGCTCGGCGCGATGAAGCTCGCGGCGGCGATCGCGTTCGGCAACAGCTGTGTGATCAAGCCGTCGGAACAGGCGCCGCTCGGCGTGCAGCGGCTGGTCGAGCTGCTGCACGAGGCCGGCTTGCCCGACGGCGTCGTCAATTTGGTCAACGGGCTTGGACACGTCACCGGGGACGCGCTGGTGCGCCACGCTGACGTCGATCTGGTGTCCTTCACCGGCGGAACGACGACCGGGCGCGTCATTCAAAGCGTCGCCGGCGAACGGTTGAAACCGACGACGATGGAGCTCGGCGGCAAGTCGGCGAACATCATCTTCGACAGCGCCGATTTCGAACGCGCACTTGACGCGTCGCTGCTCGGAATCTTCACCAACAACGGGCAGCAATGCCTGGCCGGCTCGCGAATCCTGGTTCAGCGCAGCATCGCCGATCGTTTCGTGCCCGCGTTCCTGGAGCGGACGCGGCGCATCCGCATCGGCGCGCCGACCGAGTCCGCCACCGAACTGGGTCCGGTCGCCTCGGCGCGACAGCGCGACCGCGTGCTCGACTATGCCGCCATCGCGGTCGCCGATGGCGGCGAGTTGCTGACGGGCGGCCGCCGCGGGGCCGATCTGCCGCGCGGCTACTATGTCGAGCCGACCGTGGTGCTGGCGCACGATCCCGGCATGCGCGTCTGCCAGGACGAGATTTTCGGGCCGTTCGCGACGCTGCTGTTGTTCGACGATCCGGACGACGCATTCCGCATCGCCAACGGCACCAGCTTCGGTCTCGTCTCCTATGTCTGGACCGAGGACCTGCATCTGGCGCTGCGCGCGCAGGAGTTGCTGGAATCGGGCGTGGTGTGGATCAACACGCCTATGATGCGCGAACTGCGCGCGCCGTTCGGCGGCTGGAAGGACTCGGGCGTCGGCGCCGAAGGCGGCGCCGCCTGCGAAGCCTTCTACACGCGACAGAAGACGATTTCGATCGCGCGCCATCCGCTCGCCCTCGCCGCGCTCGGCCGTCCGCGCTGAACGCGCGACACCGGGCCCACGTGGACAGTTGCGTCGCGGCTGGGCAAGCTGCGCATCGCTGTGAGGGAGAATTTCTTGGCGCAGACAGGGGCCGGACGCCGTCGCTTGGGGTCGAAAAAGACCAACAGCCTCCCCGTCTATCATCAGCTTTACGTCGTGTTGCGGCAGCAGATCGTCGACGGCGCGCACGCCGCAACGGCGCCGCTGCCGACCGAGATGTCGCTGGCCGAGACCTTCAACGTCTCGCGCGTCACCGTGCGGCGCGCGCTGGACATGCTGGAGCGCGAATCGCTGGTGGTGCGACGGCAGGGCGTCGGCACGTTTCCCGCTACACAAGCAGCCGCCGCCGAGGCGCCCGCGCGCATCTCCGGCCTGGTCGAAAATCTCATCACGATCGGGCTGGAGACGACGGCAAAGCTGCTCGTCTACGACGCGCGCGCGTCGATGCCGGCCTTCGTCGCGGTCGCGTTGCGGCTGCCGCCCGACCAACGCTGCCTGCGGCTGGAGCGGCTGCGCCGGCACAAAAAGAAGCCGGTGTCGCTGACCACCGTCTATGTCCCGCCGACTTTTGCCAAGCATGTCGACCGCAAGTCGCTCGACGATCGGCCGGTGGTGCAAATCCTGGAACAGGCCGGCATTCGTGCCGTCAGCGCCGAGCAGTCGCTGGGCGCGATTGCGGCCGACGACCATGCAGCCGCGGCGCTGGGCGTGGCGATCGGCTCGCCGCTAATTCGGCTGCGCCGAGTCGTGTTCGCGAAAGACGGGACGCCGCTGCTGTTCCAGCAGAGCCTCTACAACCCCGACCGCTACGAATATTACATGCGGCTGTCGCGCGATAACTCGACCGCCCGGCCGCAATGGCGGCATCTCGGCTGAAATCGGGCTTTTCCTCCCTCGCCAAGGCTTCGGAGGACTTCGTCGCGAACGACTTTCGCGACAACCCAGCTCGATCGACTGTCAGAAACGCCTACATCCGAAAAAGCCGGCGCGACGTCGCTCGCCGCGGAAGTGCTGAATTTGCACTGTCAGTAGACTGACTGTTTATTTGACAAGTACTGACACTGTACCGAAGTTTTCTAGGCGTTTCCTGGGAAGGAACAACGTTTGCAAACAGGCTGCGCGCACGCGGCGGAGGTCGCGTGCGCGAGCACAAACATCCGCACCAAGGAATGTTCGAATGAAGTCCGTCTCGATACGCCTTCTTCTCTCGACCGCTTGTCTGTTCGGCGTCGCGTCAGCGCACGCAACGGAGATCAACACCGTTTTCTACATCGCGCTGGAGAACCACAATTTCACCCAGCCCTCGACCTTCACGTCGCTGCAGCAGATCTCCGGCAATTCGGCCGCACCGTTCCTCAACAGCCTGGTGACGCCAGGCGACCCGAACGCGAAGAACGTCTCGTATGCGAGCAATTACCGGAACGTGCCGATCCAGACGGCCGGCAGCCCGTCCGGTGCCGGCGCGGTGCATCCGTCAGAGCCGAATTATGTCTGGCACGAGGCTGGTCTGACCGGTGCGCGCAACGATGCCGATCCTTACGGTGCCGGCATCCACAACAACACCGCTTTGCTGCCCTCGACCAATGCCAACAACAACGTCGTCAACGCACCCAGCCTGAGCGGCTTGCTGCAGCAAGCCGGCTCGTCGTGGAAGGTCTATGCCGAGGATACGCAGTTGACGCAGGTCGGCGGAAAGCCGACCAGCACGCCGGTGGCGCCGGGTCAGTCCACCGTGCCGCTCAAGAGTTTTTCGGGGAGCTCGGCCGACTATACCAACCCGTATAATGGCAGCCATCAATACGATTACGCTGCCAAGCACGTGCCGCAGGTCTTTTTCGATGCCACCAACGGCGGCAACGATCCGTCGACCTCAAACAAGATGGCCAAAAATTATGCGCCGTTGCAGCAGCTCGCGGGCGACCTCGCTGCCAAGACGCTGGCTCGCTACAATTTCATCACGCCCGACCAGTTCAATGACCAGCACACGACGCTGGCGGGTGGCTTCACCGATCCGCGCAGCGGGATCCATTACACCGGCGATGCGGCGCGCATCGCGCAGGGCGATTACTTTCTCTCGGTGCTGGTGCCGCAGATCGAAGCCTCGGCCGCCTTCAAGAACAACGGCGAGATCGTGATCTGGAATGATGAAACCGAAGGCGAAGGCGCGACGACCAACGGCTTCACCAGCACCGAGATCGTCATTTCGCCGCTGGCCAAGGGCAACGCCTACACCAACACGATTGCGTACGATCACTCATCCGATCTCCTGACGCTGCAGGAGATTTTTGGTGTCGGCCCGTGCCTCGGCGCTGCCTGTCAGGCGACCGACCTCCGGGACCTCTATGTGGCCGGCGCGATTCCCGCCGGCATCAATCAGGTGCCGGAACCGATGAGCCTCGGACTGTTGGGAAGTGGTCTGCTCGGTCTCGGAATCATCCGCCGTCGACGCAGCTGATCCGGGAAGCGGGCGCGCGGCCGGCCAGCCCGCCTGCGCGCCCGCCACCCGTAAACGTTTCCACAGCTTCCTCCTTCGCCAAGGCTTCGGAGGACTTTGCCGGAGGGGGGCGGACAGGACTTGCCCTCCGAAGCGCGCGAAGAGGGCTTGGCCTCGCGGAGACGGCCCTCCTTCGCCAAGGCTACGGAGGGCATCCGCTTCGCGCGCGCTTGGGGCGGACTTGTCCGCCGAAGCGCGCATCGCGCGCGAAGGCGGATGGTGCTGCCGGGGAGGATTGAACTCACGACCTCCCCCTTACCAAGGGGGTGCTCTACCACTGAGCTACGGCAGCGCGCGAAGAGGCGTCGATATACAGAGGCACCTCCCCCCTGACAAGTTCGTCGGGGCGCGATTACAAAAGGCCGATGGCCGCGCCGGAACAGGAACAGGACGCCCAGCAACGCGAGCGCCGCCGCGCTGCGGCGCTGCGCGAAAACCTGGGCCGCCGAAAGGCCCAGCAGCGGGCCCGGACCGAGCCCCCGGAGGCGCCCGAACCGGCCGGCAAGGCGCCGCAGGAGGACCGGGAGCCTTGAGCCGCTTGGATCCGGTCGTGTACGAGGGCCGGTCGCCCCCCGCAGGACCCGATTCTCCATGTCTCTGATGCCCGATAGCTGGATCCGCGAGATGGCGCAGACGAAGGGCATGATCGAGCCTTTCGTCGAGACCCAGACCCGCGAAGGGGTCATCTCCTACGGCCTCTCGAGCTACGGGTACGACGCCCGGGTGGCGCGGGAATTCCGCATCTTCACCAACGTGGACAACGCGCTGGTCGACCCGAAAAAGTTCGACAGCACCTCGTTCGTGGCGCGCGAGGCGGACAGTTGCGTGATCCCGCCCAACAGCTTCGCCCTGGCGCGCACCGTCGAGTATTTCCGCGTCCCCCGCGACGTGCTGGTCATCTGCCTCGGCAAGTCCACCTATGCACGCTGCGGGCTGATCGTGAACGTGACGCCGCTCGAACCCGAGTGGGAGGGCCACGTGACCCTGGAAATCTCGAACACCACGCCGCTGCCGGCCCGCGTCTATGCCGACGAGGGCATCTGCCAGTTCCTGTTCCTCCAGGGAAAAGCGCCGCCCGAAATCAGCTACGCTGACCGCAAAGGAAAATATATGCGCCAGACCGGCGTCACCCTGCCCCGTCTGTGAAAGGTTCGAGTCCGATGGAAACGATGGACCTCCAGACCTATGTGCCGCGCCGCCGTCCTTGGTGGAAGATCCTTTACGTCCAGGTGCTGATCGCGATCGCGATCGGCGTCACCGTCGGTGCGCTCTATCCCGAGACCGGCACGGCGCTGAAGCCGCTGGGCGACGGCTTCATCAAGCTGATCAAGATGATGATCGCCCCGGTGATCTTCTGCACCGTGGTGCACGGCATCGCCTCGATGAGCGACCTCAAGAAGGTCGGCCGGGTCGGGCTGAAGGCGCTGCTCTATTTCGAAGTCGTGTCGACTCTGGCGCTCGGCATCGGCCTGCTGGTCGGTGAAATCGTGCGGCCCGGCAACGGCTTCAACATCGACCCCAAGACGCTCGACGCCAAGTCGGTCGCGGGCTACGTGACCCAGGCAAAGGGCGAAAGCTTCGTCAATCACCTGCTCGACATCATTCCGAACACGTTCGTCGACGCGTT
>JAQGIE010000191.1 GCA_028291365.1 Rhodospirillales bacterium
GAGCAGATGGCGCGTCCCTTCGAGATCGGTGGCGTAGAAGATCTGTCGCTGCACGCGCCACGACCGCAGCAACGCAGACCGTTCGAGCTGCGCCAGGTGATGCGACAGGGTTGAGGCCGCTACGCCCAGCGCCGCCGCGATCTCACCCGCTGAAAGTCCGTTGGGGCCGCGACGGACAAGCAGGCGAAACACGCCGAGACGAGTCTCGTGCGCAAGCGCGGCAAGGGCCGCGACCGCCTGTTTGTTCTCCATATTTCGACAATCGTCGAATTATCGAATTAAGTCAACGCCACGGTTGCGCCGGGCCATCGCGACGGCGCCGGCGAAGGCGAACGTGCCGATCACGCTGATGGCGATGCACCCGACCAGCACCGGTCCGTAACTCTGCGACATCTTCCAGGCGATCGCGGCGCCCATCGGCGCCAGCGCCTTGGCGATGTTGCTGGGCGCGGCGAGCAATGCGTTGACGGTGCCATAGGCACGCCGCGTGACCAGTTCAGGCACCGCCAGGCCGCGCACGATCGTCATCACGCCGTTGATCGCGCCGTGCAGCACGGCCCACGCGCCGAGCCAGATGAATTGCGTCGGCAGCGCCCACAACGCAAACAAAGCGAGCGGCAAGCCGACGAACACCGCAATGCCGAGCTGCGCGACGCTGACGCGCGACGCCACCGCCCACATGACGATGCGGCCCGCCACCTGCGCCGGACCGATCAAGGCCATCGCCGCCACCACGGTCGCGGCGTCGAAACCGCGTTCGCGCAGCAACGGATAGAGATGATACGTCACCACCATGAACGCGACGTAGTAGCTGATGAACGCGACCAGCAGTCCCCAGAAGGCCGGCACACGCACCGCTTCCTGCACGGGGCCGCGCGACGACGCTGCTTCGGCAGGTTCGAGCGGCAGATCCTGCGCCGACCGGATGACCAGCAGGTACGGCACCAGCGCGAACAGGATGTTGATCGCCGCCAGGCTCGCGATCGCGCCGCGCCACCCGTAGCGCTCGGCGAGGAACTCGGTCAGCGGCACGAACACGGTGCTGGCGAAGCCGCCCCACAAGGTCACCGCCGTGATGCCGCTGCGCGCTTCGCGCCCGTAGCGGCGTGCGACCACCGCGAAGGCCGGCTCGTAGAGACACATCGCCTGGGCCACGCCGATTCCGGCGAAGATCGCGTAGAGCTGCAGCAGCGATGTCGCCTGCGACCAAGCCAGCAACAGAAGCGCGCTCAAGGCGGCGCCAATCGACATCACGGCCCGACCATGGCCGCGATCGATCCAGGCGCCGACCGGATAGGCCGCAACCGCCGCGATCAGAAAGGCGATGGTCGCGCCGGCATAGATTTCGGCACGCGCGGCCCCGAGTTCCGCGCCCATGCGATCGGCGACGACGGGAAAGGCGTAGTAGATCGTGCCCCACGACACGACCTGGCCGACGCCCAGGCCGGTGATGAAGACGCGCCGCCGATCGTCGCGCGGCGCGCCTTCGGCCGTGATCCCCGTCAAGCGGCGACGCCGCAACAGGCTTTTGCCTGCACGGGCGCGATCGCCGCTTCTTCCGCGATCGGCTTCGAACTGCACACGCCGGTTTCCGGCAGCGCCAGCTCGACGCGCTGCGCCGCCGCCACGTCGCCGGCAATGTAGGCGGCGATCGAGCGAGCCTGCTCGTAGCCGGTCGCCAACAGAAATGTCGGGGCCCGGCCATAGCTTTTCATGCCGGCGATGAAGAAGCCGTTTTCCGGATGTGAGAGTTCGATCGCGCCATGCGGACGAACCGTGCCGCAGCTATGCACGTTCGGGTCGATCAGCGGCGCAAGCGCGGCGGGGCATTCCAGCGCCGGATCGAGCGACAGGCGCAATTCGCGCAGCAGGTCGAGGGCGGGACGAAACCCGGTCGCGACCCCGAGTTCCTCCACGATCGCCGATGCGCCGGCGATACTCGTCACCGTCAAGGCGCCGTCCGCGCCGCGTTCGATGCGCTCGAGATCGAAGGATGGCAGCGCCGTGATGCGACCGGCATCGACCAGCGCTTTCAACCGCGCGCCAAGCGCGCCGCGTTCGGGCAGCTGGTCGGCATTGCCGCCGCCATAGGCCGCCGCCGCACTTCGCTTGCGCAGCGCCCAGGCGACCTGCGTAGCGGCTCCCGCCTCCGCAAGCTGCGCCAGATCGAGCAGCGTGCCGATCGCGGAATGTCCGCTGCCGACCACCAGCGTTCGCCGCCCTGCATAGCGGCTGCAGTCGGCGCCGAGCACGTCCGGCATGCCGTAGCGCACATGGCTGGACGCGGCGCGCTCACCCGCGGCAGGCAGGCCGCTTGCGCCGGCGGGGTTGGGTTGCTCCCAGCTTCCCGACGCGTCGATCACGGCGCGCGCGAGAAACACGATCTCGTTGCCCTGCGCATCGGACGCGTGCACCTCGAACGGGCGCGTGTCGCGGCCGAGCGACTTCACCTTGCCCACCCCGACGCGCGCGACCGCGACGACGCGCTGGCCCAGGCGGATGCGGGTGCTGAGTTCCGGTGTCGCGGCCAGCGGTTCGAGATAGCGCGTGACGAGATCCGCACCGGTCGGATGCCCCGTGCCGCACGGCGCTTTCCAGCCGTTCGCTTCGAGCAGCGCGCGCGAGGCGCGATCCACGTCGTAGGTCCACGGCGAAAACATCTTCACATGCGCCCAACGCGCGACGCTGGCACCGACGCGGTCGCCCGCTTCGAGCACGAGCGGTTCGATTCCGCGTGCGAGCAGATGCGCGGCGGCGGCAAGACCGACCGGCCCCGCGCCGACCACGACAACGGGAAGGCGTGCCGCATCAGTGGACATCGTGGGCTCCGGTCTTGGTCGCGTCGGCGTCGCCCGGCACGTAGCTCCCGACGAAACCATCGAGGAACGAGGCGAGGCGCGCGAACGCGGTTCGATTGATGCGGTAATAGGTGAAACGTCCTTCGCGCTCGGATTCGACCAGTCCGGTCTGCACCAGGCATTTCATGTGATGGCTGACGGCGGGTTGGCTCAGCTTGACCTCGGCTTCGAGATCGCAGGCGCAGACCCGGTCGTCTTTCGAGCAGCACGCCGCGTCCGCCCGTTTGAGCAGGTCCAGGATCCGGACCCGGGTCGGGTCGGACAGCGCTTTAAAGGTCATCGCCAGGTCGTTCATGGCGCCATACTTATCGACACATTCGGATCCGTCAATGTATTGGGAGCCCTGTCGGCGAGGCGCCCTGCGGTGGGACCGCGCTCTTGCCGCAGCGCCATGCCGAGCTGACCATCGTCGGTAATGATGGGACGGTCGGTGATCGGCACGCTCCGCGCGATAGGGGGATGGGATGAAATTGACCCGAAATGACGGGTTGTTCTTCGCGGCGGCGTTCGCTGTCTCGTTCGCTATTCTCCAGGGCAGCTACGAGATCGTCGAAGCCGATCATCCTGCCCGCGCGCAATCCTGGGCGACGATCGTTGCGGGCATGATCGGGTTTGGCGCGATCGCGTGGAGCATCCTCGAAGCGGCCGCCGACACTCGCTCCGCCGAAGCGAGATCGGCCCTCGTCCAGCGCAAGCGCCTTGCTCTTGCCTATGCCGCCGAGCTGCGAAACGCCTACCGCATGGATCCGGAAGAATTGCGGGCTTTCATCCTGGCGGTAAGCTTCGATGTCTCGAAATTGCACGCGGCCCTCGTCGACCCGATGTATAGCCCTTCTCGCATTTTCGATGGCACGGCCGGCCAGATCGGAATTTTCGAGGAGTCG
>JAQGIE010000080.1 GCA_028291365.1 Rhodospirillales bacterium
AACACCGGCAAGACCCACCTCGCGATCGAGCGGATGCTGGCGCACGCCAGCGGCATGATCGGGTTCCCGCTCCGCCTGCTGGCGCGCGAGAACTACGACCGGGTGGTGCGGCTCAAGGGCGCCAACGCGGTCGCCCTGGTCACCGGCGAAGAGAAGATCATCCCGCCCTATGCGCGGTGGTGGATCTGCACCGTCGAATCGATGCCGCTCGAACGCGAGGTCGCGTGTCTCGCGGTCGACGAAATCCAGCTCTGCGCCGATCCCGAACGCGGCCATATTTTTACCGACCGGCTGCTCCATGCGCGCGGCATCGAAGAGACGCTGTTTCTCGGCGCCGACACGATCAAGCCGCTGCTGTCACGCCTGGTGCCGCGGGCCGAGTTCGTCACGCGCTCGCGCCTGTCGACGCTGGCTTATGCCGGGCACAAGAAAGTCACGCGCCTGCCGCCGCGCTCGGCGATCGTCGCGTTCAGCGCGGCGGAAGTCTACGAGACCGCCGAACTGATCCGTCGCCAGCGCGGCGGCACCGCCGTCGTGCTCGGCGCGCTCAGCCCGCGCACACGCAACGCGCAGGTCGCGATGTATCAATCGGGCGAGGTCGACTATCTCGTCGCGACCGATGCGATCGGCATGGGTCTCAACATGGACGTCGATCACGTCGCCTTCGCGCGGCTGAACAAGTTCGACGGAACGCAGGCACGCCGCCTGACGGCGTCGGAGATCGGTCAGATCGCAGGCCGCGCCGGCCGGCACATGACCAACGGCACGTTCGGCACCACCGGTGACGCAGGCGAGCTCGAACCCGAAATCATCGAAAAGGTCGAGACGCACCATTTCGACGTGCTGAAGCATCTCTACTGGCGCAACAGCGAACTCGATTTCCGCTCGCCGACCGCGCTGCTCAAAAGTCTCGACACGCGTTCGCCCAACGCTGCGCTGATGCGGTCGCGGCCGGCCGACGACCAGCTCGCGCTCGCCGCGCTGGCGCGTGACGAAGACATCGAGCGGATCGCCACCACGCGCGATCGCGTGCGGCTGTTGTGGGAAGTCTGTCAGGTGCCCGACTTCCGCAAAGTCATGTCGGACACGCATGCGCGCCTCCTGGGCCAGATCTTCAAGCATCTCTCTTCGGCGTCGGCCCGGCTGCCGATCGACTGGATCGCCAACCAGGTGGCGCGGCTGGATCGCACCGAGGGCGACATCGACACGCTGGTCCAGCGCATCGCCCATGTGCGTACCTGGACCTATGTTTCGCATCGCGTCGACTGGACGCCCGATCCGGCGCATTGGCAGGAGCTGACGCGCGGCATCGAGGATCGGCTTTCCGACGCGCTGCACGAGCGGCTGACGCAGCGTTTCGTCGATCGCCGGTCGTCGGCGCTTGCCAAGCTGCTGAGCGACGGCGGCGATCTGCTGGCCAGCGTTACGCCGGATGGTGCGGTGATGGTTGAAGGTCATCCGGTCGGACGGCTCGAAGGGCTGCGCTTCACGCCGGATCCGGTGGCCCAGGCCGAAGACGGTCGCGCTGTTCTGACCGCCGCCCGGCGCGCGCTGCGCGATGAGATGCGCCGTCGTATTGCGGCGCTCGAAAGCGACGACGATGCCAGCTTCACGCTCGACGAAGACGGTGCGGTGCGCTGGCGCGACCATCCGATCGCGAATTTGGGCCAAGGCGCGACGCCGCTGGCGCCGCGCGTGCGTGCGCTGCTGAGCGAGCTGGTCGGCACCGCCGAGGCCCAGCGTGTCACCGCGCGGGCCGAAAGCTGGATCACGCGCGAGATCGCGCGCCGTCTGAGCGCGCTGTCCAGGCTCAGCCATGCGCAGCTCGACGGGCCGGCGCGCGGCGTCGCGTGGGAGCTGGTTCGCGCGCTGGGCATCGTGCCGCGCACCCAGGTCGAGACGCAGTTGCGCGCGATGGACAAGACCGCGCGCACGGCGCTGCGCGCGCTCGGAGTCGCGATCGGCGCCGAGCATGTCTACCTGACCAGCGCGGGAAAGCCGGCGGCGGCTTCGCTGAAACGCGCGCTGTGGCGTGCCTTCACGGGCTTCCGCGGCGCGCTGCCGTCGTTGCCGGCAGGACCGGTCTCGATCGCCGCCGATCGAGACGTGCCGGCGAGCTTCTACGATGCGATCGGCTGGCCGTTGGCGGGAATGCGCGCGGTGCGGGTCGACGTGCTCGACCGCTTCGCGCAGACGCTGATCCGCGCGACGAAGCCGGACGGCACGTTGGCGCCCGATCCGACCTGGTCGCGTCGTCTCGGCTGTGCGCTGCCGGATGCAGAGTCGGTCGTCATTGCGCTCGGCTGGCGCAAGCTCGTCGACGAGGACGGCGCGCGGTTCCGGCGCACGCGGCGACCCGGTTTGCAGCGCGGGGGAACAGCCTCGGCGGATGGCCCGTTCGCCTCGCTACAGACGCTGCGCAGAGGGAAATGAGCGGGAGCAAGGACACGAACGGGGGCGCCACCCGGCTCGACAAATGGCTGTGGCAGGCGCGCTTCTGCCGGACCAGATCGATGGCGGCCGAGTTGATCTCGGCCGGCGGCGTCCGGGTCGATGGCCGGCCGGGCGCCAAGCCTGCGACCTCGGTCCGTCCGGGTCAGGTTCTGACCTTCGCCTTGGGGCGCCATGTGCGGGTCATTCGGGTGCGGGCGCTGGGCGAGCGGCGAGGGCCGGCGGTCGAAGCGCGGCTGCTCTATGAGGATCTTTCGCCGCCGAATCCCGAGACTCAGCTGCCCGCCTGATCCCGGTCTGTGTCTTCGCTGCAACAGCATTGCTGCCTTGTAACCGTGGCGCCCGTGTCACTCCGGCACTAGCCGAAATCCGCCTCGGCGCGGCGCCTAAGGTGCCGGTCGGCCACACATTTGCGCCCTGGCAAGAGATCACGCGTGGCGCGCGTTGACCCGCCCAGCCCCGATCCCTCGGCTGACTCCATCCGGTGCCCAAAGAGGCAACCGGGTCCCGTGGATCTAGTGGGGATATAATGAACCGAAGCTTCGCCGGTCGTTCGATTCGTCGAACGGCCTTGCTCAGCACCGTGGCGACCATGTCGCTATTGGCGCTGGCACCGACCTCTGCCTTTGCGCAGCAGGTCGTCACCACGACCAGCACCGAGGAAATCGTCGTCACCGGTTCGCGCATCGCGCGCCCGAACCTGACGCAGCCGAACCCGGTGCAGGTGGTCAATGCCGAGACGATCCAATCGTTGGGCCTGACCAGCACTGTCGACGTCATCAATCAGCTGCCGCAGACGCAGAACAACCTGACGATGTCGACGTCGAACCGTTTCATCAACGGCGCCGGCGTGTCTTTCGCCAACCTGCGCGGCCTGGGTGAATACCGCACCCTGACCCTGGTTGACGGCAAGCGTCACGTTGGTTCCCTGTCCGGCCGTAACGGCTCGGGCGGCACGTCGCTGGTCGACTTGAACCAGATTCCGCCGTCGCTGATCGACCGTGTTGAAGTCGTCACGGGCGGCGCCTCGGCCGTCTATGGCGCCGACGCCGTCGCCGGTGTCGTCAACATCATTCTGAAAAAGAATTATGAAGGCGCCGAGATCACCTCCGAGATCAAAGAATCGGAGCATGGCGGCTATCACGCGTTCAACACCAACGGCATCTTCGGTGTGAATGTCGGCAACGGCCGTGGCAACATCACGTTCGGCTTCGACTACAACGTCGACAAGGGCCTGTTCGGTCGCGATCGCGATTTCGCGACCCAGAACATCTCGCTGACCGCCAACCCGGCCAGCCACAGCCCGACCGACGGTATCCCGGACCGCATCTCGCTGCGTCCGACGGTGTCGTCGACGGTCGCCGCCAGCGGCGCCCCGGTGATCAAGACGGCGCTTCGCGGTGCCGGCTCGCAGTACACGTTCGCGTTCAAGCCGGATGGTTCGGGCATTGTCCCGTTCAACCGCGGCTTCCTGCTCAATGGTACGCCGACCAACACGACTTCGGTCGGTGACGCGGCTTCCATCGGCGGCGCCGGTGCTGAGACTTCGCAGTACCTGACGCTGCGCGTGCGCAACACGCGCACGGTTGCGAATACGCTGATCAA
>JAQGIE010000084.1 GCA_028291365.1 Rhodospirillales bacterium
CCACGCATAAGGAAGGCTCTACCGTTATTACGGCTGCCGCTTCGGATGGAGGACTCACCGACACGATCACCGTCAATGTGATTAAAGGGGTCACTTCAATCACGTTAAGTAAAACATCGGCATTTCCGCCGAGCCCGCCACCGCCACCGCCATACCCGGTGCTCGTCCATACCGATCCATTGCCGCCCACAGCCGCGTTGTTCACGAATTGAACGTCGGTCAGGTTCGCGCCGACATTCTGGTTCAAGAACAAACCCGCGCCGGCGCCCATGCCGCCGCCGCCGCCGTCCCCGCCATTGCCGCCCTTCGCACGCCCGTTCTGCAGCGTCAGATGCAGCAGATCGAGCGAGATGGCGTTGCCGTCGCCGGCGAAAAAGATGCGGTACAGCCCGGCGCCGTCGATCGCCAAGTGGCCGCCGCTGGCGCCCGATCCATCAATGCTGACCGATGCTTTGAGGACCGGCAGCGCGCTCGCCAGCGTGATCGTGCCGACGCTGGCAGCGAAGGTGATCGTGCTGCTGCCGCCCGCGATGTTGGCGTCGAGGATCGCCTGGCGCAGCGAGCCGGTGCCGCTGTCGGCGGCGGTATTGACGGTGTAACTCGGCATCTGGGGCGCTCCGCATTTGTACGCGGTGCGAAGCTAGCGTGAAGGGCAGGGCGGGTTTTGCCTCTGCGTCTCACCCAACGCCCGAAAACTTGCCTCTCCGTCTCAGCGCCGCATGCGGTCCAGGACAAGGGCCATCCCTTGCGTGGCGTCGGCCGGCGGCAGACGCCGCGCATCGCTCGGCGTCGCCCCGAACAGCTTGCGGAAGGCGCGGCTGAAATGCGCTTCGTTGTTGAAGCCATGCTCGAACGCGATGTCGTAGTTGCGCCGATGCCGGTTGGTGGGATCGAGCAGCAGTGCGTGGATGCGATACAGCCGGCGCAGCTGGATGTAGGCGGCGACGCCGCCCAGCGACTCGAACAGGCGATAGAGCTTGCCGCGCGAGATGCGGAATCGCAGGCACAGCTGCGCCGGTGTCAGGTCGGAGGATGCAAGCTCGCGTTCGATGTGACGCCGGATGCGACTCAGCAGCGCTTCTTCAAGCTCGGCACTGGCGCGCGCGATGGTTTCGGTGCTCGGCCGGATGCACGCCGCCACCATCGCGAGCGTCGCTTCTTCCGCCGCATCGAGCTCGTGTGCCGCGATCTGTCGGACCTGCGCGTACAGCGTCGTCAGATGCGCGCCGAGCAGGCTGGCGAGGCCGCTGGTGGCGGCAATCGTGACGCCGTGCAGATCGTCGATCTGCGGCAACGCGCTCGCCATCACGCTGCGCGGCACCGCCAGCACGAGCATCGAGGACGTCTCGGCATCGGCGATCAGCGGCCGGGCGAAGTCGAACACTTCGATGTCGCCGGGGCCGACCTCGACCATGCAGCCCCCGGCGAAGGCGGCGCGGTGACCGCCGCGCCGGTGCAACGTCACGTGAAAGTGATCGAGACCGTCCTGCCGGAGCTTGGCGGCCTCGCGCCGGAATTGATGCGGCGCATAGTGGGTTTCGCCGATCACCAGCCGGCCGACCGCAAATGCATCGTAGCCGGCGCAAAAATCGCGCGGCTGCACTGGGCCGAGCGGCGTCGCATCGAACAGGCCCGCCAACGCCATCTGCCAGGCACCGAACCGCTCCACCGGGGGGAGGGTGGTCGTCGTGAAGCGGGCGAGCGGCGACTCGGTCATTCTGCGGAGCATTGCTGGAGAATTTCGCAATATCGCGCTGAAACCGCCCGCTTCATACCCCGTGTTTGTAACGGCCAACGGGGGCGGCCTCTGGGGTCCAGGGATGACGACGTGTGGTGTGGGGCGAGCCATTCCGTCCTATTCCGTCGTCCCTGCCTCACTCCGTCGTCCCTGCGGAACGCAGTGACGGCAGAGCCGTCAAAGCAGGGACCCAGGAGCTGCCGCCAGGGAACCCTTGACCGTGCTGCGCGAACACCTGGATGCCCCGGACTTGATCCGGACGGCAGGAGTCGGTGCTCGGAATTTGGAGGCTTCCCGCGCGGAGAGTCCTGGATCCCTGCGTTCGCAGGGATGACGAGGTGGGGCGTGCCCCCCCGGGATCACTTGGAAAATTCTCGCGACGGGAGCCGGGCTCGATCAAGCTTCGTCACCATCCCTGGGTCGGCGGCGCCGGCTCGCTCTGCTAGAGGAGCCCTCATGGAGCTACCCGCCCCCCATATCCTGGTCGTCGACGATGACGCCGAGATCCGCGACCTGGTCTCGGGTTTCCTCAAGCGCAACGCGTACCGGGTCATGACCGCCCGCGACGCCAAGGCGGCGCGCCAGGCCATGGCCGACTATAAATTCGATCTCGTCGTGCTGGATCTGATGATGCCGGGCGAGGACGGCCTGTCGCTGTGCCGCGACCTGCGCGCCAAATCGAAATTGCCGGTGATCATGGTCACCGCGCGCGGCGAAGAGACCGACCGCATCGTCGGGCTCGAAATCGGCGCCGACGATTACCTGCCCAAGCCGTTCAGCCCGCGCGAGTTGCTGGCGCGCATCCGCGCCGTGCTGCGCCGGGCCACCGACGGCGCCGGCGATCTGCCGCCCACCGAGCAAATCACCTTCGAAGGCTGGACGCTCGATCTCGGCACGCGCGCGCTGACCTCGCCCGCCGGCGAAGACATCGATCTCACCGGCGGTGAATTCGAATTGCTCAAAGCCTTCGTGCAGCGTCCGCAGCGCGTGCTGACGCGCGACCAGCTGCTCGACATCACGCGCGGCCGCGATCCGATCCTGTTCGACCGCGCCATCGACGCGCAGGTGTCGCGCCTGCGCAAGAAGATCGAGCTCGATCCCGGCAACCCGACGCTGATCAAGACGGTGCGCGCGGGCGGGTATGTTTTTGCCGCCAAGGTGGAGTCGGTCGGCGCGGCGTGAGTCGCGCCAGGACAGGTCAATCGTGCAGCTGAAGCTTCCACGTCTTCGCATCCTGCCGCGCTCGACCGCCGGCTGGGTTCTGCTGGCGCTCGTCGTTGGCCTCACCGTCACGCAGATCATTTCGATCCTGGCGTTCCAGCTGCAGCTCGCCGATGTGTTGCGGCGGATCCAGTTCCAGAACGTCGCGGCACGCGTCGAGACCATCGACAAGATCGTGCGGGCGCTGCCCGAAGATGCCCGGCCGCAGGTGCTGGCGCTGATCGAAGAGCCCGGCTTTCGCCTGTCTTTGGCGCCGCCCGGCCCCGGCGAACGCGAGCCGGATGACGAGCGCAAGGCGGACCTGAAGCAGAAGCTCGAAGACGTCGTCCAAAGCTCGCGCCGCCTCAACCGCGACCGCGAGCGCGCCATTCGCGACCAGCTCGAACAAGTGCTGGAAGTGCACCAGGAAGCGCTCGATCGCGCCCGCGAAGCCGAACAGGAAGTACGCCGCGCCTCGCGCGACGCGGAGAAGGCGCATCGCGACGCCGAACGCCGCATTCGGCGTTCGACCGCGAAGGCGAACGACAAGGCTGACGAGGGCGACGGCGACGAGTCGGCCAAGATCGAAGACGCGACCGCACAGAAAGAAGCGGCGCGCGTCGCCGCCGACGCGGCGCGCCGTGCGCGCGAGGATGTGACGCGCGCCCGCGAACAGATGCGGCGCCTGTCCGACCAGCTCCGCCGCGGCGTTGCCGGCAGCGCCTATGGCGATCCGGTCGAAGACGTGATGCTGGCAACGCCGCCGATGCCGCCGATGCCGCAAGAGCCGGCCCGCAACGACGGCGCGGTGGTCGAGAGCAAGCGCATGATCGCGCCCTTCTTCAGCCCGTCGGTCCGGCCGCCCGCCGCGCCGCTGCCACCCCTGCCGGCAGCCACGCCGGCGACGC
>JAQGIE010000089.1 GCA_028291365.1 Rhodospirillales bacterium
GCGTGATCGCGCCGAAAGTGCTCGGTCACATGGAATCGGCCGAGAACGCGGTGAAGGATTACACCGAGCTCGAAGGCCGTCGCTCCGGCCTGCAGATCACCATGTCGCTGATCTTCCTGGTCGTGGCGCTGCTGTTGCTGGTCGTGGCGATCTGGTTCGGCGTGCGCTTCGCCAAGCAGCTGGCCATGCCGCTCGCCAAGTTGATCGATGCGGCGGAACAGGTGCGCGCCGGCGATCTCTCGGCCCGCGTCGTCGAAGCGCACGGATCCGACGATGAAATCTCGGCGCTGGGCCGTGCGTTCAATCGCATGACAAGCCAGCTCGAAAGCCAGCGGCGGGAATTGATCGAAGCCAATCGCCAGGTCGACGCGCGGCGGCGCTTCACCGAAACCGTGCTGTCGGGCGTCTCGGCCGGCGTGCTCGGTTTCGACCAGGAACAGCGCATCACCATCGCCAACCAGGCAGCCATGGATTTCCTGCAGCTCGCGCCCGGCGAGATGGTCGGCCGGCCGCTGGTCGAGGTCCTGCCGGAACTCGAGCCGCTGCTGGCGCAGAGCGGGCTGCGCGGCGACCGTGCCGTCGAAGATCATCTGCAGTTGAAGCGGCCGGGACAGACCACGCGCACCCTGCTGGTGCGCATCGCGGCCGAGCCGCACGCCGATCAACCGGCGCGCGGCCATGTCGTGACGTTCGACGACATCACCGACCTGCTCGGGGCGCAGCGCACCGCAGCCTGGGCCGACGTCGCACGCCGCATCGCGCACGAGATCAAGAATCCGCTGACGCCGATCCAGCTGTCGGCCGAGCGGCTCAAGCGCAAATATCTCTCCGAGATCACCTCCGATCCCGAGACCTTCCGCACCTGCACCGACACGATCGTGCGCCAGGTGACTGATATCGGTCGGATGGTCGATGAATTCTCGTCCTTCGCGCGCATGCCGGCGCCGGTGATGCGGCGCGAAAGCCTGACCGATCTCGCGCGGCAGGCCGTGTTCCTGCAGCGTCAGGCCCATCCCGGCGTGAAGTATGAAATCGAAGCGCCGGATACGCCGGTCTTCGCGCTGTGCGACGGACGGCAGATCGGACAGGCGCTGACCAACCTGCTGCAGAACGCCGCCGACGCGATCGACGGACGCGGTAACGGTCCGAACGGCGAGAAGGGCGGCCATGTCTGGCTGCGCATCATTCCCGTCGACGATCAGATCCGGCTCGAAGTGGCCGACGACGGCAAGGGCCTGCCGCCCGATCGCGAGCGGCTGACCGAACCCTATGTGACGACGCGCACCAAGGGCACCGGCCTGGGTCTAGCCATCGTCAAGAAGATCATGGAAGACCACGGCGGCGAGTTGATGCTCGCCGACCGTCCCGGTGGCGGCGCGATCGTTTCCTTGACCTTCGCGGTCGGCGCTGTCGAATCCCAACTTGGTTCTGAAGAGTCGCCAGCCGGCGATTCGACGAGCCCCACCAGACGCACGGCGACGCATGGCGCGTGACATTCTCATCGTCGACGACGAAGCCGATATCCGGCTGTTGATCGGCGGCATTCTTCAGGACGAGGGCTTCGTCACTCGTCAGGCGGGAACCAGCGAAGCGGCGCTGACGGCGCTGCGCGCGCGGCAGCCGGCCCTGGTCATTCTCGACGTGTGGCTCGAAGGCAGCCGCATGGACGGGCTGGAGCTGCTCGACCAGATCCAGAAACACCACCCGACCGTGCCAGTGGTGATGATCTCGGGCCACGGCACGATCGAGACCGCGGTCGCCGCCATCCGCAAGGGCGCCTACGACTTCATCGAAAAGCCGTTCAAGGCCGACCGCCTGCTGTTGATCGTCGACCGCGCGCTCGAATCGGCGCGGTTGAAGCGCGAGAACGAAGAGCTGCGCCTGCGTGCCGGTGCGACCGCGGATCTGCTTGGCACATCCCCCGCGATCCATCAGGTGCGTCACGTGGTCGAAAAAGTGGCGCCGACCGGCAGCCGCGTGCTGATCACCGGCGCACCGGGCAGCGGCAAGGAGGTCGTGTCGCGCCTGCTCCATGCGCGCTCGAAACGCTCGACCGGCCCCTTCGTGGTGCTCAACTGCGCCACCATCCGGCCCGAGCGGCTGGAGATCGAAGTGTTCGGCACCGAGTATGCGATCGACGGGATGGGCCGCAAGATCGGCGTGCTCGAACACGCGCATGGCGGGACGCTGCTGCTCGACGAAGTCGCCGACATGACGCTCGAGACCCAGGGCAAGATGGTCCGCGCGCTGCAGGAGCAGACGTTCGAGCGTGTCGGCGGATCGACCAAGGTCGAAGTCGACGTGCGCGTCATCGCGACCTCGAACCGAGACCTGACCGCCGAAATGGCGGCGGGGCGTTTCCGCACCGATCTTTTCTATCGTCTCAACGTGGTGCCGATCCGCGTTCCGTCGCTGACCGAGCGGCGCGAAGACATTCCGCTGCTGGCCCGCCATTTCATGGAGCGCGCCAGCGAAATCGGCGGCGTGCCCGCGCGTGATTTCGGCGAGGACGCGATCGCCGCGCTGCAGGCCTATGACTGGCCGGGCAACGTGCGCCAGCTGCGCAACGTGGTGGATTGGCTGCTGATCATGGGTGCGGGCGAGCCGCGCGAACCGATCCGTGCCGACATGCTGCCGCCGGAAATCGGCTCGATCGCACCCGCCGTGGTGCGCTGGGACAAAGGCGCCGAGATCATGAGTCTGCCGCTGCGCGATGCGCGCGAAGTGTTCGAGCGCGAATATCTGCTGGCGCAGGTCAATCGCTTCGGCGGCAACATCTCGCGTACCGCGGCCTTCGTCGGCATGGAGCGCTCGGCGCTGCATCGCAAGTTGAAGTCGCTTGGCGTGCCGGCCGCCGATCGCGGTCAAGGTCCGGCGCCGATCGCACCCGAACGCGCCACCGGAACCTGACCCATGCCTCGTTTTGCGTATGTCGACGGGCGCTATGTCCCGCACGCGAAGGCGTGCGTGCATATCGAGGATCGCGGCTTCCAGTTTGCCGACGCCGTCTATGAAGTGATCGCCATCCGCGGCGGCGTGCTGATGGACGAGCGCGGCCATATCGACCGGCTGGTGCGCTCGCTGAACGAGCTCAAGATCGCGCTGCCGATGTCGATTGCCGCGTTGCAGCTGGTGATGCGCGAGCTGGTCCGCCGCAACCGCGTGCACGACGCCGCTTTGTACATGCAGATCACGCGCGGCCAGGCGCCGCGCGACTTTCGCTTCGGTCCCGGCCTGGTGCCGACCCTGGTGATGACGGTGCGCCGCGCCGACTTCAGCCACGCCAAGCAGCTTGCCGACGGGCTCAGCGTAATGGCGGTGCGCGACATTCGCTGGGCGCGCCCCGACATCAAGACGGTGATGCTGCTGCCGTCGTCGCTGGCCAAGATGCACGCGATCGAGCAGGGCGCCGACGATGCCTGGCTGGTCGACGCCGACGGCTACGTCACCGAAGGCTCGTCGAACAATGCCTGGATCGTCACCGGCGATGGCGAGATCGTGACCCGGCCCGCCGACGGACGCATTCTGAAAGGCGTGACGCGCAACGCGTTGCAGCACGTGGCGAAGCTGTTCCAGCTTCGCATCGTCGAACGGCCGTTCACGATCGCCGAAGCGCAGTCGGCGCGCGAGGCCTTCACCACCAGCGCCAGCGCCTTCGTGCTGCCGGTCGTGTCGATCGACGGCAAGCCGGTCGGCGACGGCAAGCCGGGTCCGGTCGCGCGCGACTTGCGTGCACAGTATCTGGCCTACAGCAACGGCGCGCACGGCGCGCCGATCGGCTGGACGCCGTCGTGAGTACGGTTTCGTGAGAGGGCGGCCGGCGCAACCGGCGTTCGCTTGATGCCGGTGGAACCGGCTCGCGCCTGACGCCGTTCGAAGCGCCGGGTATGAATCGGCGCCCGGCAACCTTGTTCGTCTTCGTGACCGTGCTCATCGACCTGATGGGCATCGGCCTGGTCATGCCGGTCACGCCCAAACTGGTCGAAAGCTTCATCGGCGGCGGTCCCTCGGGGGCCAGCACCACGTTTGGGCTGCTGGTCACGTCCTACGCGCTCGCCTCGTTGCTGGGTGCGCCGTTGCTGGGTGCGATCTCGGACGCGATCGGGCGTCGCCCGGTGCTGCTGCTCGCGGTCGCCGGGCTGGGCGTCAACTATGTCGCAGCGGCGCTGGCGCCGAACCTCGCGGTGCTGTTCGCAGCGCGCATTTTCGCCGGGCTTTGCGGCGCCAGCTACACCACCGCCGCGGCCTATATCGCCGACGTGACCGCGCCCGATCGGCGTGCGGCGGCGTTCGGCCTGATCGGCGCTGCCGCGGGCTGCGGCTTCATTTTGGGCCCGGCGATCGGCGGCTTGCTGGGTGATCTCGGGCCGCGGGTCCCCTTTGCCGCGGCTGCGATTCTCGCCGGGGTGAATTTCCTCTACGGCTTGCTGGTGTTGCCCGAAAGCCTGCCGCGCGCGATTCGCCGGCCCTTCACCTGGCGTGCCGCCAACCCGTTCCGGGCCCTGCTGCGCCTGGCGCGCTTCAAGGCGCTGCCGGGATTGGCGCTGCTCTATTTCTTCGTCGAGATCGGCGGCGTGTTTCCGCAATCGATCTGGGTGTTGTTCACCGACTATCGCTTCGGCTGGAGCGGGGCTCAGGTCGGCATCTCGCTGGCGCTGGTCGGCCTGTTCTTCGGCGCCGCGCAGGCCGGGCTGACGCGCATCGTGGTTCCACGGCTGGGCGAGCGCTTCGCCGTGCTGCTGGGCCTCGGGGGCTACATTGCGGGCTGCGTGCTGTTCGTGCTCGCGACCGAAAGCTGGCAGCTCTACGTGATCGTGCCGATCTACAGTCTCGGCGGACTCGCGGCGCCCTCGGTGCAGGCGGTGATTTCGGCGCGCGTGCCGGCCCACGAGCAGGGCGAACTGCAAGGGGCGTTGGCCAGCACGATCGGCATCGCTGCGGTGCTGGCCCCGATCTTCGCGACTTTGATTTTCGGTCTGTGCACCGGGCCCGGTGCAATCGCGGACGCGCCCGGCGCGCCGTTCCTGGTCGAAGCGCTGCTGCTCGGCGGCGGCTTTCTGCTGGCGCTGCATACGATGCCACGGCGTGCGCCGGAGCGGCGGCTGGCGATCGCCGCATGAAGTCACTGCCGGCGCCGCGCGCCATCCTGTTCGATTGGGACAACACGCTGGTCGACAATTGGCGCTGCCTGCAGGCGGCGCTGAACACGGCGCGTGCCGCATTCGACCTGCCGCCGCTCGACCTCGCCGAGACCTTGGCCAATGCGCGCCTGTCGGCCCGTGACTCGTTTCCGCGCATGTTCGGGGCCGAGTGGGAGCGGGCGCGCAAGATCTTCTACGAGGCGTTCGAGCGCGGCCACCTGGAAGGCCTCGTCGCGCTGCCGGGTTCGGTGGAACTGCTGTCATGGCTGCGGAATAACGACACACCAGCGGCCGTCGTCAGCAACAAGCGCGGTGCGTTCCTGCGCCGGGAGGTTGCCTATCTCGGCTGGGATGACTGTTTCGGGGCGCTGGTCGGGGCGGGCGATGCGCCGCAGGACAAGCCCGACGCCGCGCCGGCCCTGATGGCGTTGGCGGCGCTGGGCGTCGAGGCGGGCGCTGGAGTCTGGTTCGTCGGCGATACCGATGTCGATCTGCGCTGCGGCTTGGCCGCTTCGTGCACGCCGGTGCTGGTTGAGACGAGCGAGCTCGATCCAGCGTTGATGCTGGATTGCCCGCCGGCGGCCCGGGTGAGCGGCCTCGATCGGCTGCTTGGCTTGGTGGAGGCGGTTTCGCGTCCTATATCCGGGGCGTCGTCGGAACGGGGCTAAGGCGGTCAGGCCATCGGTCGGACCTTCTGGGCCCCCAAAAATGCAACAAAACAAAGAGAGAAAGCGATGACCGAGAAAAATCAGAACGTCCAAGACGTCTTCCTCAACAACATTCGCAAGAACAAGGCGCCGGTCACGATTTTCCTGATCAATGGCGTGAAGCTCCAAGGCATCGTCACCTGGTTCGATAATTTCTCCGTCCTGCTGCGGCGGGACGCGCACTCGCAGCTCGTCTACAAACACGCGATCTCGACCATCATGCCGACCCAGCCGATCCAGCTCTTCGAGAAAGACAAGGAAGAGGACGCGGCTTGAGCGTGCGCCCGACCGCCTCAGCTGAATTCGGTGAGCGCGCCGGTCCCCCCGAGGACCGGCGGACCGGCGGACGTGCGTTGGTGCTGCATCCGATCGTGGGACGCGCGGTTGCCGAAGCGCGCGATCCCGAGGCCCGGCTGGAAGAAGCGGTCGGCCTTGCCGCCGCCATCGAACTCGACGTCGTCCATGCCGAGCTGGTGCGGGTCACGCGCCCGCAGCCCGCCACCTTGCTGGGCTCGGGTGCGGTCCGGCGCGTGGCCGAGGCGATCGAGAACGAGCTGAAGCCGATCGAGCTGGTCGTCATCGACCACCCGCTGTCGCCGGTGCAGCAGCGCAATCTGGAGCGCGACTGGAAGACCAAAGTGATCGACCGCACCGGTCTGATCCTCGAGATCTTCGGGGCCCGCGCCCGCACCAGGGAAGGCACGCTGCAGGTCGAGCTGGCGGCGCTGAACTATCAGCGCTCGCGTCTGGTGCGCAGCTGGACCCATCTCGAGCGTCAGCGCGGCGGTTTCGGCTTTCTCGGCGGCCCCGGCGAAAGCCAGATCGAAATGGACCGCCGCCTGATCGGCGATCGCATCATCAAGCTCAAGCGCGAACTCGACCAGGTGCGCCGCACGCGCGACCTGCATCGCGCCGCGCGCAAACGCGTGCCGTATCCGGTGGTTGCGCTGGTCGGTTACACCAACGCGGGCAAGTCGACGCTGTTCAACCGCCTGTCCGGCGCGACGGTGCGGGCGGAGGACCTGTTGTTCGCAACGCTCGATCCGACCATGCGCGGCATCGCGCTGCCGTCGGGCCGACGCATCATTCTGTCCGACACGGTCGGCTTCATTTCCGACCTGCCGACGACGCTGGTCGCGGCCTTCCGCGCCACGCTGGAAGAAGTCGAACAGGCCGACGTGATCCTGCATGTGCGCGACCTGGCGCATCCCGACAGCGAAGCCCAGCGCGAAGACGTGCTGTCGGTCCTGTCCGAGCTCGGCATCGACGGCGAAAGCGATCCTCGCATGATCGAGGTCGGCAACAAGATCGATCTCATGAGCGACGAGGATCGTCGGCATGCGCGCACCAAGAGCGCGCGTCACGCCGAGCCGATTCCGGTCTCGGCGCTGACCGGCGAAGGCATCGACCGGCTGCTTCAGCGCATCGAAGCGCGGATCGAAGCGGAGCGTCAGGTGATCGATTTCGAAATCGACCTCGCCGACGGCGGCGCGCTTGCCTTCCTGCATCGCGAGGGGGACGTGCTGTCGCGCCAGGATGACGGCGAGCACGGCCGCGCGCGCGTCACGGTCGGGCTTGAGCCGACCGCGCGCGAACGGTTCGAGCGCCAATATCCGTATCGCCCGGTCTGAACGAAGCCAGTTCTTCGCGCACGCTTTGGCGCAGCATTTCGGCGAGCCGCGTCGCCGCGGCTGACCGCGCGCCCGCGGCGTAGCGCAACGCCAGCTCGGCCCGCGGCAGGCTGGGCAGCCCGCTCTCGATGACGCGCAGCGCCGGCGGCAGGCCGAGCCTGGTGCGCGCGGTGATGCCAAGCCCGGCTTCGACGGCGGCGTAGAGTCCCGCAACGCTGGCGCTCGAGGCCACTACCCGCCACGGACGGCCGGCCGCATCGAGTGCGGCGGTCGCGGCCTGGCGGAAGATGCAGGGCGCATCGAGCAGCGCCATCGCCAGCGGCTCGCCGGGCGGGACCGTGCCGCTGGCGCCGATCCAGATCATCGGCAAGGTCGCGAGCGTTTCGTCGCCGCTGCCGCCCTCGCGCGCGAAGATCAGCGCCAGATCGAGCTCGCCATGTTCGAGCGCGTCGAGCAGCGCGCGGTTGCGGTCGACGCGCACCGAGACGCGCACGCCGGGATGGGCGCGGGCATAGCGCGACAGGGCGGCGGGCAGGGCGCCGGACGCCAGATCCTGCGGCAGGCCGAAGCGCAGCTCGCCCTCGAGCGCGTGGCCGCGCACGGCGGCCAGCATCTCGTCGTTGAGGTCGAGCATGCGGCGCGCATAGGCGACCACCAGCTCGCCCATCTCGGTCAGCGCGACACCGCGCCCGTCCTTGCGAAACACGCGTTGGCCGAGCTGCGCTTCGAGGCCGCGAAGCTGCAGGCTCACCGCCGAAGGCGAGCGGTCGAGCGACGAGGCGGCGCGCCCGAACCCGCCCAGATCGACCGCCGTTACCAAGGTACGCAGCACGCCGAGATCGGCGGTAAGGCCGGCACGATCCATCAGAATCTCTCGTCAATCAGTTTCGATCCATTCGATCGATAAACCGATCCTGCAGCGCCAGTCTCCGTCCGACAAGCAAGATGGAGGTTTCGATGTTCTCAGACCTGAATTTAACCGACCCGCATTCTGCTCACGGCCTCAGTGGGTTCCTGCGAACTCTGGATCCAGTAAATGACTTCGCCCTGGTCTGGACGGCGGGTGCGCTGCTGGGCGCGCTCGTCGGGCTGGGCCTTTGGCTCCTGGCGGCGTGAGGCGACCATGCCGCTGCTTCGCCTGACTCTTCGCCCGAGCCGTGACCCGGCCACGCGTCGCGCCATCGCCGACGCCGCCTATGACGTGATGCTGCGGACGCTGAAGCCGCCGGACGACGATCGGTTTCAGCTCATCGCTGCACCCGACGATACCGCCTTCATCGCGCATCCGACCTATCTCGGCATGGATCGCCGCGATCCGGTCATGGTCGAGCTGACATTGCGGCGTGGCCGCACCGACGATCAGAAACGCGCCTTCTATGCCGGGCTGGCCGAGGCATTCGAGCCGCTCGGCGTACGCTCCGACGATCTCATCGTCGTGCTGACCGAGAACGAGGCGATCGACTGGTCCTTCGGCCAGGGCCGCGCCTCCTACGCGCCGGGCGCGTGACCATGCTGCTGATGCGCTACGACATCCCGCTCGAGGACGCCGCCCAGGTTGCCGCGGTGCGAGCCCGCGCCGCCGAGCGCGGACCGCGCTTCGACGGCATGGCCGGTCTCGACTGGAAGCTGTTTCTCGTCGATCCCGTCGAGCCTTGCTACGCGACGCTCTACGCCTGGAACGATCCCGCGGCGGCGACGCGCTTTCTCGACGGTCCGTTCTTCGAGGCGCTGGTCGCGTCTTTCGGCCGGCCCGAGGTGCGGCTGTTGCTGCCGCGCCTGGTGACGCCGCCGCCACGGGATCTTCGGCACATGACGCGCACCGACGATGGGGCCGATCTCGCCCCTGATCTTTCGGCGCTCGACCCGCAGGACGGCGCCATCTTCAACGCGCGCTGGGGAGATCTGGGGCGCATCGCGGAGGGGCGCAGGTTCGAGGTGATGTACCTCGCGCACGGAAGTGCTAGCACGCACGGAAACTAGATATCGGAGTGACGAGGATGACTGAGCCGAAACGCGTCGCGTTCCTGGGACTGGGCGTCATGGGCTATCCGATGGCGCGCCATCTGGCGAAGGCCGGCCATGACGTCACGGTCTACAACCGCACCCAGGAAAAGGCGCAGCGCTGGGTCAGCGAGTTTGGCGGCCGCGCCGCGCCGACCCCGGCGGCAGCCGCGGAAGATCGCGACATCGTTTTCGCCTGCGTCGGCAACGATCACGATCTGCGCGAGGTCGTGCTGGGCGAGCAGGGCGCCTTCGCGGGCATGCGCTTCGGCAGCATCTTCTGCGATCACACCACCGCCTCGTCCGAGATCGCGCGTGAGCTCGCCAAGGCCGGTACCGAACGCGGCATCGGCGTGCTCGACGCGCCGGTGTCGGGCGGTCAGGCCGGCGCCGAGAACGGCCAGCTCACCATTATGATCGGCGGTGCCGAGGGCACCTTCCTCAAGGTCGAGCCGGTGATCCAGGCCTATGCCAAAGCCGCCGTGCTGATGGGCGAGGCGGGGGCGGGACAGTTGACCAAGATGGTCAACCAGATCTGCATCGCCGGCGTCGTGCAGGGCCTCGCCGAAGCCATCAATTTCGGCCAGCGCGCCGGGCTCGACATGGAGAAGGCGATCGCCGCCATCTCCAAAGGTGCCGCGCAGTCGTGGCAGATGGAAAATCGCTACAAGACGATGATCGAAGGCAAGTTCGATTTCGGTTTCGCGGTCGACTGGATGCGCAAGGATCTCGGCATCGTGCTCGACACCGCGGACCAGGTCGGCGCGCGCGTGCCGATGACGGCGCTGGTCGACCAGTTCTACGCCCAGGTGCAGGCGCGCGGCGGCAAGCGCTGGGACACGTCGAGTCTGATCCAGCTGCTGCAGAAGGATTGAACGCGATGCTCGAGCTGGCCGATTGCGCGAACGAGGTTTGCCCGTTCTCGGGCAAGCCGGTGGTGGCCGACTCGTTGACCCGGTTTGAAGGTCGCGTCGTGGGTTTCTGCAATCCGGGTTGTCGCGACAAGTTCGCGCGCGAGCCGAGCGCCTATCCAGCGGCGGTCGAGTTGTTTCGCGCCATCCCCAGGTGACGGGCGGCTACGCCGCGCGGTTCCAGAGTTTCGCCAGCTTTGGAACGCTCGGCACGTCGCCGCTCTACGAGGCGCTCGGACCGGGCATCGCCGCCGATCAGCGGCTGCTCGACATCGCCGCCGTGGCGCAGAAGGGCCAGCCGCTCCCCAACCTCATGTTTGGCGCCGTGCAGTATCTGCTGCGCCGCGCGAGCGACGATCCGTTGGCGCGCTTCTATCGCAGCCTGACGCCGCGGCCGGCGCCGCCGGACCAGGCCTTTCCCGATTTCCGCCGCTTCGTGCTCGCCCACGAAGAAGAGCTGCGCGGGCAGATTGCGACGCGCACGGTCAACACCAACGAAACCGGACGCTGCTCGCTGATCCGGCCCGGGCTTGCGCTGGCATCGACTCTGTTCGGCGACGATGCGGCGCCGCTGCATCTGATCGAAGTCGGCGCCAGTGCCGGCCTGGTCCTCAACTGGCCGCTCTATCGCATCGCCTATGCCGGCGGGCCGACGGTCGGGCCCGCAGACTCGCCGCTCGAGCTCGCCTGCGAGCTGCGCGGCGGGACGCTGCCGCCGCTTGCTGTCGCACGGCCGCTCGGCGCGCACGTCGGACTCGAACAGTCGCCGGTCGATCTCTTCGATGCCGATCAGACCGATTGGTTGCGCGCTTTGATCTGGCCCGAGCGCGTCGACCGCCAGCTTCGATTCGATCACGCACTTGCCATCGCGCGCAGCCACCGCCCCGACATCCGCCAGGGCGATGCGGCGCGCGATCTGGCCGCGCTCGCCGACGAACTGCCCGCCGGGCCGCTCGTCGTGCTGCATGCCTTCGTGCGCTACCAGTTCGACGCTGCGACCGAGGCCGCGTTTGAGGCGGCGCTCGCCACGATTGCAGCGGCGCGGCGCGTCGCGGTGCTGGGGCTGGAATGGGAAGAGGGTGATGCGACGCCGTTCCTTACGTTGGCGCGCCCGGGTGATCCGCGCCGCACGCTGGCGAGCTGCGACAGCCACGGCACGTGGCTGCATTGGAGCGGCTAAACTAGGCTGCTGAGCGTCGCAGCAATACGGTTGCGCTGGCAGCCGGCATCGGGCGCGCGAACCAATAGCCCTGGCCGAGGCGGCACCCGCTCGCCTGCAGCGTGCAGGCGACCTCGTCGCTTTCGATTCCTTCGGCGATGACCTGCACGTTGAGCGCGCTCGCGAGCGCCAGGATCGCGCGCACGATGGCGGTCGCGTCTTCCGAGTCCATCAGATGCAGCACGAAGGACTTGTCGATCTTGAGTTCGGTGCAGGGCAGGGACTCGATCAGCTGCAAGGTCGAGCTGCCGGTGCCGAAATGGTCGAGCGCGACGCGATAGTTGGCTTGCCGCAGATGGGTCATCGTTTCGCGCAGCCGCGTCGGATTGCGCGCCGTCGACGCCTCGGTCAATTCGAGGCAGATCTGATCGGCCGTGAGCCCGTGCTCGATGCGTTGGGCCTCCAGCACGTCAGCGAACTCGGTGGCCTCGAACGTTTCGGGTGAGACATTGATCGAAATGGTCGGGCGCACGCCGTAGCACGACCAGATCGCCGCCTGCGCGAACGCCTGGTCCAGAACCCAGGCCGACAGGCGTTGGCCCAGCCCGCCGGTCTCGGCCAGTGGCACGAACGAATCCGGATAGACCAGCCCGAGATCCGGATGCTGCCAGCGGCACAGCGCTTCCATGCCGGTGATCTGTTTGCTGGTGAGGTCGACGATCGGCTGCCAATGCAACACCAGCTCGCCGCGATCGATCGCCTGCGACAAGGCGTCGATCCGGCTGAGCCCGCTGGTCGGCATCTTGTGTGCCAGCGCACGCGCGAAACTCGCCACCGTCATCGGCTTCTGGAGCACGTCCCCCATCGACAGGCCGAACGACGTGCCGATCCTGCGCATCGTCTCCAGGACCATCGGTTCGAAGGCGCTCATCAAAACGATGGTTGCGGAGCAGCGCCGGCATGCCAGTTCGCGAAGCAGCTGCAGCCCGTCGAGATTGGGCATCTGCAGATCGATCAGCACGAAATCGGGTGCCCATTCGTGCGCGATGCGCAGAAACACAGGCGGGTCGGTGGTGGTCCGACTTTCGGCGCCGGTCTGCACGGCGAGACGCTCGACGAAGCGAAGCATCATCGGCTCGTCATCCATGGCGAGTAGCCGCATCGTGCGAATCCCCATCGGGGAATAAAAGAACAGTTTATCGTAAGGTTCCCCGCAGCGCCTTCCTTTTTAGATTGTCACAGCGCCGTAACATATTGTTCACGCTCCGTTATTCCGGACACGTTCGTCGCTGCGATGCCGCTGTAGGCGTAAATCAGCGCCGGATCAACGCTTGTGATGATCCACGGATCGAGGCGACGGACTCGTCGGCACGCGCGCAGCGGCCGTTCGCCGGCCGGCCCGCTACAGGATGGCCGCCGCAGCCTCAGGCTTCGGTTTTGGCGCGCTGCCAGAGCATTTCCATCTCGTCCAGCGTGGCGCCGTCAGGCCTGCGGCCCTCGGCGGCGAGGCGGTCTTCGATGAAGCGGAAGCGGCGCTCGAACTTGCCATTGGTACCGCGCAGCGCGGCTTCAGGATCGATCTTGAGATGGCGTGCGAGGTTCACGACGACGAACAGCACGTCGCCAAGTTCGTCCTCGATGCGCCGCGTGTCGCCGGCGGCGAGTTCTGCGCGTAGTTCACGCAGTTCTTCTTCGAGCTTGTCGAGGATCGGCGGCGCGTCGCTCCAGTCGAAACCGACGCGCGCGGCACGTTTCTGCAGTTTGAGGGCGCGAGTGAGCGCGGGCAGGCCGGCGGCGACCCCGTCGAGCGTACTGGCGCGTCGGCCGGCCGCGGCAGCCTTGGCGGCGCGCTCGCTTTCCTTGCGCTGTTCCCACCATTGATTGACGGCGCGCTCATCCTCGAGCGTGCCGCCGGCGAAGACATGCGGATGACGCGCTTCCATCTTGTCCGCGATGGCGGTGACGACGTCGGTGAAGGTGAAGTCGCCGCGTTCTTCGGCCATGCGCGCGTGGAACACGACCTGGAACAGCAGGTCGCCGAGCTCGTCCTTGAGATCGTGCATGTCGCCGCGCTCGATCGCGTCGGCGACCTCGTAGGCCTCTTCGATCGTGTAGGGCGCGATGGTCGCGAAATCCTGGCGCAGATCCCACGGACAGCCGCCATCGGGATCGCGCAGCTTCGCCATCATCTGCAACAGCCGCTGCAACGCGGCGCTGGAATTGCCGGCAGGTGAGTCATCGAACGGGGGCACGGCAGGTCCTTCTTCGCGGACTCGAAAAACGAGCGTCGCTCCCCGCATTAGGCGCGTGATCAGGTCCTGACAATCGGCGAGCAGGTCAGCGAGCCGCAATCTCGTGTCGGTTTTCTTTTCAGGTTCGGCGCCGGCATCCGCATCCGCCGGGCGGAATCCGTAAAATTATGAGCAACCGCGCCAACGGCCCCCGTCTTGCGAACGAGAGCGAAGGAAGAACAAACCCAGGGAGAGAGAGCATGTTCCGTAGATGTTGTTCGACCTGCCGCCTGGCGCTGTTTGCCGGCGTGACAGGGCTCAGCCTCGCTGCCGCGGCACCGGCCAGTGCGGCTGTCAGTTGGACCTCAACGCCCGGCGGCGGCAATCCCAACGGGCTCAGCTCGGGGCAGGCCGGCGCCACCACGATCGACTTCAATAGCGGTGCGGCACCGGGCTTCTTCGGCGGCGCGGTCGTCGGTCCGGGAACCACGCCCGGCCTGTTCGCAACGCCGCTCGACGACTTGACGAAATACTATTCGGCCGGCCCGTCGACCGGTTCGCCGGCGTCGCTGACCCTCGGCGGTCCGAACAATTATTTCGGGCTCTATTGGGGTTCGATCGACAGCTACAATACGATTCAATTCTTCTTCGGCGCCACGCTCATCGCGTCGTTCACCGGGACCGACATCAACAATCCGGCGAACGGCGATCAAACGAGCAGCGCGACCAACCGTTTCGTCGAGTTCACGTTCACTGGCGGTAGCACCTTCACCGGCGTTCTGTTCTTTTCGTCCCAGAACGCCTTCGAGTTCGACAACGTCGCTGTTGCCAACGTCGAGGGCGGTGGCCCCAACGTGCCGGAACCGGCTTCAGCAGCGCTGCTCGGCGCGGCTTTGTTCGGGCTCGGCTGGGCACGCCGCAAAAAGCACTGACGCACACGAGATCGCCTGAGCACAATGCGGCCCGCCGGATCGGTTCGGCGGGCCGCATCAGTTCTAGGCCCGCGGCCATCGGCTTGTGTCCTGTGTCCGTTTTCGGCGATGGTTAGCGGACGTCCCACGAGATCACTCCGACTGCGCCAGGCCGCCATCCACGCGACGGAACGCCAAGGCCTGCCGGACTTCGGCGTCGGTGTCTTGCGAACGCGTTTCGCCCAACAAGCCCAGCAGCAGCATCGCGATCACGCCGACGGCTGCGGCGCCATAAAACGCGACCGCATAGCCAAAATGATCAACCGTCATGCCGCCGACGATACCAGCGAGCGCGGCGCCCGCGCCGTGAATGGTGGCAACGGCGCCCTGCGCGACGTTGAAACGGCCGGTACCGCGCGTCAGGTCGGCGATGACCAACGGCGCAATCGCGCCCAGAACACCGGCGCCGATACCGTCGAGCAGTTGTACGAGCAGCAGCCAGCCGGTGTCGTCGGATACGGTGAACAACAGCGCGCGTAGCGGCAACGACGCAAAGCCGAGGAGCAGGATCGGCCTGCGGCCCCAACGTTCGGCGTTGCGCCCGACCAGCAGCGCGACGCCCAGCATCATGAGCTGGGCGGCGACGATGCAGCCCGACAGCATCGCGGTCGCGTACGCGGCATGGGCGTCGGCAAGCTTCTGGCCGACGAAAGGCAGCAGCGGGGCATTGGCGAAATGGAACAGAAAACCGCACGCGGCGAAGACGAGCAGCGGGCGGCAGGTGATGAGAACACCAAGCGCAGCCTGCGGTGCTGCCGCGTCGCCATTGCCGCCGCCTCGCGCGCGTTGGTGATCGACCGCGCCGGCGGGAATTGAAAGCGTCGCAGCAGCCGCCAGCACGGCGAAGGCAGGAACCAGCAGGAACACGGCACGCTGCGACAGCAACCAGCCGATCAGGCCCGCCAGAACCGCCACCGCTATGTTGCCGGCATGGTCGAAGGCTGCGTTGCGCCCGAGGCGCCGCGCGAGCCGCGCACGGCGATAGAGGCCGAGCGTCAACGCCGCGACCGCCGGTCCGAATACGTCGCCCACCATCGATATGGCCGCGTTCGCGGCCAGCACCGGCCAGAACGACGTCGACAGAAAGATAACCAGCGCTCCCGCTGCCAGTACGCCGAGCGCCCCGACGATCAACGCGCGTTTGGCCCGCGTTGCATCGATGAGAACACCGATTGGCGTCTGCACGGCGAGGCCGAGCAGGCCGCCAATGGTCGTTACCACACCGACCCCCGACTGAGTCCAATGCTGGTCGGTGACGAGGAAGACGTTGAGATAGGGGCCCAGCGCGCCGCGCACGTCGGCCAGCAGGAAGTTCACCGCATCGAGCGAGCGTCTGGGGTCGTCGCTTCGCCTCACGGCGCAGCTTTCAGCTGCCGACGGCGCCGCATGTCGGAATTTCAATGCGCGGGATGGTGCTTCGGCCCGCGCTTGTGTGGCGGATGTTCGTCCTCGGGATCGTGCGGCTTCGGCTTCTTCTCGATCGGACGCAGGTCGCGTTGGTTGGTGCCAATCTCGTGCGCGTGCACGACGGTTCCGTGCACCGTCGTTCGGGCCTCGCCGCGCAGGGCCAGCCGCGCGCCCGGCTTCAATCGTTCATCCAGCGCGGCTGCCGCGTGCGGTGGGAAGCGGCCGCTGCGGCCGTCTTCGAACAGCACCCCGCGTACTTCGCCTTTGGGACCATGCAGCGGGCGCAGCACGACACCCTCCACTGTGGTCGCGGGCGAATGCGACCCGCTCGGCTTCTTCGCAGGCTTCTTGTCGTGAGCGGGCGGACCGTTGTCGATGATTTCAATTCCGTCTTCGGCGACGACGCTGACCGCAGCGATGAACTTGACGACGCCGCGCGGCCGCACGCCGCGGACGAGAACGCGGCTGCCCGGCTGGACCGCCGCGCACAGCGCCGCGCCCATATGCGGCGGGAAATGCACTTCGGTGCCGTCGTCCAGCATCAGCCCGTCGGCGTCGCCTTTGGGGTTGAGAAGAAAGCGTTCGACCGTACCGTGCGTTTCGGGCAGGCCTGCAGAATCGATCCAATGCATCGCCGAAAATCCTTTGTCGATGTGTGGGAGTTGGTGTGGGTGTTAGTGCAGTGTCGGCGGTCCGCCCGGCGGGCCGCGGCGATCCCCGGGCTTCGGCGCGACGCGAGCGAGCTGGGTCGCGTTGCTGCCGATTGCGCGCGCCGCGATCACCTTGCCGAGCGGGCTGGCGACGCCGTCACCTTCGACGTAAAGCGTCTGGCCGGGCGCCAGTGACATCGCAAGACGGTCGGCTTCGGACGGCGGCAAGCGCACCATCGTTCCGTCATCGAGCAGCACGCCGTTCAGATCGCCCTCGGGCCCGTGCAGCTGTGCTTTGACACGACCTTGCACGTTCATCGGTCGCGCCGGTGCGGGGCCGGTGTCGCTGATCGTATTGCCGGTCGCGTCGGCGGTCACTTCCATCGCCTGCACCAGCGGAAGCGAGCGCGCTTTCAGGCCGCGCACGGTGACGGCGTCACCGGGACGAACCGCGAAAACAAGCTGCGTGCCGAGATGGGGCGGCAGATGCACTTCGGTGCCGTCTTCGAGGATCAGTCCATCGACGTCCCCGCGGTCATTCAGGCTGTATTGCGCGACCTTGCCTTGGACGGCGGGCAATTGCTGTGGGTCATAGGTCGCCGCGCCTTGCGCCAACGCGACGGCGCCGGATGTACCGGCGAGCAACGGCGCGGCGAGCAAGACGAATTTCGTACGCATGTCATCCTCCGTGAAACGAGCCTTTGCTCGCTCTGGAAGAGCAACCGCGATGCCAGTCGTGAAATGGCGGTTTTGCTGACGATCGCTCCGCCTTACACGTCGTCCCCGTCCGGATCGGAGACGCGCGGTGTCCGACTTCCGGACTCGTCCAGCCCGTAGCGCGCGATTTTCTCGTACAAAAGCTGGCGTCGGATCCCGAGTTGTTTGGCAGCTTGCGCGCGATTGCCGCCGGCAGCCGTGAGCGCCGCGCGGATCATCCTCGCCTCGAGCCGTGCGACGGCGTCCGGCAGCGTTTCGGTGGGCTGCACTGCATCGGGCGTAGCAGACTCGCCCTGCAGGAATTCTAGATCTTCGCCGGTGACGAGGGGGCGTCGCACGAACGCCGCGACACGTTCCATCGTGTTGCGTAGCTCGCGCACATTGCCCGGCCAGGCATGCGCGAGTAAGCGCGCCGCTGCGTCGGCCGAGAGCTGTTTGGCGCGCGCGTCGCCAGCCGCGAGCGCGAGAAAATGTTCGGCCAGCGGCACGATGTCGGCGAGCCGTTCGCGCAAGGGCGGCAAGGGCAGGGGAATAACGCCGAGCCGGTAGTAGAGGTCTTCCCGAAACACGCCGTCGCGCACGGCGCGCTGCAGGTCGCGGTGCGTCGCGGCGACGACGCGCACATCGACCGCAATGGCGCGACCGCCCACCGGGACGACGACGCGCTCTTGTAGCGCGCGCAGCAGCTTGGCCTGCATGGCCAGCCCCATGTCGCCGACTTCATCGAGAAACAACGTGCCGCCATCGGCTTCGCGAAACGAACCGGCGCGATCGCCGACGGCGCCCGTGAACGCGCCGCGTACATGGCCGAACAACAGGCTCTCGAGCAATTCGGACGGGATCGCGGCGCAGTTCACCGCCACGAACGGGCCTGCGGCGCGACGGCCGTAGCGGTGGATGGCGCGCGCGACGAGTTCCTTTCCGGTGCCGGTCTCGCCCGTGATCAGCACCGTCGCGTCGCCATCCGCGAGCAGGCCGATCGCCTTCTGCACCTCGCGCATCGCGGCGCTCGATCCGACAAGCTCGTGGTCGCGCGTCGACGCCGCCGGTTCTCGCGTCGCCAGGACGGTCGGCTGCAACATCCGTGCGAGCAGGGCGATGAGGTCGTCGCGCCCGACCGGTTTGGCGAGGTGATCGACGGCACCGAGCCGCATCGCTTCGATCGTATTGTCGCTCGTCGGAACCGCCGTGATCACCGCCACCGGCGGCGGCGACGGTTGCGCCACGATACGACGCAGAACCTCCAGCCCGTCGAGGCCCGGCATGCGCAGGTCGAGCAGGACCGCATCGGCACGCTCGCGCGCGATCCAATCCAGCGCCTGCATGCCGTCAGCCGCTTCGGCGGCGACATGGCCGAGGTCGCCGAGCGCAGTCGCGAGCGCGCTGCGCAAGGCCGTGTCGTCGTCGACGATCAGCACTGTGGCCATCACGAGTCCTGCGGCAATTCCAAGGAAAAGATGGTGGCCTCGGCATCCGCCTCGGCGCGATTTTCGCGCAACACGAGACGACCCCCATGGGCATCGGCGAGTTCGCGCGCGATCGCGAGACCGAGGCCGGTGCCGTCGGCGCGGCCGGTGACGAACGGTTCGAACAAGCGCTCGCGCATGGTGGGCGAAACGCCGGCGCCGCTATCGGCGACTTCGATCGCGAGCGAACCGTCGCGGTGCTGCGCCGTCAGCCGGACGAGTCCGCCATCGGGCGCGTGGCGCACCGCGTTGGTCAGGAGATTGTCGAGGATGCGTTCGACGAGCGCGACATCAAGCGTGGCTGTCGTGACGCCGCTTTCGCAGGCGAGCGTGATGCGGCGCGCGTCTGCGGCAGCGCGATGCGCGTCAAGCCTGCGTTGCAGGAACGGCACCAGGTCGATTTTCGTCGGGTTGGGTGTCCGACGTTGCGTCATGGCCAGGAGTTCGGTGACGAGCGTGTCGAGGCGGCCGACCTGCGCGAGCATATCAACGATGGCGGTGCGTCGCCGAGCTTCGTCGCCGGCGAGCGCGTTTTCGCCTTGCAGCCGCAACACCGCGAGCGGGTTTCGAATCTCGTGCGCGACGCCGGCGGCGACACGGCCAAGCGCGGCGAGGCGCTCGGCGTTGGCGGCGCGGGCGGCGAAACGCTCGGAGTCACGACGTGCGTCGCCGAGACGCCGTCGCGCGTCGTTGAGCGCATCGACGATGCGGTCGAGTTCGCGTTCGCCGGTGGCCCGAATTTCGGGCAATCCGCTGGCGTCGGCTTGCCGCAGCGTGCGTTCGATGCTGCGCAGCTGACGGGCCCAGACGACGAGCATGCGCGTCAGCAGCGCGGTTATGCCCATCATCAACGCGAACAGCACGCCCAGCCCGAGTTGCAAGGGCCCATAGCCAAGGGCCGATTGTACGCGAGTCATCGTCCAGGCGCTGAGGCCGGCGATGGGCCCCGGCAATGGACACGCATGCAGCAGCAAGGTCTGCGCGCGCGTCGCGGCGCGCGCTCCCGCCGGTTGTTCGTCGCGCAACGCCTGCTGGTTGATGGCGGCGACCCGGTCGCGCTCGGCGACCGGAAAATCGGTCTTCGGTCCGGTGCCCTGATACGTCGGGAAGGCATAGGCGAGGGACCCCGCCTCGGTCTGCCAGATGCCGCCCTCGATCCCGTCCTGGCGACCCAGGGCCACTGCGACAACGGCGCCCAGCTCTTGTCGTAGCGTCGGGTCCGCGAAGGACGGAACCGGGCCGTGCCAGGCGCGGGCGTAGAAGTCGAAGCGGTTGCGGATCAGGTCGCAGGCGCGTGCCACCACGGCTTCGGCGCGACCGACCTGTGCCTCGGTCGATTGCTGATAAAGCTGCACGAACAAGATGCCGACCGCGACGCATGCAACCAGCGACAAGCCCCATAGGGCGAAGAGACGGGCGCGAAACGAGTGCATCTCGGCATGGGACCAGGGCGACGGGCAATCAACGCCATGGCGGCTTGCTTCGTCTCAGGCGTGGAAAGCCCGTGTGCGTCGACGCTCGTCGAGCCAGGCGAGGACCCAGACGGCCAAGCCGCCGAGCGCCAGCGCGGATCCGACAAGCCCGGTCGAGCCCCAGCCGAATCCCGCGCGGATCGCCATGCCGCCGAGCCACGGGCCGATCGCATTGGCGGTGTTGAACGCGCTGTGATTCAGCGCTGCCGCCAACGTCTGCGCGTCGCCGGCGACGTCCATCAAGCGCGTCTGCAGGATCGAGGCGAGCCCGCCGCCGCAACCGATCAGCAACGTGACGATCGAGATCGACCAGAGATGCGGTGCGGCGAACGGGTAGAGGGCAAGGGCGCTTGCGCTCCAGATCAGCAGCACGGCTGCTGCCGGCATCAGGGCGCGATCGGCGGCCCAGGCACCCGCGAGATTGCCGAGTGTCAGGCCGATGCCGAAGACGCCGAGCACGAACGGTACTGTCCCGGCCGAGACTCCGGTGACCGCCATCAGCGTCGACGCGAGATAGGCATAGACCGCGAACATGCCGCCGAAGCCGATCGCACCAATGCCCAGCGTCAACCAGACCTGACGGCGCTTCAGCGCCGTCAGCTCGCGCAACGGGCTGGCTGCTTCATCGGGCGTGTCTTTGGGCACGAAGGCGAAGACGAGCGTCGCGGTGAGCAAGGCGAGCACTGCGACGATGCCGAAGGTCCAGCGCCATCCCAAGGCGAGACTGACCGCCTTGGCCGTAGGCACGCCGATGACGGTTGCAATCGTCAGGCCCGCGAGCACGCGCGCCACGGCCTGGGCGCGCCGTTCCGGCCCGACGAGATTGACGGCCACGAGCGCAGCGACGCCGAAATAGGCGCCGTGCGGAACGCCGCTGAGAAAGCGGAATGCGAGCATCCAGCCATAGGACGGCGCCGACGCGCTCAGCGCGTTGCCGATGGCGAACAGCGCCATCAGTCCGATCAGCAGCGTGCGCCGTGCGAACCGCGCGCCCAGCACCGCGATCACCGGCGCACCCAGCACGACGCCCAGCGCGTAGGCGCTGATCACATGGCCGGCGGTCGGCTCGTCGATGCCGAGGCCCGCGGCGAAGTCGGGCAGCACACCCATGGCGGCGAACTCGGTCGTGCCGATCGCGAAGCCGCCCATGGCGAGCGCAAAGAGGATGAGTCCGTTCGACCGGACGGAGACGCCGGTCGAAACAAGCTGTGTCGATGACATTTTTTGGAAACGCGTCGAGAGGATGTTCGCCAGGCAACCTAGCTCTGCGACCGGCATCGTCAGCGCGGCAATTGGTTGCTGCGCCAGCCGCGGATTGCGTCGGGGCGACGCCGCCGGATCGGTCCGCCGATCAGCGCGCATGCGTGGGGATCGTGTTGCCGAAAGGCTCGGTTTTAAAGGAAACCCCCACCTGTCTTAGTCGCATAATATGTATTATGGAAAATAAGACATGGATCCGGGCGGATCTGTTGTGACGGCCCCGAATGGAGGCCCGGTGATCGACGATCTATCCGAAGCGGAATTTGCCGATCTGCTGCACCAGCACCTGTCGCCATCACGCCCTAATGCCCCTTAGGGCGACGGTCGCTCGATTGACCGGAGAATATGCGAACCATATACGGTTCGTATATTCGTTAGCTTTCAGAGACGTCCATGGGCATCGTGAAAATCGACGACGACCTGCATGAGGAAGCCCGTCGGGCCAGCACAGTGATGTGCCGGTCCATCAATGCGCAGGCCGAGTTCTGGATGAAGATCGGCATGCTGGCTGAAGCCAATCCGACCCTGTCGTTCAACGACATCGTGAAGATGCAGTTCGCGGCGGCGCATGTGCGTCTCGCGGATGTAGCGGTCGCCTGACATGGTAAAGACCCCGGACGAACTGGCGCTCATGCACGTCTCGGGCAAAATGCTGGCGTCCGTCTTCGAGATGCTGGACGGGCAAGAACTCGCCGGCATGTCGACATTGCAGGTCAACGATCTGGTCGACCACTTCATCACCGTGGACCTCGCCGCCCGTCCGGCGAGCAAGGGGCAATATGGCTTCAAATATGTCCTGAACTGCTCGATCAATCATGTCGTCTGCCACGGCGTGCCCGATCCGGGCGAGATCATCCGTGACGGCGACATCATCAACCTCGACATCACGCTCGAAAAGAACGGCTTCATCGCGGATTCGAGCAAGACCTACCTGGTCGGCAATGCCCCGCCCGCCGCGAGGCGGCTCGTGCGGGTCGCCCAGGAGGCGATGTGGAAAGGCATAAAACAGGTGCGGCCCGGAGCACATCTGGGGGACATCGGCTTCGCGATCGAACAGCATGCCAAAAGGAACGGCTATTCGGTTGTGCGGGAATATTGCGGGCATGGCATCGGCCGCGAGATGCACGAGGAACCGCAGGTGCTGAATTTCGGACGGACGGGAACCGGCTTGAAGCTGTGCGAGGGCATGGTCTTCACCATCGAGCCAATGGTCAACCAGGGCACCCGCAAGGTCTCGACCGAGAGCGACGGATGGACGGTCGTGACCAACGACCGGAAGCTCTCCGCCCAATTCGAGCATACGGTCGCGGTCACGAGGAATGGCGTCGATGTCTTGACCCTGCGCCGCGACGAGACGCCGATGCTGGAGCGCAGCGTGTGATCATCGGTCCGCTTGTATGGCCCTCACCGCGCGATCAAACGCCGCCAAAATGCGCGCCAGATTCGGACTGTCATCAGCATCGCGATTCGTAGGCGACGCTGCTCCACACGATGTTGCGACGGCGTGGTTGAAATATCCCCGCTGCCAAATACCAGCGCCGTCACATTCCGCCGCCACACATTTGTACAACGTCGGATCCAAACCCGCCTGTCCGGCGCGCGCTTTCAGGTTCGCGACGCCTGATTGTGACGATCCCTGATTGAGGTCACGCGGGCGTTTCGGCACGGAAAAGACCCTCGCTGCCCGTGGCGCTACCCGTGAGGACGTCCGGCGGAACCCCGTCGCGCGCTCGCTCGTAGACACGGCTACGGGGCCGCGGTGCGTCGGATACGCGCTTCCTGCCGGAGGGAGTATTCGGACATGACGGTCAAGCTGAATCCTGGCGCGTACACGCATGCGCGAAAGCTGATCAAGGAACGCCGCTTCGTCTTCGACGATCGCGATGCCTGGAGCGAGCACCGCCCGACGGCGCAGCAGGAGACTGATTTTCTCCACGCGCACGGCCCGTCGGAGTACGGCCACTGGTATCTCGGAATCGACGAGAACGAGCCGGAAGACAAGAAGACCCGGTACAAATTCCCGTACGGCGATTTCCGCAAGGTGCATCGCTGCGGCCTGCTCGCTGCCGAGTCGCGCGCCGGCCAGTACAAATACACCGACATCGAACACGCCGTCGCGCATCTGCACGGCATGCTCGACGCGCTGCACGAAGCGTCGTGACGCGCGTGCCACTCGGGCTGCTGGTTCCCCGCTGCTGGCACGGCGCGAACGTGCCGTAGGTTCGGGGCTCATCACGGTGTCAGGGGCGAAGGAATCGCCTTAGAATGATCGTCGAGGCAATGCGCCCCGCCGCCTCGTGCGGTGCGCGCCATCGGCACGCCCGTGCTCGTGCGCCATCGCAGCGCGACACGACGCACGGGAGACGTGCTCTCTTTCCCGTTCCCGCGCTTCAGGAGAATCGACAATGGCTTCCGGTCTTGCGGCACTGCTGGACGACATTGCCGGCATCGCCAAACTTGCCGCCGCTTCGCTCGACGATGTGGCGAGTGCCGCCGGCAAGGCAGGCTCGAAGGCCATCGGCGTCGTCGTCGACGACGCCGCCGTTACGCCGGGCTACGCGGTAGGATTCACGCCCGATCGGGAACTGCCGATCGTCTGGAAGATCGCGGTGGGTTCGCTTCGCAACAAGCTCCTGATCCTGCTGCCGGCCGCGCTTTTGTTGAGCGCGCTGGCGCCCGGCGCGGTGACTCCCTTGCTCATGTTGGGCGGCGCTTATCTCTGCTTCGAAGCAGCCGAGAAAATCATTGAAAGCTTCGCAGGCCATGACGATGCAGGCGACCCCGCGACGCTGGCGCTGAGCTCTGCCGAACTCGAAGCGAAAAAAGTGTCGGGCGCGATCCGTACCGACCTCATCCTGTCGGCGGAAATCATGGCGATCGCGCTCGCGGATGTCGCCGACAGACCCTTCGCAGTCCGGGCCGGCGCGCTGCTCCTGGTCGGCCTATTGCTCACCGTGATCGTCTACGGCGTCGTCGGATTGATCGTCAAAATGGACGATATCGGCCTGCATCTGGCGCGCCGCGGAACGTCGCTGCGGCGTGCACTCGGTCGCGCGCTCGTACGCGCGATGCCACCGACGCTGCGTGGCCTGACGATCGTCGGTACAGCCGCCATGCTCTGGGTCGGCGGCGGCATCATCGTCCATGGGTTGGCCCATTTCGACGTGCGCACCATCCCGGATCTGCTTGAGCGCGCGGCGCACCTAGCAGCGTCGGTGCCGGCAATCGGCGCGGTCACGGGATGGGTCGCATTCGCCGCCGGCGCGGCACTGGTTGGCTGGTTTGTCGGCGCCAGCCTGGTTGGCTTGCTGCACCTGCTGCCCCGCCGCAAGGCAGCGTAGCTCGCCGCCCGCGCTCGCCTGCACTTCGCCGTCAGGGCGTGCCGAGCACGTCGCGGCAGGAGGCCGGCAGATCGGCGAGCTTGAGCGGCGGCTTTTCCGGCCCTGGTTTGGGATGCAGCGCTTCCGGCGTGAACCACGAGTCGAGCGTCGCGTCGCAGCCGTCACCTGCGGGTACCGGATCCTGGTGCCGGCATTCGGCTTCGCCGGCCGGACAGCTCAGCCGGATGTGGAAGTGGTAATTGTGCCCGTAGACCGGCCGCAGTTTGGCGAGCCACGAACGATCGCCCGTCGCGTCGCGGCAGATCGCTTTCTTGATCGCCGGATTGACGAAGATCCGTTCGACTTCGGGCTCCAGCGACGCGGCGCGCAGCAGCGCGAGATGCGCTTTGGTCCACGTTTTGGGATCGACGTCCAGCCAGTCGGTGCGCACGACATTTGTCGCCGACAGATTTTCGCGCTCGACGCGGCTGAGACGATGGTCCGGCATCGGCGACAGCCAGACATCGGCATCGAGTCCAAGCTGGTGCGACGCGTGGCCGGTGATCATCGGGCCGCCGCGCGGCTGCGCCATGTCGCCGACCAGAAGACCCGGCCAGATGCCCTGCTCTTTCACCTTGCGTGCAAAGCGCTCCAGGAACGACACCATCGCCGGATGGCCCCAGTTGCGGTTGCGCGACAGGCGCATGACCTGCCACGCATCACCGTCGATCGGCAGCGCACGGCCGCCGGCGAGACATCCGTTCGAATAAAAGCCGATCACGTGCGGCTCGATCGCCGCCGGCTCGCGCTTGCGGCCGAACAATTCCTTGGCCGGGACCGATGGGTCGCCGGGATTGACGATCGGCGGCAACGACACGGGTTCCAGCGTGCCGAGATCCTGCGCCACCGCAGGCAGACTGAGACACAGAAGCAGCGCGGTTCGAATCGTCCAGGACGTCATGGCCCGGATCCTAACGCTCATGCGTGACTCGTCAGTGCGTGATCGCCACCGGAACATCGGTGCGTTCCCACATCGCCTGACGCACCGCGGCCCAGTCGACACGCCCGGCGTCTTTGCCGGCATGTGCCAGCACCATCTTCATGAAGCCGTCGGGCACGTCGTAATCGCGGTGCGCCTGTTCTTCGATCTGGTCGGTCTGATGCGCGTCGGGATGCGCCTGCATGTAAAGCTGGCCGTCGATCCAGCCGAATTTGATCGGCTGATCGACGACGGTGACTTTGGTGCCGACCGGAATCTTGCCGAACATCTCGACGATGTCTTCGGGATACATGCGGATGCAGCCGCGGCTGTCGCGGCGACCGATACCGTGCCAGTCATCGGTGCCGTGAATCAGATAGGCCGGCCAGCCGAGATACAGCGCATGAGTGCCGAGCGGATTGTCCGCGCCCGGCGGCACGATCTTGGGCTTCCACGGCTTGTCGGCGATTTCCGCTTTGGTCCGGTACCAGGTCGGACCGGCCATCTTGCGCACGACGCTGGTCGTGCCCATCGGGGTCTCGTTGCCTTCGCCGCCGATCCCCAGCGGATGCGTTTCGGGTACGCCGTCCTTGGTCGGATAGTAGTAAAGCCGCAGCTCGCCGATATTCACGACGACGCCTTCATGCGGTGCGTCGGGCAGCAGGTGCATGCTCGGAATCACCACGTCGCGCCCTGCCCCCGGCACCCACGGGTCGACGCCGGGATTGGCCGCGAGCATCTCGACGTAGCCGACATTATGGGCGCGTGCGAGGTCGACCAGCGTGTCCTCGTACGTGGTGTGAACCACCTGCACGGTGCCGACGGCGGGCGGACTTGCCGAGGCGATGGCGGGAAGCGTCAGGACGGTGAAGAGCGTGTAGATCGCGCGACGGAACATACCCCCAGGACTGGCATATTTTGTCGGGCCGGCCCAAGCGCCAAGAAGACGCGGCCGGTCGGCTTCAGGCCTGCCCGCCTAGGATTGGACCTGCACCGGATCGCCGTGCTGCTGGGCGGTGCCCGGCGCGATGACCAAAAAGCGCCGCTCGGCCTTGGCGGGGTTCTGCACGACCTGCCGGATCGGACCGAGCGCATTCACGATGGCCGAACCCGCCGGGTTGGTCATGAAGGACGCAAGCGGTTCGAGCGCACCGCTGCCGTCGGCATTGCGCGACAGCGCCAGAATGTAAGGTTGCTTCGGCTCGAGGCCCGTCGCCGACGCCTGCAGCACCTGCAACAGGCCTTGGTCGAACAAGGTGACGCTGGTCGGGGCGCCGGTGGCCGGCGGTGCCTTGCCGCGCGGCGCGAGCGTCAGATGCGCCGCCTGCCCGGCCACGCCGAGCGGCTGCAGGCCCTGCGTCCCGTCGCCTTGCGGAACCGCGCTCGGCACGTACGCGATCGCTTGCGCTGCCTGCCCGATCGGAACCGTCGCGATCACCTTGTTGGTCAGCGTATCGATCGCCGCGAGCGCGTCGTCATTTTCGAGCCCGACATAGATGCGCGTGCCGTCGCCCGACGGCCACAGCCCGTGCGGCAGCTTGCCGACGGGAATGGTCGCAACGTTGGCGAAATCGTCGGTGCGGAACACCTGCACCTGATTGAGACCGCCGATCGTCACATAGGCGAACGAGCCATTCGCATTGGTGGCGAAATTGACGTGATTGGTGATCGGCCCGGTGTCGAGCGTCTTCAGGATCGAAAACGGCGGACGCGCATCGAACACGACGGCTTTGCCGACGTCTTTCAACGTGAACCAGACCTGTTTTCCGTCCGGCGTCGCGGCGATGTTGGGACAGAACGGGCTCGGCTGCTGCACGTGGCCGACGATCCGGTGGTCGGCGACGGCGATGACCACCGTTTCGGGATTGAAGGACGAGCAGACATAACCGTAGGTGCCGTCGGGCGAAAAGATCTGCATGCCGGGGCCGCCCGGGACGATGATCCGGCTTTTCTCCTGGTAGGTATGGCCGTCGAGGACGGCGACGTAATTCTCGCCGCGGACCGTGACCCAGACTTCGTTGCCGTCGGGTGTGAAGAAGGCTTCGTGCGGCGAGCGTCCGACATAGGTGACGTGCTTGACCGCATTCGTCGCCGTGTCGATGAAGCTGACCGAATTCGAACCGATCGAGACCACCGCGATGGTGCGATGGTCGGGCGAGAATCCCATGCCGTGCACCAGGAGCTGGCCGCGATAGAGCGGGCTGAGATTGCCCGGTGCAGGGTCGCCCAGCCGGATCACGCCCAGCAGCTTGTTGTCGGCCGGATCGGTGACCGAAACCGTGTTGGAAAACTGCTCCGCCGCATAGACGCGGTCGCGATGGCTGACGGGAATGTCGGGGCTCGAGGATGCCGCCGGCGCCTGACCGGCCAGGGCGGCGAATTGGAGCGGCGGCACGAGCATTGCCAGCAGCGACGCGAAGAGTGCGACGCGCGGCTTCACGTCAATTCTCCTGGATCTTATGCGCCGGCTGATGCGGCGCCGCTGGTCGGGTCGGCGATTCCATCGGCGGCGGCAGAGGCTGGCCGAGCGCCAGCCGCATCGCCGCGATTTCCTGCTGCTGCGTGACGATGATTTCCTGTGCGAGGCGGCGGATCTGCTCGTTGCGACCGTAACGCAACACGGCCTGGGCCATGTCGATCGCGGCCTGGTGATGCGGCACCATCATCGCGACGAAATCGGCATCGACGTCGCCCGAGGGCTTAATTGTCATCCCGTCCATCATCTTGGCCATGGCTGCATCGTTTTCAGCCAGGAAGGATGCTTCGTCGTCATTGGCCGCGCCTGCGGATCCGGCCGTGAGGACGAGCAGACAGGCGAGCAGAGCCGAGCGTGCAGAATTTTTCATCGTGCCTCGCCGTTCGCGAATGTCGTCGATCGGCATTCGTGGCACGGGCTCGAAGGTTACCCCATCAGCGCGTGGTCGGCGTCAACTCGCCGAGCGAGGACGCACTGACTCGCGCGTCAGAACCCGATGCGCCTGCGCCGATGAAGGCCGATGAAGTACGGCTTCGGCGCGTCAACCCGCGCTTACGTCGCGCGCAGCGCGGCCTGCACCTTGTCGGGGGTGAACGGGACCGAGCGCAGGCGCGCACCGACCGCGTCGAACACCGCGTTGGAGATCGCCGGTGCGATGACGGCGGCCGAGGGCTCGCCGGCCCCCCACGGCTTTTCGGTCTGGCGTTCGACCAGATCGATGTCGATCACCGGCACTTCGGGGAAAGTCAGGATCGGATACGAGCTCCAATCGACGCTGGTGACGAGGTTTGAATCCCAGGTCAGCTGTTCTTTCAGCGTGCGGCTGACCGTCTGGATGACGTTGCCTTCGATCTGGTTGCGCACGCCGTCGGGATTGATGATCTGCCCGCAATCCTGCACCACGGCGAAACGCGTGACGCGAACGTCGCCGCTCTTGCGGTCGACCTCGACGTCGGCGACCGCGCCGACATAGGTGCGATTGAGTTCATAGAACACGTAGGCGAGACCACGGCCCGTCGCCTTGTCGGCGCTGGGCGTGGTGCGCGGACCGGTTCGCTTCTGCCATTTCGCGAACGTGCCGAGACGCTGCAGCAGCTCCTTGCCACGCGCATCGTCGAGATAACGCAGGCGAAATTCGAGCGGATCGGCGTTCGCGGCCGCGGCGAGCTCGTCCAAAAAGGACTCGTTCGCGAACGTGTTTTGCATGCGCCCGGGCGTGCGGATCCAGGACGGACGGAACGGCGTCGTTTCCAGCCGGTGCACGCGCGTGGCAACGGCGGCGAACTTGTACGGGATCGCCGAGTTGCCCTGAATGCCGCCCGGGAACAGGCCGACATCATACGGCAGCTTGGCAAGATCGGCGGCGATCAGTGGCACCGGCCCTGCCCCGCCTTGCGGAATGTAGAAGTCGGTGCGCCATGCCGCGACCGCGCCGTCAGGGCCGAGCGCGGCCTTGCAATCGATCAAGGTCGGCGGGCCTTTCGGATCCCAGCCATGTTCGTCGGCGCGCATCCACTGCACGCGTACCGGCTTGCCCACCGCGCGCGCCATGAGGGCGGCGTCGCCGGCGGCGTCTTCGTGCCCGTTGCGCCCGTAGCAGCCCGCACCTTCGACATAGATCGCGCGCACCTTTTCGGCCGGCATCGCCATCATCTTGGCGAGCTGCTGGCGCAGCGCATGCGTCGCCTGCGATGCGGTCCAGACCGTGAGCTGATCGTCGGCGAAGGTCGCGATGGCGCAGGACGGGCCGATCGAACCGTGCGTGTGGATCGCGAAGTCGTAGGTCGCCGACAATTTCTTCGCAGCACCATTCAGCACCGCGTCGGCGTCGCCGACCGTGCTGGTCGGTTCTTCCTTCACGATTTTGGTGTTGCGCACATGCTCCCAGAGCTTGGCCTGGTCGGGCAGTCCGCCGCCGCCGCTCCACGTCGCCTTGAGCGCCTGCGCAGCGCGGATCGCACCCCATTCGCTGCGCGCAACGACGCCGAGGAAATTGCCTTCGCGCACGACTTTGACGAGGTCGGGAATGCCGCGCACGGAGCTTTCGTCGACCGACTCAAGCGTGGCGCCGATCGCGGTCGGCCGCACCACGCGCCCATGCAGCATGCCGGGCACGCGCGCATCCTGCATGTAGGTGAAGCGCGCCGTGACCTTGTCGGGAATGTCGAGACGCCGTGCTGACTGACCGACCAGCTTGTAGTTCTTGGGATCCTTGGCCGGCGCGTCCTTGTCGAGCTTGGCCGTGAAGCGCTTGTCGCCGATCAGATCGCCATACGCGACGTGCTTGCCGCCCGGTGCGGTGACGACGCCGTCGGCAACGGTCAGTGCTTCGACCGGGGCGCCGAGCTTTTGCGACGCCATGGTGAGCAGCGCCTTGCGCGCGGTCGCGGCTGCCTGGCGCAGCTGCATGCCGCCGATTTGAATCGACTGGCTGCCATAGGTCGGACCCTGGTCCGGCGTCAGCGCGGTATCGCCTTGCACGATGTGCACCCGCGCCATCGGCACGTCCAACTCTTCGGCAGCGATCTGCGTCATCGCGGTTTCCACGCCGGTGCCGAGGTCGACCTTGCCCGAAAAGACGGTGACGCGGCCGTCGCGACCGATCGCGAGAAACGAATCCACTTCGTCGATGGCGACCGGTTTGGACGGCAGCGCGGCCGCTTTGTCGGCGGCCAAGGACGCAGCGGGCCGCAGCGCAAAGCTGACGATGAGAGCACCGCTGCCTTGCAGCAAGGCGCGACGATCGAGCGTGTCGAACATGGACGCCTCCTCTAAACCGAAGTCGCGCGCTGCACCGCGCGCACGATGCGCGCGTGCGTGCCGCAGCGGCAGAGATTGTTGGCCAGCGCTTCGCGGATCGCAGCTTCGTCGGGCTTGTTGTTGGTGCGCAGCAGGGCCGCGCTCTGCATGATCATGCCGTTGATGCAGTAGCCGCACTGCACCGCCTGCTCGTCGATGAAAGCCTGTTGCAGCGGATGCGGCTTGCCGTCCTTGCCCAGCCCTTCAAGGGTGGTGATCTTGGCCTTGGCGGCCACCGCAGATAGCGGTGTCACGCAGGAGCGCACCGCTTCGCCGTCGATCAGCACCGTGCAGGCGCCGCACTGGCCGAGGCCGCAGCCGAATTTCGGCCCGTGCAATCCAAGCCCGTCGCGCAATGCGTACAGCAGCGGCATGTCGGGATCGTCGGTCTCGACCTTCGCCGAACGGCCATTCACCTGGAGAGTCAAAGCACGCGGCATGGCGACCTCCGTAGCTGCAGCCCAGCGAGGCTAATCGAAGTGGCACCGGCGCGGAAGTGCGGCACGCTGGCCATCATCAATGGCGAGACCGCTGGCTGGCCGTCGCGACCGAAAGAGCGTCCGGATCACCGCCGGACGCTCTTCTGGTGACGCGCGTCTGGTGACGCGCGCGATCTACTTGGCTTTCTTACCCTGCGCCGCTTCGACGAATTTCTCGGTGTAGGTTTTCGAGACGTCGATCTTGGCGCCCGCCACCGCGGGATCGAACGAAGCCAGCACTTTGGCTGCGTTCTCGGCGCCGGCAGGATCGATGCGGCCGTCCTGCGAGTAGGATGGCTTCGAATGCTCGATCGCGTTCCGGTACAGCGTCGGATCGCCCAGCGCGTATTCGGGCGGCATCACCTTGGCGATCTCATCGGCGCTCGACTTGGCGACGAAGTCCAACGCCCGCACCATCGCGTTCACCAGCGCCTGCACGGTCTTTGGATTTTTGTCGATATAACCCACCTGCAGGTACAGAACCGCCGCGGGATATGAACCGCCATACAGTTCCTGCGTGCCTTTCTCGGTGCGCGTGTCGACGATCGGCTTCACGAGCTTGAGCTGTTCAAGCTGCGTCATGGCCGGATCGAGGTTCGATACGCCGTCAATGTCGCCGCGCTGGATGGCGGCGACGACGCTGGCGCCCGCACCGACCCCGGTCACCGACACGTCTTCCGGCTTCATGCCGTTCTTCGCGAGATACTGGTTGAGGGCGAAATGCGTCGTCGAACCCGGCGCCGTCACACCGAATTTGAGCCCTTTCAGATCCTTCGGCTCTTTGTATTTCGCCGCCACTTCATTGCGAAGCGCGATCACCACGCCGGGATAGCGGCCTTGCGCGACGACCGCCTGCAATTGCTGTCCCTTGGCCTGGATCTGGATCGTATGGTCGAACGCGCCCGAGACGACGTCGACGCTGCCGCCCATCAAGGCCTGCAGTGATTTCGCGCCACCCTGGAAATCCTCGATCTCGACCTGCAGCCCTTCGTCTTTGAAGTAGCCCTGCCGCTCGGCGATGGTCAGCGGCAGATAGTACAGCAGCGACTTGCCGCCGACGCCAAGCTTGATCTTGGTCTGTTCGGGCTTGTCCTGCGCCGATGCCGTATCTGCGGCCGTGGCCGCCAGCGTGAGCAGCGCGATGGCCGCCAAGAGCGTTCGTTTGATCATTTGGTTTCCCCCCGGTTCGTTTTAGTGCGTCGACACAGTGGTCGATGTCTGTGGCCGCCAGCGCAGCAGCTTGTTCTCGACCGCGCTCACGCATGCGTCGATGACGATGACGAAGATCGTCAGCACCAGCATGCCCGAGAAGACGCCGACCGTGTCGAATACGCCTTCGGCCTGCGCGATGCGGTAGCCGAGCCCGGCCGAGGCGCCGAGATATTCGCCGACCACCGCACCGACCAGCGCGAAGCCGACGGCCGTGTGCAGGCTCGAAAACACCCACGACATCGCTGACGGCAGGTAGACGTGACGCAACAGCTGCCGCCCGTTCATGCCCAGCATGCGCGCATTGGCGAGAATGACCGGGCTGACTTCCTTGACGCCCTGATAGACGTTGAAGAAGACGATGAAGAAGGTCAGCGACACGCCGAGCGCGACCTTCGACCAGATACCGAGGCCCAGCCACAACGCGAAAATCGGCGCCAGCACGACGCGTGGCACCGCGTTCGCCGCTTTGACATACGGATCGAACACCGCCGACACGAGCGGGGCGCGCGCAAACCAGAAGCCGATCGCGATGCCCGCGACGGTGCCGATGGAAAAGGCCAGCACGGTTTCGAGCAGCGTGATGCCGAGATGCCGATAGAAGGCGGCGGTCAGCAGATCCTTGCCCGTGCGCTCGAGCACGCCCAGCGGCGTGGCAAAGAAGAACGGGTTGAGCAATCCCGTCGCGGTCAGTACGTGCCACAAAAGAAAGAATGCGATCAGCACGAAGATCTGCAGCGCCAGCAGCTGCGGCCGCGAGTCCAGCAGGCGCTTCGGCTCGCGCTTTGGTTTAGACACGGCTGGTGCGCGCATAGCCCTTCAGAACCTCGCCTTTGAGATCGGCCCAGATGGCCTTGTGCAGGTCGAGAAAGCCGCCAGTCATGCGAATCTCGGCGACGTCGCGCGGCCGCGGCAGGTCGATCTTGTATTCGCCGATGATGCGCGAGCGCGGGCCGGCCGAGAGCAGCACGACGCGATCGGACAGCGCGATCGCCTCTTCCAGGTCATGGGTGATGAAGACCACCGACTTGCGATCGGCCGACCACAATTCGAGCAGCTCGTTTTCCATCAGCTGCCGCGTCTGCACGTCGAGCGCGCTGAACGGCTCGTCCATCAGCACGATCTTGGGATCAAGGATCAGCGTCTGCGCCAGCGCCGCGCGCTTGCGCATGCCGCCGGACATCTGATGCGGGTAGCGGTCGCCGAAATCGCTCAGGCCCACGCGCTCGAGCCAGGCGTCGGCGCGCGCCAGGGCCACGCTGCGCGTGGTGCCGCGCACTTCGAGCCCGACCGCGACGTTGTCGCGCGCGGTCTTCCAGGGCATCAACGCTTCGGTTTGAAACATGTAGCCGGCGTGCGGATTGAGCCCGTCGAGCTCGTCGCCGAACACCAGCACCTGCCCGTCACTGGGTCGCAACAGCCCGGCGGCGACGTTGAGGAAGGTCGACTTGCCGCAACCGGTCGGGCCGACGATCGACACGAATTCGCCCGGCGCGACGTCAAGCGACGCGCCGGCGATCGCGGTATAGCCACCCGCGAAGGTGCACGTGACGTCCTGCAGCGACAGGGCCGCCGTCATTGCCGCGCCTCCCCTACGTTCTTGCTTGGGCGGGCGATCCGTTCACGCATGCGCCGCCTTGCCGTTGGGGAAAGCGTAGGTGCTGCGGCGCAGCCCGACAAGCAGCGTCAGGTCAGGCGGAAACCGGCCTCGTCGCCACACGGCGCGTCCGCGCCTGCCACACGCGCCAGCCCAGCAGGGCCGCGAGCAGCCCGGCATAGAACCAGGGCCAGGTCGTGTCCGATTTCACCAGCAGGTCGTAATGCAGCACGCCGAGGGGTGCGATCAGGTAGGCAAGCTTGTGCAGTTGCCGCCAGCGCCGCCCACCCAGCCGCCGCACCATCGCATTGGTCGAGGTGATCGCCAGCGGCAGCAACAACGTGAAGCCGAGCATGCCGAAGGTGATGTAGGGCCGCTTCAGCACGTCCTTGACGATCGCCTGCCAGTCGAAGAACTGGTCGACGCCGATATAGGTCAGCAGATGCAGCGCGATATAGGCGAAACCCGACAGGCCGATCGTGCGGCGATAGCGCTGCAGCCCGTGCCAGCCGAACCAGCCGCGCAACGGCGTGATGGCAAGGCCGGCGACCAGGAAGCGCAGTCCCCACAGGCCGAGAAAACGTAGGCCCGTGTTGATCGGATTGGCACCGAGCTGATCGTCCAGTCCCCACCACACCAGGCACAGCAGCGGCGACAGGCAGGCGAGCCAGACGACCGCATAGATGATGCGATCGCGTGTGCGTCTGGTCATGGCTCAGAAGAACTTGCGCAGATCCATGCCCGCATACAGCTCGGCGACCTGCTCGCCATAGCCGTTGAACGGCAGCGTGTCGCGACGGCGGAACTCGCCGATGCGGCGCTCGGTCTTCTGCGACCAGCGCGGATGATCGACGTCGGGATTCACGTTGGAATAGAAGCCGTATTCATTGGGCGCCGACACGTTCCAGGCGGTGCGCGGCTGGCTATCCTGCAGCTTGATCCGGACGATCGATTTGATGCCCTTGAAGCCGTATTTCCACGGCACGACCAGGCGCAGCGGCGCGCCGTTCTGGTTGGGCAGCGTTTCGCCATAGAGCCCGACCGCGAGCAAGGTCAGGGGATGCATCGCTTCGTCGATGCGCAGCCCTTCGCGATACGGCCATTCCAGCACGCGGCGAGTCTGGCCCGGCATCTGCGCGGTGTCGTACAGCGTTTCGAACGCCACGTATTTCGCGCCCGGAGTCGGCCCCGCCGCCTGCAGGACACTGGCCAGCGGCACGCCGATCCACGGGATCACCATCGACCAGCCCTCGACGCAGCGATGGCGATAGAGGCGTTCTTCCAGGGACGCCGGCTTGATCAGGTCGTCCAGCGCGTAGCTGCCGGGACGTTCGCACGCGCCTTCGACGACGACGCTCCAGGGCGACGTACGCAAGGTGCCGGCATTCTTCGCCGGCTCGTCCTTTTCGACGCCGAATTCGTAGAAATTATTGTAGGTCGTGACCGCTTCCTTGGCGGTCGGCTTGTCGTCGGCCCGGAAGGGGCCGGGCTTCGCCGTCAAGGCGGCGCCGAGCGCGGTGCCGCTCGCCAGGGTCGCGAAGGCGGTCGCGCCCACGCCGGCGAGAAACTCTCGCCGTGCGAGATAAAGCCGTTGCGGCGTGATTTCCGACCACGGAAGCGCGGGTCCCAGACGATGCTGCATGGTCCAATCCTCGTATCACGCCCGTTTCGTGCGCCGCCCAACCGAGGTTACTTGGCCAGCCCCCAATTGGATCGGATCATGCTTTAGGGCAGCAGCGTCAGAAAAACGTAGGTGGCGAACAGGACCAGATGCACGAACCCTGACAGGATGTTGGTGCGCCCGGTTCCGAACGTGAGTGCGGCGACGATCATGGTCAGCACGAGCAGCACCATGTCCTTGCCCTCGAGGCCGAGCAGCAGGTTTTGCTTGGTGAAAATGCTGACCGCCGCGATCACCGGAATGGTCAGACCGATCGTGGCCAAGGACGACCCCAGCGCGAGGTTGAGGCTCTGCTGCAGCCGGTCGTCGCGCGCCGCGCGAACCGCAGCGACGCCTTCGGGCATCAGGATCAGCAGCGCGACGGCGATACCGACCATGCCTTCGGGTGCGTCGGCCGCCACGGTCACCGCTTCCGCCAGCAACGCGAACTGTTTCGACAGCAGGATGACGGCAACCAGCGCGACGATCAGCAACCCGAGATTCGCAGCCATGCGGCGATCGAATTTGGTCGGTGCCGTCCTGCCGTCGCCACTGCTGAGGTCGGCGAAATAGTCGCGGTGCTGGATGGTCTGGATGAACAGGAACACGAAATACAAGGCCAAGACCGCGATACCGACGAAGGTCAGCTGTGCGATCGAATAGACCGGGCCGACCGGCGTGGTGAAATTGGGCAGGATCAGCGTCAGAACTGAAAGCGGCATCAGCACGATCAGATAGGCCGCGACGCCTTTGGCGCGAAAACCTTGTTCGCGATAGCGCAACCCGCCGACCACGATGCACAGCCCGACCAGGCCGTTGCACACGATCATGATCACAGCGAACACCGTATCGCGCGCGAGCGCCGGTTTGGGGTGATCGCCAAGCATCGACGTCGCGATCAGGGCCACTTCGATCACCGTGACCGCGATGGTCAGGATCAGCGTGCCGTACGGCTCGCCGACACGATGCGCGATCTCTTCGGCATGGTGGACCGCGGCTGAGATCGCCGCGAGCAGAACCGCAATCAGCGCCAGCGAGGCGACGATGCGCAAGGACAGCGGCGTTGCTGCGCCGACCAGATCCACGCGTGCGAAGGCTGCGACGCTGAGCAGCGCCACGACCGGCGCTGCAATTGAGGGCCAGTGCTTGGTCATGCCGTTGATCCGCCCGGCCGCCGCGCCCACCAGCCTTGGAAGATCAATCGTTCGAGAACGAGCATGACGAGCAAGGTAAGCAAGATGCCGATCACCGTGTCGCTGAGAAAATGCGCGCCGCGCGCCATCCGCATCAGCGCCACCAGCGCCGCGAAGCTGCCGATCCGCCAGGCCCAGCGGCGGCGCTGCACGCCGGCCGGCCAAGCCCAGGCGAAGGCGACCAGCGCCACCGCAAAGGACGCGTCACCCGACACGAAGCTGCAGTTTTTCGGGCACTGATCGCTGACCGCCCAGGCCGGGCTGAAGCGCTTTGTGCCGCCGAATTCGGCGATCTGGTGCGGCCTCGCGCGGCCCCAATTGTTCTTGAGCACGGCGTTGGCGACGAGACCTGGGCCGATCGCGATGGTCAGCGCCACGAACAGCAGCAGCGGCCGCGACAAGCGCCACAGATGCGCGCGCCGGATCTCGCCCCATGCGAACAGCAGCAGCACCACAGCCAGCCCCCACTCGATGGCGGCAGGCACGGTGTCGAAGATGCGGGCCACGACCGAGTTGGTGGTCAGGAATTCGTGGTCACCGCGATAGAACCAGCCCGCCACGTGCAGGTCGACGCCCGGCACCACGACGAAGAAAAGCGAGCTGAGACATAGGATGAGGAACAGGGCGCGGATCATCTTTGTATCCGTCACTTGGCGCAGATAGCTGCGCCACGGTGCGAGCAGTGCATGCAGCCGCTCGGCACGGACCCGGCTGCGTTCGATATCGTCGTCGGTGCGGGCCGGCAGGCCGGGCAGCAGGCGGCGGACCCAGCGATCGATGCGCTCGATCAGCGGCATGGCGCCTGCCCGTCCCGGCCTGTCACCGCCCGAACTGCGGAACGCGCGCACCAGCTCGTCGCGAAAGTTGCACTCGCGCGGCACCGCCGCCAGCAGCGGTACCGACGCACGCACCTCGTCTTCGTCGTCGAACGGCGTGTCGGTCAGCGCCTGCGGAATCCAGATCCAGCCATTGTCGAGGTCGCGCCGCACCAGCGAGGCGTTGGCGAGCTCGTCCATCGCCGCTTCGATCCGCGCCAGATCGAGCAAGGTGTCGCGCGCCGCGTCGAGCGCGTCGAAACAGAACGCGCCGATGCGGTTCGAGGCCGGCCCGGTCACCAGCCAACTCGCCAGCAGCTTCGCGTCGGCGCCGATCGTCTGGCCGCGCCAGAAAGCGGCGAGCGTCATCCTTTAAAGCCGGTGACTTCGAGATAGCGATAAACGCGCTGCCGGCCGGTACCGATGCGCAGCAGCAGGCGGCCGACGATTTGTGCCTGTTCGAAACGTTGCGTCACCGGTGAGTCGCCGTCGAACGGCAGGATCAGCAGCCCGTGCGCGCCGGTCCTGGCGTCGATCGGCTGCGTCAGCTCGAACTGGTTGCCCGGCACCGGCCCGGTCGGAACGATCACCAGCGGCGCCGGATAATCGCGCAGATAGTAGGTCAGCGCCGCCATCGTCTTGCGGTCGACCGTGACGATGCTGGCACCCGGCATGTTGAGGCTGCGCGTCCGCACGTCGCGCGCGAGGCTCGACCAGCCGCGACGGAAGGCGAGCGGCGCGTCCAGCACTTTGGGCAGCGGTGCCGATGCGAGTCCGGCGGCATAGACGTAGAAGATCAGCGCGACCACGAGGTGCAGCCCGATCGAGGCGGCGGCGATGCGCTTGCGTCCGGTCGCCAGCAGCCAGCGCACCACCCAGATGCTGCCCGCGACATAGGCGGGCGCGGCCCAGTTGGCATGGGCCCGCGCGATCGCCGCCTGCACCAGCACGACGACGATCGGCGTCAGCGTGAAGCACAGCAGGAATCGCTCGGTCAGGTCGGCCGGATGGCGGCGCAGCAGCGCCAGACGAACCAGCAGTGCGCCGAACAGGATCGGCCCGAACACGCCGAATTGCGACGCGATCCAGATCGGCGCGCCTTCGGTGTCGCTGGCCGCGTCGTTCCAGGCGGCATTGGCAGCCGTATGGCCGAACGTGGCCCAGCCATTGGTCGCGTTCCAGATCAGGTTGGGCAACAGGCACAGCAGCGCGACGGCGATCGCCAGCAAGCCGCGCCGCGACCACCAGAACTGCCGCGCCTCGCGCGACCACAGCGCATGCAGCAATGCGGCGAGGACGAAATAGGCCATCGCATATTTGGCGAGAAAGCCGATGCCGATCGCGAGCCCGAGCACGAAACTCCGGCGCAGGCTGCTTGCCTTGGGGGCTTCGGCATACGCGACCAGCGCCACCGCCCAGGCCGCAAGCAGCGGCGCGTCGGTCGAGATCAGGGTCGACGAAAACGTGACCCCGGGCAGCGTCAGATACGTCAGCGCGCTCCAGAAGCCGAGCCGCTGGTCGTTCAAGGCGGTGCCGAGGCGATAGAGCGCGAAGGCCGCAACCGCGTGACATAGCGGCGACGCCATGCGCACGCCGTACTCGGCGTCGCCGGCGAGTTTCGTCGTCGCCGCGATCAGCCAGGCGATCAGCGGCGGCTTGGAGAAATAGCCGAAGGCGAACTCCCGGCTCCACGACCAGTACTGCGCTTCGTCGGGCAGCAGGTCGAGCGGGCTGATCTTCAACACGCCGAGCCGCAGCAGCGTCAGGCCGAGGACCGTCGCCAAAGTCCAGCGCGCCCAGGGCGGCGCGAATGTACGCGGGTCAGTCATGGTCGAACTCTAGCACCAAGCCGTCGAAAGCCGGCGCGACGCCGCCCGGAAGCTCTTCGCGCAGCCCGGCATAATCCATCGTGTGATTGAGATGGGTCAGGAAGGCCTGGCGCGGGCGCAGCCGTTCGATCCAGCCCAGCACCTTGTCGAGATGCGCGTGCGCGATATGCGGCTGGCGCCGCACCGCCGCGACCAGCCAGGTATCGATGCCGGCCAGCGTCGCCCAGGCATGGTCGTCGAGCTCCTGCACGTCGGTCGAATAGGCGAAGGCACCGACGCGAATGCCGATCGAGGTCGCGACGACATGATCCTGGCGGAACAGGGCCAGATCGAGCCCGTCGAGCGTCAGACGGTCGGTCGCCTCGTGCGCGATCAGGGTCGGCTTGTCGTAATAGCCGCTGCGTCCGCCGCGACCGAACATGTAGGGAAAGCGGCGTTCGATGTCGTCGAGCGTGGCGCGGTCGGCATAGATGTCGATCGGGCTGCGGCGCGCGATGGTCAGCGCCCGAAGATCGTCGATGCCGGCCGTGTGATCGGCGTGGTGGTGCGTGAACAGGATCGCATCGACCCAAGCGATCTCGGCGCGCAACAGCTGTTCGCGAATGTCGGGGCCGGCGTCGATCAGCACCCGGCGTCCCCCGCGCTCGACCAGAACAGCCGGCCGCAGGCGGCGATTCTTGGGCTCGTTCGGGTCACAGTCGCCCCAGATCGGCCCCAACATCGGCACGCCGGTGGAGTTGCCGCAGCCGAGAACGGTGATCTTGAGCGTCACGTGGCTTCGATCCGCGAAGCGGAAGAAGAATTTACCGCTCGGCGCTCGACGCTTCCCTTCATGCTGCGCGCTTCGCGCGCGAAAAGAGGCGGAAGAAGTTTTCCGTCGTATGCCGCGCCAGCTCGGCCGGGTCGACATTTTTCAGCTCGGCGACGAAACGCGCCGTGTGGGCGACGAAAGCCGGCTCGTTGCGCTTGCCGCGCATCGGTGTCGGCGCGAGATACGGCGCGTCGGTCTCGACCAGCATCCGGTCGAGCGGAACGAGCTGCGCGATCTCCTGCAGCTCGACCGACTTCTTGAACGTCACGATGCCCGAGAAGGAGATGTACAGCCCCATCGCCAGCGCGCGTTCGGCCATGGCGCGGCTCGACGAGAAACAATGCAGCACGCCATGGGTGCCACCCTCTTCCTGCAGCAGCCGCAGCGTGTCGTCCTCGGCGTCGCGCGTATGCACGATCACCGGCAGGCCGGTCGCCTTGCACGCCTGCAGATGGGCGCGGAACTGGCGCTGCTGCACGTCGCGCGGGCTGGTGTCGTAGAAATAATCCAGCCCGGTCTCGCCGATGCCGACGACTTTTGCATCGCCGGCGAGCTTGATGAGCTCGTCGGTGGTGACGTCGCCCTCTTCCGCGCTGTGATGCGGATGCGTGCCGAGCGAGCAGCTGACATCGTCATTGGCGGCGGCGACGGCGAGGATCTCGCCGAAACGGCGCACGCGCGTGCAGATGGTGAGCATGTGACCGACGCCGGCCGCGCGGGCGCGCGCCAGCATGTCGGCGTGATCGGGCGCGAAGTCGGGAAATTCGAGATGGCAGTGGCTGTCGACCAGCATCACGCTTTCTCCAGCTCGATGCGCGGAAACAGGCCGTGGGGCGCCGGCAGCGACGTTCCCGGCGGCACTGCGTGTTTCGGTCCGGCATGGGCGAAGTCGCGACGGTCGCTCGGCACGCCGAGCTGGTCGAGCAGCCGCGCCATGCTGCCGGGCATGAAAGCCTGCAGCACGATCGCGATCGGGCGCAGCGTCTGCACCAGCACCGCAAGCACCGTCGCCATGCGCGCCGGATCGGTCTTGCGCAGCGCCCACGGCGCCTGGTGGTCGATATACTGGTCGGCCTGGCCGATCACGCTCCACACGCCTTCGAGCAGCTTGCCAAACGCGAGGTCGCCCATGGCGGTGCGGGCCTGCGGCACGATCGTGTCGGCGGCGTTGAGCAACAGCTGGTCTGCGTCGGTGAGCTCGCCCGGCACCGGCACTTTGCCATCGCAATTCTTGGCGACGAGGCTCAACACGCGCTGCGCCAGGTTGCCGAGCCCGTTGGCGAGATCGCTGTTGATGCGATGCACGACCGATTGCTTGCTGAAATCGCCGTCATTGCCGAATGGCACTTCGCGCAGCAGCGCGTAGCGCAACTGGTCGAGCCCGTAGGTTTCGACCAGCGCCAGCGGCTCGATCGCGTTGCCAAGCGACTTGGACATTTTCTGGCCTTCGACGGTCCACCAGCCGTGACCGAACACGCGCTTGGGCAACGGCATGCCCGCGGCCATCAGGAAGGCCGGCCAATAGATCGCGTGGAACCGCACGATCTCCTTGCCGACCAGATGCAGGTCGGCCGGCCAGTATTTGTCGTACAGACCGCCCTCTTCCGGCGGCCAGCCCAGCGCGCTGACATAGTTGAACAGCGCGTCGAGCCAGACATAGACGACGTGGCCTTCGTCGTTCGGCACCTTGATACCCCAGTCGAACGTCGTGCGGCTGACCGAGAGATCTTTCAGCCCCTGTTTGACGAACGACACGACTTCGTTGCGGCGGCTCTGCGGCTGGATGAATTCGGGATGCGCATCGTAATGCGCCAGCAGCCTGTCGCCGTACTCGCTGAGCTTGAAGAACCAGCTCGGCTCTTCGACCCATTCGACCGGATTGCCGGAAGGTGCGACGCGCGAACCGTCGTCGCGCAAAGTCAGCTCGTCTTCGCCGTAAAAGGCTTCGTCGCGAACCGAGTACCAGCCTTTATAGGCACCCGAATACAGCGCGCCCTTGTCGGCGAGCAGCGTCCAGAATTTCTTGAGCGCTTCGGTATGGCGCGGCTCGGTGGTGCGGATGAAGTCGTCATACGTCGCACCGACCGCGTCGGCCATGGCGCGGAATTTGGCGGCCACCTGATCGGTGAATTCGATCGGCGTGATGCCCGCCGCGGTCGCCGATTGCTGCACCTTCTGGCCGTGCTCGTCGGTGCCGGTGAGAAAACGCACGTCGTAGCCGTCGAGACGCTGGAAGCGGGCCACCACGTCGGCGGCGATCGTCGTGTAGGCGTGCCCCAGATGCGGCTCGCCATTGACGTAATAGATCGGCGTCGTGACGTAGAAACTGGGCATCTGGTGCGGCGCGCTCTATTAGGCCGCGGCTGCCTCGATCGCGCGAAGTGCCGCGAGCAGCGCGTGGCGCCGATCAAGATTGGCCGCGTCGGTGGTCTGAAACTGGCGGGCCGCCTTATCCCACGCGTCTACCAGCCGTTCAAGCGACCGGGGATTCCGGAAGCGTGCGGCGGGCGCGGAATCGCCGGGCAGGATCTCGGGCGGCACCTCGCCGCGCGCGGCATAGCGGGCCGCCCGCGTCAGCCACCAGCCGATCAGCTCGACCACCACCCGATAGGACGCGTCGGCCGAGGCCGCGCCCAGCCGGTCGGCGAAGCCGTGCGCCGCCACCACATCCAGCCGCGGCAAGGTCGTGAGGAGCCCGACCAGATCGGCATAGAGCTCGAGCCCGTCGGACTCGGCCAGCGCCAGGGCGCGACCGATCGACCCGTCGGCCATGCGCGCCAGCGCGTCGCGTGACTCGGCGTCGAGATCGCTGCGCCACCGCGCCAGCAAGTCGCGCACGACGGACTCGTCGAGCGCGTCGAGCGTCAAGGTGCGAGCGCGCGATCGCACCGTGGGCAACAATCCGCCCGGCCGGTCGGTGACCAGGATCAGGCAGCAGCGCGGCGGCGGCTCTTCGAGAATCTTGAGCAGCGCGTTCTGGCCGGCGCGATTGAGGCTTTCGGCACCGTCGACGACGACGCAGCGCCAGCCGCCTTCGGCGGCGGTGAGGCGGAAGAACGGCGCGATCCTGCGCACGTCGTCGACCGCGATGTCTTTCTTCGTCTTGCCCTTGTCGTCGTCGAAGCGGCGCTCGACCGTCAGCAGGTCGGCATGGCCGGACGCAGCGACGCGACGAAAGACGGGATGCTGTGGATCGATCGCCAGCGACGACGGCGCCGCCGGCGCGTCGCCGAACAGCGACGGGTCATCGTCCTGCGCTGCGCCACCGCCGGCAAAAAGAAAACGTGCGAAACGGAAGGCCAGCGTCGCCTTGCCGACGCCGCTCGGTCCGGCGAAGATCCAGGCATGCGGCATGCGCCCGCCCGAGCTCGCTTCGAGCAGCGTGCGTTCGGCGCGCGCCTGGCCCAGCAGCTCGGGATTTGCGCGCGGTTCGGGCGCGGTTTCTGTCACGAGGAAACCACCAAGGCACCAAGGACACCAAGGTACACCAAGGGGGTTCGCTCGCGCGCGCAGCGCGCAGAAAGCCCCCGCAGCAGGATCGAGTGCGCGCTTCGCGCTGGGCAAGCATCTTCGTGCTTCTTGGTGCCCTTGGCGTCTTGGTGGTTGCCCATACTACCGGCCCAACTCCGGAAAGCGCCCGACCAGCGCGGCGCGCATATCCGACTGCACCGCCTCGGCGTCGCGCGACGCGTCGATCAGCGTGCAGCGTTGCGGCGCGTGCGCGGCGATGGCGCGATAGCCTTCGCGCAGCCGCTCGTGAAAGCTGCGATCCATGCGCTCGTAGCGGTCTTCGTCGCCGTGCCGCGTCTTGGCGCGTGCGAGGCCGAGCTCGACGGGAACGTCGAGGATCAGCGTTGCGTCGGGCCAGAAACTGCCCAGCACGCTTTCATGCAGCGCGTGCACCCAATGATCGCCGAGCCCGTAGGCAAAGCCCTGATACGCGACCGAGGAGTCGGCGAAACGGTCGCACAATACCCAGCTGCCGGCGGCGAGCGCGGGTTCGATCGTGCGGTCGACATGATCGCGTCGTGCGGCGTAGAGCAGCAAGGCTTCGGTGACCGGCGACCAGCGGCTGGGATCGCCGGTGACGAGCAGCGTGCGGATTTCTTCGGCACCGGGACTGCCGCCCGGTTCGCGCGTCACTTTGGTCGAGATGCCGCGCTCGCCCAGCCATGCGACCAGCGGCGCGATCTGCGTCGACTTGCCTGCGCCCTCGCCGCCTTCGAGGCTGATGAACTTCCCTCGCTGACTCACGAAACCTTCGGCGGACCGGAAACCAGGTACGACAGCGCCGCGCCGATGCGCCCGAACAGGCCCTGACGCTCGACCGGCTGCGCCGCGACGAGCGGGAATTCCACCGGCGTGCCGCCGGCCGTGGTCAGCACCAGCGTGCCGATCGGCTGGCCTTGCGCGATCGGCGCCTTCACCGTCTGCGGCATGCGCACGACGGCTTTCATGCTGCGCTTCTCTTCGTTGGACAGAACCGTGCGCGCCGGCGCCGCCACGGTCAGCGGCACGCGGTCCTGCGTGCCCAGCCACACGCCGGCACTGTCGATGACCTCGCCCGGTCGCGCGACGTCGACCATCTGGAACTCGCGGAAGCCGAACTCGATCAGGTTGGCGCCTTCGTCGGCGCGCGCCTGCATCGACGGCAGGCCGTTCATCACCATGATGATGCGGCGTCCGTTGCGCTCGGCCGAGGCGGTGAGGCCATAGCCGGCGGATTCAGTATGGCCGGTCTTGAGCCCGTCGACGCCGATCCCTTTGTAGAGCAGCGGATTGCGGTTCCCCTGCTTGATCTTGTTCCAGGTGAATTCGCGCTCGGAATAGAAATGGTAGTGCTCGGGGAAGTCGCGGATCAGCGCCATGCCGATGGTCGCGAGGTCGCGCGCCGTCGAATAATGTTCGGGATCAGGCAAGCCGCTGGCGTTGCGGAAATTGCTGTTCGTCGCGCCGAGCTTCTTGGCGCGCGCGGTCATCTGTTCGGCAAAGGCGCCTTCGGATCCGGCCAGCCCTTCGGCCAACACGCGCGTCGCGTCATTGCCCGATGCGATGACGACGCCGCGCAGCAAATTCTCGACCGAAACCGATTCACCGAGCGCCAGGAACATCTCCGAGCCGCCCGCCTTGCCGCCCTCGCCCCAGGCGCTGCGCGACACGGTCAGCATGTCGTCCATCTTCATGCGGCCTTGCTTGATCGCGTCGAACACCATGTAGGCGGTCATGATCTTCGACATCGACGAAGTCGGCATGCGCTGGTCGGCGTTCTTCTCGAACAGCACGCGGCCGGTGGTGACGTCGACGATGATCGCCTGCTTGGCGGCGGTATCGATGGTCGGACCCGCCGCGCGCGCGCCCTCAGACGTCAGTGCGCCGGCGACGAGAAGCAGCAGGGTGATGGCGAGAATAGACAGGCGGCGCACGGGAATCCTCGACTGGTCCGGTTACTCTGCGACGATCTTGGCTTCGCCCGCCCCGGCAGCGACGACCTTGGCGAGTGCCGCGTCGGCTTGATCGACGCTGGTCAGCGGACCGATGCGCACCCGAAAGAAGGTGCGGCCACCGACCTGAACCTGACTGACGTCGGCGTGGCCGACTTTGGTAAGTTGCTGACGCAGCCGCTCGGCATTGTCCAGTACGCCGAAGGCGCCGGCCTGAATGAACAGCTGCGTCTTTTTGGGCGCCGTCTGTTTGATGGCGGCCGCGGGCAGGAACCGTCCGCCGATCGTGGTGCCCTGCGCCACTGTGGCCGAGCCCGGCGAGGCCTGGGCCAGCAATGTTTTTTCATCCACCGCGGGCGCCGCCGCGACCACCGGTTCCGACAGCGGCGGCGGCAACGGGGTACGTTCGACGTCGCGACCGCCCGGCTCGACCACCGGCGGCGGCACGGGCGCCTGCGCCACGACGGTCGCGGCCGGCTTGCCTTGCAGCGCCGCTTCTTTGAGCGTCTGGCTTTCCTTGGCCAGGATCTGCACCCGCACCTTGGCGGTGCCGACTTTCTCGACCCCGAGCAGCTGGGCCGAGCGTTTCGACAGATCGATGATGCGGCCGGCGACGAACGGGCCGCGATCGTTCACGCGCGCGATGAGCTGGCGGCCATTCTCGAGGTTGGTGATGCGCACCAGGCTCGGCAGCGGCAGCGTCTTGTGTGCGGCGGTGACTTCGTTCTGGTCGTAGATCTCGCCGTTGGCCGTATATTTGGCGTGAAATCCCGGCCCGTACCAACTGCCGACGCCGGTCTCGTCGTAGCCGTAATCTTCGCGCGGCACGTACCGCATGCCTTCGACTTCGTACGGATTGCCGACTTTGTAGTAGCCGCGCTGCTGCACCGGCGCCGAGGCTGTGGATTTGCCCGGTTCCGTACCGTTGGTGCAGGCGCCCAGGACGAGAATGGGCGCGAGCGTCATCGCGGCGATGGCCGAGCGTTTCGTCGTTGCACGCATCAGGGCGCGCCGCCGATGCGGTCGGACAGCAATCCGACCGCGGTCGCGAAATAGGTCGAACGATTCCATTTCATCACCGCGCGGAAATTGTCGGCGACCAGGAAGGCGCGCCCGCCCGGCCCGTCGGGCTGCACGATCGCGGTTTCGCCGCTGAATTCGGGCAGCGCGCCGCCGCCGACCTTCTTCACGCCGCGCGCGCGCCAGACTTCGACGCTCTTGCGATTGTCAGGGCCGATCGCGAGCGGATCGAAATTGGCCGGCAGCCGCACCTCGCAGCCCCAGCCCTCGCCCGACTGCCAGCCCAGCCCGCGCAGGAAATTTGCGGTCGATGCGAAGACGTCGGCGGTCGAGCGCCAGATGTCGCGCTTGCCGTCGCCGTCGCCGTCGGCCGCCCATTTGCGGAAAGTCGACGGCATAAACTGCGCCTGCCCCATCGCGCCGGCCCACGAGCCGCGCATCGCGTCAGCGCGGATATGGCCTTCGGCGAGGATCCTGAGGGCTTCCATCAACTCGGTGCGGAAGAAGGCGGCGCGCCGGCCTTCATAGGCGAGCGTGGCGAGCGCTTCGACGACTTTGAAATTGCCCTGCACTTCGCCGTAGTTCGATTCCATCGCCCACAGCGCGACGACGGTGCGCGGCGCGACGCCGTACTGGGCGCTGATCTTCTGCAGCAGCGGGCGGTACTGAACCAGCAATTCGCGCCCGCGCGTGACACGCGCGTCGCTGACCGTGCTGGCGAGATATTGCGCCAGGGTCAGTGTGCTTTCGGGCTGTTTGCGATCGAGTTCGACCACGCGCGCCAGCGGCTTGATGCCGTCGAGCGCGACGTCGGTCACGTAGGGCGGAATGCCGTTCTGCGCCGCCTCGGCGCGTACGCCGTCGAGCCAGGTGGCGAAATCCTCCTGGGCGGTGGCGGTGATCGGCGCCGCAAACACGGCGAGCAACAGCAGGGCAAGGGAAAAGCGGCGCACTGACCGGGTGTAACGGCGCCTCCCGAGTCGCGCCAACGCGACCAAACGTTCAGCCCGCAACGAAGTCAGCGATGGCGGTGCCGAGCGTGGGCTGCGTGACCGCGCTCATATGGTTGCCGGGCACCATCTGGTAGCGCCCGTCGGGCAGCGCTGCCGCGAGCGCCTCGGCCGAGCCGTTATCCTGGTCGTCGGCGCCGGTGAGCACGAGCGTCGGCGTGGTGATCTGCGCCAGCGCCTCGCGCGGCGTGTCGACGAACGTGTCGAGCACCTTGAGCAGCGTCACCGGATCGCCGCCCACCGTCTTGAGGAAGGCCTCGGCCATCCATTCGACCGAGTTGCGCTCGAAGGTGCCGAGATTGGTGAGGATACGCCGGAAATGGGCGCCGCGACCGCCGGTGTCGACGATGCCCTGCAGCCCCATCCCGGCCACGATCGCACGGCGCGGCGTCGCTCCGCGCGCCAGCATGCGCACCACGGTTCGACCGCCGAGCGAATAGCCGCCGAGGTCGTACTCGGTGAGGGCCAGATGTTCGAGCAGCGCGAAACCGTCGTCGGCAAGCACGTCGGGCGGATAGGCCGCTTGGTCGTGCGGCTTGGCGCTGTCGCCGTGCGCGCGCAGATCCGGCATGACGACACGGAAGCCGCGCGCCGCGATTTTCGCCGCGTGGCCATAGCGCACCCAATTCACCGTCGCGGTCGAGAAATAGCCGTGGATCAACACTACCGGCCGGCCCTCGCCGATCTCCCGATAAGCGAGCTGGACGCCGTCGCGGCCGCAGAAATGATGGACAGGGAGATCGGTGGAAGGGTTGTGCATGGGTCCAATGGCGCGGGCTGGTCCGCCGGCGCGTGCCCTCCTTCGCTGAAGCTTCGGAGGGAACGACGAGGGACTTGTCCTCCGAAGCACGCCCTCCTTCGCTGAAGCTTCGGAGGGTAAACGACGAGGGACTTGTCCTCCGAAGCACGCGCAGCGTGCGAAGGAGGATGGCGGACAGGGTGGGATTCGAACCCACGGTGGACTCGCGCCCACGGCGGTTTTCAAGACCGCTGCCTTAAACCACTCGGCCACCTGTCCTCGCCCGCTCCCTAGCATAGAGGCAGCGGCGCGGTGAAATTTTAACGACCTCGTAGCGCTCTCGCGCGAGGCTCGGACAAACGAATCCCGCGCATCAAGAATCGACCTCCAAGGACTTAACGGATGGCCACGCCACGCGACGAGTACGATCGGGACGCACGCCCGAGCTGGTTCACCCGGGCCTTCTGGTGGCTCTTTGCCGCCGGCTTCTGGGGCTGGGTCGTCTACGAGTTCATCAACGGATCGACCCAGGACCGGCGCTGGATTGCGGCCGCCGCCGCGCTTGGATTCGGCGTCCAATACATCGCCAACAAGATCGACCGGCTGGAACGGCGGTCGGCGAGCGCCGTGCTGCGCCGCATGGACCAGGTCGAGCGCGCACTGGCATCGTTGCGCGCTGAAATCGAAATGGATCGCCCGCCGTCGCCGCGCGCCTCCGAGAAAGCTTCACCGCCGCGAGCGGCGACGAAGTAATCCCGCATTCGCCTTAGAGGTAGTTGACCAGGTTCAGATCCTTGAACTGCGCTATGATCTTGTAGCTGGCAGTTAGCTGCGCCTGCAGGCTGTCCAGCCGTGTCAGCGCATCGGCGACGTCGGTATCCTCGACCTGGCCGATGAAGGTTTCGAGCGTGACGGCCGTCTTGTCATGGTTGGTATTGGTGGAATCCAGACTCTTCTGGAGCACGCCGAGCTTGGCGTCGAGCGAGGTCAACTGGTCGGCGCCGCCCGGCGCAGAAGGCGAACGCGGCACGCCGGCTGCGTCCTTGTTGGTGCCACGCATCAGCTGCATCTGCCGATTATAGACGTTCCAGAAACCCTGGTCCGTTTGGCCAGCTTGCCCATATTGCAGCTGTGCGGTGATCGCGTAGCCGACAACCATGTCGGCGAAGCCGTTGTCGGTCGCCTTTACGGTGTAGTCGACCGATGTCTGGTCGTCGACCTGGGCCTGCACCTTGTTGGTTGCGGCGTTGAACCCTGCGAAGCCTGGTGGCGTCGTCCACGGGATCGCTCCGCGCACGGTCGTTTCAAGCGTATTGAGGTCGGCGGCGGCCTGCGGCGACGCGTTGTACGTGGTCATCGCAGTTTGGACACTGGTGAGAAAAGTCGGCATCTGCGTGGTGTCGATCGGCGCCGTCTGGGTCAGACCGCCCGAAAACACGTAACGCCCGTCGACGCGGGTGTTCATGCGGTCGAATTGCGTTTCGAGCTGCTTCTGCGCCACCGCATTGAAGCCCGCGAGACCTGCCGGCGCGCTGTTGGTGTTCTGCACCGGCAGCTGCATCTGGGACGCAAGATCGGTGGCGCTGTGCGACAGCTCGACCAGTGCCGAGTCCATCACCGTGACCCGCGTCTGCACGCTCGTGATGTTGTCCTTGTAGGCGTCGATCTTGCTGCGGTCCGACCGCAAGGAGAGCGAGCGCAGACTGTCGACGCCGCCGAGATCGTTGAACAGTGAGGCGCGCTTGGCGCTGCTGATCTGGGCCTGCGTGGTCAGCAAGTCTTTGCGCACCTGGGTCAAGATCGACCGCAGGTAGGTCTGCTGGGCGGAGTCGCTGATATTGAGCGTCACTGAATAACTCCTAGCGGATCGCGGCGAGCAAGTCGTCGAGCATCTTGTTCACGGTAGAAATCACGTGCGCAGCGGCGCTGTAGGCCTTCTGGATCGTCATGACGTTAGCGGTTTCATTGTCAAGACTGACGCCCGACTGGTTCTGCTGCCGCTGAGTCAGGGAATCGCGGAACGACGATTCGAAGGTCAATCGCTGATCGATCAGCGATTTGTCGTTGGCCTGTTTGGCGATGAGCTGTTGCGCGAAATCCAAAATGGTCGTGTTGCCGGGCAGACCGGTGCTCAACTGTCCGTTCGCGCCCAGTGAGGTGGTTGCGAAAGTAAACGTGCCTCCGAAAGCAGTGTTCAGAACGTTGTTGATGGTCGTTGCGTCGCCCGGATTGGTCAGACCGGCATCACCCGCTTGGACGCGGGACGGACCGTTGGGGGTCACCAGCGGATCAATCAACGCGTTGACCTGCAACACCTGCGCGAGACCCAGATGTCCGGTCGGAGGCGCTGCGGATGGACTGGAAAGATTGGGCGGCAGCGCCGCCGCGATGTTGGTACCCGCCGGGTCGGTAAACAACGTCAGTCCTGCGGTATTGAACTGCTTGGCAATGCCGTAAGACATTTCGTCAAGCTGCGCTTGAATGGCTGGCAGCGCCGTATCTCGCAGTTCGAGAAGTGCGCCGAGTTGGCCACTCGGATTCGTCAGCGTTAGGTCAGCAGCGCTAGAGCCGAAGCCGATCCAAAGTGCGGGAGCGGAAGTGGGATATGAGCTTGTGGCCCCGAGCGGCGTCGGCGTAAATGGAGTCGAGGTCGGCGATGCGGGCGCCGATGGGCCATAGCTCACCTGCGTCGCCGTCGTGTCCGCCAGGAACCGTCCTTCGCGCGTTTGCACGACGAGCACGCCGTCAGGACGCGTGAAGGTCGAGATGTTCATCTTCTCGGAAACCAGGCGCACCGCTTCGTCGCGCTGGTCTTGCAGATCCGGGGCGGAGCCCCCGTTCACCACCTGGGCCGAAATCTGTTTGTTCAGCGTCGCGATCTTGGCGAGCTGCGCATTCACGTCGGTAACCGCGCCGACGATGTCGGTCTGGGCCTGATTGCGCTGCTGCTGGACCAGGTTGGCGAGCTGATTGACGTCCTTGGCGAAAACACCGGCCCGAGATACCGCCTCCTGCTGCAGCACACTTGAATCTGGCGTCGCGGAGAGCTTGGTGAAGGTGTCCTTGAGGTTCGAGAGGTCGGCTGCGACCGAATTCTGGGCGTCGGGCTTGCCGAACACCTGCAGCACGCGGTCGATATAGCTGGACAGGGTGGTGAGGCGCTGGGCCTCGCCGGTCTGCCTCCAGACGTCCGCCTGCAGCGCCGTGTCGACGTCGCGCTGAACGTTGCCCGCGAGCACCCCGAAGCCACTTGTGCCGATCACGTAGGTGGTGAGCGGCACATTTTTCCGGGTATAGCCCGGCGTCTGGGCATTCGCGATGTTGCGCGACGCAATATCCATCTGGGTCTGCGAAATTCGCAGCCCCTGGAGGGCGGATTGGAGCGCTTCGATGGACATTTCTTGCCTAGTTCGCTCGGGTTCTGTGACTTCTCCGGCAGGGTCTCTGCAACCAGCGTGCCGTCCTCCTTCGCCAAGGCTTCGGAGGACAAGCCAAGGCCTTGCCCTGCGAAGCACGACATCCGGCCGGCAGGCCGGCCCTGAGGCGCGACCTCCGGCGGCAGGCCTTGCCCTGCCAAGCGCGGCATCCGGCAGCAGGACTTGTCCTGCGAAGCGCGACAGCGCGTAGCAGGATGGCAGTGCACCGCAGCAGTGGTAGGTTCGGCGCCCCATGACCACGAACCGCGAGACCGACGCGGCCGACGGCAATGCGCCGGCCCCGGCGCGCGGTCGGCTCAAGATCTTCCTCGGCGCCGCCCCGGGCGTCGGCAAAACCTATTCGATGCTCGAGGACGCGCAGCGCCGCGCCCGCGACGGCATCGACGTGGTCGTGGCGCTGGTCGAGACCCATGGGCGCCAGGAGACCGACGCGCTGCTGCGCGGGCTCGAGATCCTGCCCCGCCGTACCCTGCTCAGCCGCGAACGGCCGCACCAGGAGCTCGATGTCGACGCGGTGCTGGCGCGCCGGCCCAAGCTGGCGCTGATCGACGACATCGCCCACGCCAACGCGCCGGGCAGCCGGCACACCAAGCGCTACAAGGACGTGCAGGACATTCTCGAAGCCGGGATCGACGTCTACACGACGTTGAACGTCCAGCATCTCGAGAGCCTCAACGACGTCATCGCGCGCATCGCCCGCATCCGCGTGCGCGAGACGCTGCCCGACCAGGTGCTGGAACAGGCCGACGAGATCGAGCTCATCGATCTGCCGCCCGAGGACCTGATCGAGCGGCTGCGCCAGGGCAAGGTCTTCGTGCCCGAACAGGCGGCGCGCGCGATCAGCCATTTCTTCAGCCGCGGCAACCTGACGGCGCTGCGCGAACTGGCGATGCGCGCCGCCGCCGAGCGCGTCGATGCCGAGATGCTCAGCTATATGCGCGCGCATGGCGTGTCGGGGCCGTGGCCGACCCGCGATCGCGTCATGGTCTGCGTGCATGAAGGTGCGCTGGGTCAGAAGCTGGTGCGCGCGACGCAGCGCATGGCCGACCGGCTGCGCGCCGCCTGGATCGCGGTGCATGTGCAGACCCCGCGCGAGGAAGGGCTCAAGGACGACGCCAAGGACCGCATCCAGGAGACGATGCGGCTGGCCGAACGGCTCGGCGCCGAAGTGGTTTCGCTGCCCGGCGCGCACGACGTCGCGAGCGAACTTCTGGCCTACGCGCGGCAGCGCAATGTCAGCCGTATCGTCGTCGGACGGCCGCGCACGCGCGGCCTGCGACAGATGTTCAAAAAATCGGTGACGCACACGCTGGTCGATCAGGCCAAAAGCTTCGAAGTGATGGTCGTGGGCAACGAGGAAGACACGGCGCCCGACACGACCCCGCTGGCCGTTCCGGGGCTGGAGGAATTCAAGGCTTCGTCGTGGAAGGATTTCGGTCTCGCGACGCTGTCGATCGTGTTCGCCGGGCTGCTGGCCGCGATCGCCGAGATGTTCGTTCCGTTGCAGACGCTGGCCGTGATCTTCGTGCTGCCGGTGCTGCTGACCGCGGTGCGCGTCGGTCTGATCTGGTCGATCTATGTCAGCCTGCTCGGCTTCGAGGTCTATAATTTCTTCTTCACCGAGCCGCGTTTCACCATCGCGATCGAGAACCGCGAAGACCTGTTCGTCCTGTCGCTCTACCTCGCCATCGCGCTGCTGACCGGCAACATCGCCAGCCGCGTGCGCGACCAGGCGCGTGCGTCGCGACAGGCGGCGCGGCGAACCGCACGTCTCTACGAATTTTCGCAGCGCGTCGCGGGCGCGGCTGGTCGCGACGACGTGTTGTGGGCGGTCGTGCATCACGTCGCGTCGACGCTGCAATGCCGGTCGCTGGTGCTGCTGGCCAAGCCCAAGAGCACCAAGCTCACCATCGAAGCGGGCTATCCGCCCGAAGACGAACTGACCGAAAACGCCGCCGCCGCCGCCGACTGGTCGTGGAAGCACGGCAAGCCGGCAGGCTGGTCGACCGACACGCTGCAATCGTCGGAATGGCTGTTCGTACCGCTGCGTACCGCCAGCGGCATCGTCGGCCTGCTCGGCGTCGCCTTCGATGACGGAACGGCAAGCCTCAACCCGGAACAGCGCCGGCTGCTCGACGCGGTTGCCGATCAGGCAGCGGTTGCGATCGAACGAACCAATCTCGCAGCGTCGATGCAGGATGCGCGGGTGTTGACCGAGACCGAGCAGTTGCGCTCGGCCCTGCTTTCTTCCATCAGCCACGATCTGCGCACGCCGCTGGTGTCGATCATCGGCTCGGCGACCAGCCTGGTGAATTTCGGCGACAAGATTCCGCGCGATAGCCGGCACGAGCTGCTGCGCACCATTCTCGAAGAAGCCGAACGGCTGAATCGCTTCGTGCAGAATCTGCTCGACATGACGCGGCTCGGCTACGGCGCGCTGCAGCCGAAGCGCGATTGGACCGATCTGCGCGACATCGTCGGCCGGGCCTTGGAACGGCTGAAGCGCGCGCTAGATGGCTTCAACGTCTCGATCGACATCGCGCCCGACCTGCCGCTGCTCTTTGTCGATCCCGTGCTGATGGAGCAGGTTCTCCTGAACCTGCTCGAGAACGCCGCCAAATATTCCGGCGGCACCGACCGGATCTATCTGCGTGCTTTCGTGCGCGACAATAAAATCGTGATTCGCGTGACCGACGAAGGTCCGGGCATTCCCGAAAACGAGCGCGAGCTCGTCTTTGATATGTTCTACCGCGTCAAGGCCGGCGATACGCGCATTGCCGGCACCGGCCTCGGCCTTGCGATCTGCCGCGGCCTCATGCAAGCCCATGGCGGCACCATCGCCGCGCTGGCCGGCGAGCACGGCCGTGGTACGACGATCGAACTGAGCCTGCCCCGCAAGGAAATGCCGGGCGCTGAAACAACCGACGAAAAAAGCGCTTCGAGGAGCGCAGCATGACCAGCAATGAAAGCGACGTCCCGCCCGCGGACGAAAACAATCCCGACGATGCGAGCGAACTTGCCCGCGGCGATGCCGACAAGATCCTCATCGTCGATGACGAGCCGCAGATCCGAAAGTTCCTGCGCATCAGCCTCACCGCCCACGGCTACGACGTGGTCGAAGCAGCGACCGGCGCCGAAGGCGTCAGCCAGGCGGCGGGTGAAAAGCCCGACCTGATCATTCTCGATCTCGGCCTGCCCGATTTCGACGGACACCAGGTCTTGTCGAAGATCCGCGAACGTTCGCAGACGCCGGTGATCGTCCTTTCGGTGCGCGCGGGTGAAGCCGAGAAAGTGCGCGCGCTCGACGGCGGCGCCGAAGACTATCTGACCAAGCCGTTCGGAATCGGCGAGTTGCTGGCGCGCATCCGTGCGGCGCTACGCAAGCGCGGCGACGGCGTCGAACCGCGCGAGATCGTGTTCCGCAAGGGCGACCTGATCGCCGATCTCGGCCACCGGCGCGTCACGCTGCGCGGCGAAGAGGTCAAGCTGTCGCGCAAGGAATACGACATTCTGAAATTGCTCGTGATCAATGCCGGCCGCGTCGTCACGCACCAGCAGATCCTGAGCGAGGTATGGGGACCGAACCATCTCGAGGATACGCACTATCTGCGCATTCATGTCGGTCACCTGCGGCAGAAGCTCGACGACGACCCTGCGTCGCCGACCTACATCCTGACCGAGCCCGGCGTCGGCTATCGGCTCGCCACCGACGATTGAAGCTCGGCCTGGCGCAGCGGCGCGTTCGCCGCTGCGCGCACCAAATCGAGCCGTCCGTCGCGCACCTGCCAGGTCTCGCCGGCTTCGAATTCCTTTTGCAGGCTGACGGTGTCGTGCGGCCGCAGCAGATGCGCGAGATCGGCCGGGTCCGCGGGCAGCACGTGGTTGACGCCGAGGCGCGGCAGTCCTGGCGCAAGCGCGAGCGGCGGTGAGGGCCAGTCGCCCATCGTTTCAGTCCCGTGATGGAGCGCGGGCAGCAACAAGATCGCACGTGGTCCGACCAGTGGATCGTTGCTGCGCACGTGATTGATCGCGGTGGCGAATGACTCGGGTGCGAGGTCGGGAAATTTCTGCGCGATGAGGCCCGACGGGTCGGGCGCGGCGAAGCTCTCGACCGTGGGCAGCCGTCGCTGATTCGACGACGCCGCGCTCGCGAGCTGGACGTAGGCGCAAGCACCGCCGAGCGAATGGCCGGTCAGCTGCACCGGCGTCGCGCTGCGCGAGCCGTACGTGCGCTCGACGTCGCGGTAGAACGCGACCGCGTCGTCGAAATGCGCGGCCCGGCGCGATCCGGTCAACAGATTCACGGCGGTCGTCAGGTCGCGCGCGACTTCTCCGTGAAGGTCGTGCGCCGCGCCGGTCGTGACGTCACTGCCGCGATTGACCAGCACGACCTCCTCGAAGGCGCCTTGGTTGGCCGGATCGCGGCGGCCGATCGCATAGCCCTGATAGCCGCTGGCCGTCTCCGAACGGGCCAGCAGTTCCAACCCGCCGGGCAGATTCGCCGGATCGGGTTCGTAGGCCCATTCCGACAGAAGCAGCTTGGTTCGCGTATCCATGATCCCTCCGCGCCGACGGGATGGAGGGACAGTAGCATCAAGATGTTCTGGATGAAAACGTAATTACGCGATTTTATCGTTTCTTCGACTTGCCAAACGCGTTGGCCAGGGTGCGCATCGTGTCGGCGTGCTTGGCCGAAGCCTTCTTGGGCGGCGGGGCGGCATCCCCGGCCACACCGAGCGGCCCTTTCGACTTTTCGAAATTGCGGCCGAGCTGGCCGATCAGGCTGTCGAGCGCCTTGGCCGGCATGGGGCGGGGCGCCGGCGGCGGCTTGGTCGGCTTGAGCCCGGGGACGATCTTGCCGCCATGGTTGATCGCGTTGGCGACGATGCCGACCAGGAAGGGTTGCGTCAGCGCACGGAGCAGTTTCTCGTCGCGCTGCGCCCAGCCCAGCAGCACGCGCTGCGCCTGGTTCTGGTCGCCCTGGGCGATGTCGAGTGCATCGCGCACTTTCTGATCTAGATACGTGGCCACGTCCGGGTTCCCTCTTCGCTCGCCCGCCGATCATGCGGCCAAATCGAGCGGCCCAAAAGCGGATCAAAGTCATGCTGGTCGAGATCTTCGCCGACTTCGTTTGCCCCTGGTGCTGGATCGGGCGCCACCGTTTTCTACATGCGCTGAACCAACGGCCCGGCATGCAGATCGAAATCGCCTGGCGTCCGTACCGGCTGAATCCGGCGCTGCCGCCAGAGGGTATGGATCGCACGCTGTACGTCACGTCGAAATTCGGCGACGCGCCGCGGGTCGAGGCGATGTATGCGTTGATGACACGAGTCGGCACCGAACTGGGACTCGATTTCGCCTGGGAGCGGATCGAACGTGCGCCCAACACGCTGCTGGCGCACCGTCTGGTCCGTCTCGCCGAGCGCGCCGGCCTGGCCGACGCGATGGTCGAACGCCTGTTCGCTGCGTATTTCCGTGACGGCGTCGATCTCGGCAATGCCGAGGCGCTGGCCCGGCTCGCGAGCGAGGTCGGTGTCGAGGCCGGCGAAGCGGCGCGCTTTCTCGCCAGCGACGAAGATCGTGCCGCAGTGCTGGCCGCCGACGGCGCCGCGCGCCGGCATGTCGACGGCGTGCCCTACTACGTCTTCGATCGCCGTTTCGCGCTTGCCGGTGCGCAGGACAGCGAAGCCTTCGTGCCGGTGTTCGACGCCGTGCGCGCCGCCTGACCTGCCCAAACTAGTCGCGGGACGTCCAGGGCCGCGCGCCCGCAACGGCGGCCACCGTTTCGATCGTGCCGTCGCGAAGGTCGATCGCATGGGCGCCGTCGCGTGCCAGCGCGGCGCGACCGATGCGCGCCAGACCGGGACAGGCGCCGCTGTCGGTCGGATCGACCACCAGCGTGATCTCGTGGCAAGCGCTGATCGTCTGCCTGGCCTCGACGATCAACAGCCTGCCCATCCGGCAGACGCCGCGCTGACAGACAAGCGGCGGCGTCACGACGCCGGCGGCCGGAAACGGCACCAGCTCGGCCCCGCCCAGGCGGCGCGACCAGATCTCGGCGGTGAAGCGGCCGCGCTTCAAGGTCGAAAGCGCCAACGCGCCGTCGTCGCGCCGCACGCCGACCAGTTTTCCGTCTTCGGAAATCAGCAGATCAGGCGCACGCGTGAAACAGGCGACGGCAATCGCTGCGGCAACCGCCAGCCAACCGAGATGCCGGACGCGCTGCGACCACAGCAGCAGCCACAAGCCGCCGATGACGGCGAGGAAGAACGCCGCCGTCGGCAGCGCCGGCACGTGCAGCACCGCGCCCGGCAGGCCGGCGAAGTAGTGCGCGATGTCGAGCAGCAGCGCGATCCCCCACCCCATCGGGACCAGCGCGATCTGCTCCAACCCGAACGGCAGCAGCGCATAGGCGAGCACGCCCCAGCCCATGATCCAGAAATCGTTGAGCGGCACCGCGACCAGGTTCGCGACCACGCCCCAGGTCGAGATCTGCTGGAAGTGATAGAGCGAGAACGGCGCCGTCGCGAACGTGGCCAGGGCCGACATGCAGGCGACACCGACGAGATACGCGACGGCACGGCGCACCAGGCCGCCCCCCTCCAGCCAACCGAACACCCGGGCGCGCAGCGTCTCCCACACGGCGACGATCGCCAGCACGGCGCCGAACGACATCTGGAACGACGGACCGACCAATTCTTCGGGCTCGGCGAGCAGCAGCACGATTGCAGCGACGGCGCAGGTGCGCAGCGACACGGTGGCACGATCGAGCACGATGGCCGCGAGCACCAGGCTGCTCATCAGCATCGATCGCTCGGCCGAGACCGGCGCGCCGACGAACTCGGTATAGGCGATCGCGGCGAGCAGCGCGGCGGTCGCCGCGATCTTCTTGATCGGCAATGTCAGTGCGAGGCGCGGGCTGAGCGCCAGCAGCGCGCGCAAGGCGACGAAAACGAAGCCCGCCGCAATGCCGATATTCATCCCGGAGATCGCCAGCAGATGCGCCAGGCCGGACTGGCGCATCGCTTCGACATCGGCCTGGTCGATCTGGCCGCGCTCGCCGGCCAGCAGCGCGATGGCGATGGCGCCGACGCCGCCCTCGAGCACCTGTCCGATGCGATCGACCACGTCACGCCGAAGCTGCGCCACCGCGGACGGCGCTTCGCCGCCGGTCAGGTCGCGCGCACGTTCGAACCGGCGCACCGCCCAGCCGGTGCCGCCGATCCCGTCGAACCATAATTGCCGCCGCTGGTCGTAGGCGCCGGGTGCGACCGGCCGCATCGGCGGCTGCAATTCGGCGACCAGCCGCACGCGATCGCCGAGATGCGGCGCCTCGGAGTCCGGCGTCAGCCGCACGCGCAGCTTCCGCGGCGTCACCGCTTCGTCGAGGCCCGCGACACGCGGCGCGCGGAGCAGGATGCGCAGTCCGTTCTCGCGCGGGTCGAGCGATATGACGACGCCTTCGACCGCGACCGGTCCGGTCGGCGCGGCGAGCACCGGGGCGGCCACCTGTTCGGCACGGAATTGCGCCGCCGCGAAGCCGAGCGCGACCAGCGCCAGCGCCGCCGGCAGCGCGGCGACGTGCCACCGCCGCGTCCAGATCGTGATCGCTGCCGCGATGCAGGCGATTGCGGCGGCGAGGTCGGCCGGCGGTTCGGCCAACAGCTCGAAATAGAGGACGATCCCAAGGCCGATCGCGACCGGCAGCCACAGAATCCGCCGCGGCCGCTCGAGCGCCCAGACGCGCGCCATCCAGGCGAGCGGGCCGCGCGGCCGTGTCGCGGTCGTCCAGCCCGTCTCCGGCCAATCCTGGGTGAGATCGGTCATGCGGTCTGGGATCGTGCACGCGCCGCCGCCGCCGTGCTAGGACCGCCGCGCATGGAAATCGTCACCCGCTTCGCCCCCTCGCCGACCGGCTTTCTCCATATCGGCGGCGCCCGCACCGCCTTGTTCAACTGGCTCTTCGCCAAGCACACCGGCGGCACCTTCCTGCTCCGCATCGAGGACACCGATCGCGCGCGTTCGACGCAGGCTGCGGTCGACGCGATCATTGCAGGCCTGCACTGGCTCGGCCTCGAATGGGACGGCGACGCGATTTCGCAGTTCGAGCGCCGTGAACGCCATGCGCAGGTCGCGCATGAGCTGGTCGACAAAGGCATGGCGTATCGCTGCTTCACCTCGCCCGCCGAACTCGAAGCGATGCGGTCGGAACAGAAAGCGAAGGGTCTGCCGCTGCGTTATGACGGGCGGTGGCGCGATCGCAGCCCGTCCGAGGCGCCGGCCGGCGTCGAGCCGGTGATCCGTCTCAAGGCGCCCACCGAAGGTGAAACGGTGATCGACGACGCCGTGCAAGGTCGCGTCACGGTCGCCAACGCCCAGCTCGACGACATGGTGCTGCTTCGCTCGGACGGCACGCCGACCTACATGCTGTCGGTGGTGGTCGACGATCACGACATGAGCGTCACCCACGTCATTCGCGGCGACGACCACCTGACGAATGCGTTCCGCCAGACGCAGCTCTACCGCGCCTGCGGGTGGAACGTGCCGGTCTTCGCGCATATTCCGCTGATCCACGGCCCCGACGGCGCCAAATTGTCGAAGCGCCACGGCGCGCAGGGCGTCGAGGAATATCGCGACATGGGCTACCTGCCCGAGGCGTTGCGGAACTACCTGTTGCGGCTGGGCTGGAGTCACGGCGACGACGAGATGATTTCGACCGAACAGGCAATCGCCTGGTTCGATCTCGACGGGATCGGCCGTTCGCCGTCGCGATTGGACTTTACCAAGCTGGATAATCTGAACGGGCACTATCTGCGTGCCACCGATGATGCGCGCCTGACCGAGCTGGTGACCGCAGGCAAGTCGCTGACCCCGGCGCAGGTCACGCGCGTGCGCGCCGGCATGAACGGACTCAAGCAGCGGGCCAAGACGCTGGTCGAATTGGCCACCAGCATGGGCGTGTACACCAGCGAGCGGCCGCTCGCCTTCGACGACAAGGCGCGCGCCGCGTTGAATGATGAAGCGCGGGCGCTGCTCCGCGATCTGCACGGGGCATTGGCGCCCCTGTCATCGTTCGAAGCGGCACGACTGGAAGAGACGACGCGGAATTTCGCCGAACAACGCGGCGTCAAACTGGGTGCGGTGGCGCAACCCCTGCGCGCAGCGCTGACCGGCACGACCGTGTCGCCGCCGGTTTTCGAGGTCGCCAGCGTGCTCGGGCGTGAGGAAACGCTGGCGCGGCTGGCCGAGGCCGGATCTGCGGCCTCCCTGCCTTGAGGGGAGCCCGGGGCGGGTCTAGTTTGCGTCTGCGAATGCGAACGGGGTTCCGTTCGAACTGTTGAGGGATGTCAAAGGATGACGATGACCGCCAGCACCAATCCCGGCTCGAAAGCTGCGAGCGTCACGCTTGAGGATCCGGCGAGCGGAAAGTCGACCACCTTCCCCGTGCTCGAAGGCACGCTGGGCCCGAAGGTCATCGACATTCG
>JAQGIE010000091.1 GCA_028291365.1 Rhodospirillales bacterium
CCCGACACGCCTTCGACGCGGGCCTGACCGCCGAGCTTGCCTTCCGAGCCGACTTCGCGCGCGACGCGCGTGACTTCCGCCGCGAAGGTGTTCAGCTGATCGACCATCACGTTGATAGTCTCCTTCAGCTGCAGGATCTCGCCGCGCACGTCGACGGTGATCTTCTTGGACAAGTCGCCATTCGCGACCGCCGTCGTCACCTCGGCGATGTTACGGACCTGGCTGGTGAGGTTGGCGGCCATGATGTTGACGTTGTCGGTGAGGTCCTTCCAGACGCCCGACACGCCTTCGACGCGGGCCTGACCGCCGAGCTTGCCTTCCGAGCCGACTTCGCGCGCGACGCGCGTGACTTCGCCGGCGAACGAGTTGAGCTGGTCCACCATCGTGTTGATGGTCGACTTCAGCTCGAGCACTTCGCCGCGCACGTCCACGGTGATCTTCTTGGACAAGTCGCCGTTGGCGACCGCGGTCGTCACTTCGGCGATGTTACGAACCTGACCGGTCAGGTTCGCCGCCATCATGTTCACGTTGTCGGTGAGATCCTTCCACGATCCCGCGACGCCCTTCACCTTCGCCTGGCCGCCCAGCTTGCCTTCCAGGCCGACTTCGCGCGCCACGCGCGTCACTTCCGAGGCGAAGGAGCCGAGCTGCCCCACCATGGTGTTCACGACCTTGCCGATGCGCAGGAACTCGCCCTTCAAGGGACGGCCCTCGATCTCGACCTGCATCTGCTGCGCCAGGTCGCCCTTCGCGACCGCGCCGATCACGCGCGCAACCTCGGTGGTCGGCTGCACGATGTCGCCGATCAGCGTGTTGACCGCGTCCAGGCAGGCGCCCCAGGAGCCGCCGCCATGGTCCAGCCGGGCGCGTTCCCAGATCTTGCCGTCCTTGCCGACGACGGTGCCGATCCGCTCCAGCTCCCGGGTCAGCTTCTCGTTGAGCTCGACCACGTCATTGAAGACTTCGGCGATCTCGCCGTGGACCCCGGGCAGGTCGCCCGGCAATCGGGCCGTGAAGTCGCCCTTGCGAAACGTCTTCAGCGCCCGGAGCAGCACTTGCGGCTGCAACTCTGGGCGCTGTTGGCGGGTGATCTCCTGCATCGGCGGTCCTTCTGGCGTGGTCAGCACGGCCCCGCGCGGGGCGCGGGCTCCGGTTCGGGGTCGGTCGATCTTGGGTCGATCGGAGGGAAGCGTTGGCGTGATCTTGGGCGCGCGGCGCGACCCGGTCGAGGATGAGGTACGGGGCCCGGGCTCGGTCGAATTCTCAACCGGTTCCTGGCCTGGCTCCTGATCTTCCTGTCCCTCGTCCACCAGAGCGCCTTTTTTTTGGTGAGGCTACGGCTCCAACTAACTCACAACACGCATCGGCCAGTTCTGGTTCCATCCTGCGGATGATTTTTTTCCGAGCCCGAAAGTACGGAACGACTGGAGCGCTTCTCGGTTTCACCACGAGAAGTTGGAGAACGAGGAGATTCCCACATGCATATGACGATCCGCTTGGGCAGCGTGGCCGCGCTTGCGCTCGCCCTGACCGCCTGCGCCCCGCGTACCGAGACGGTTCGCACCAGCACGGTGGAAACGACGGCCCCGGCCGTGGCCCCGACGACCACGACCAGCCAGACCACCTACGCCGATCCGTATAGCGGCACCTCGCGCACGGTGACACAGCAGAATACGAATTCGAGCGCCGATACGGCGACGACGGAACGGACCCGCACCACGACGAAGTGGCCGTAAGCCGCATCCTTCTGCACGCCTGCGACGGAAAAGCCGCTCCTTGCCGGAGCGGCTTTTTCTTTGTCCATGCGCCATCCGGATTTCGTGCTGCGCATGCGCGTAAAAAAGCCGCCGCGGTCGCCCGCGGCGGCTTTTCCGTCGGCGACCTCAGTCCTTGGTCACCGTCGTGGTGGTTTTCTTCGAAATCACCGCCGGGACGGCCGGTTCGGTGGTGGTGATGGTCCGGGTCACCGGCGCCGGAATGACCGCGGGCGCCGATGTCGTGGCAGTTTCAACGGTGCGCACGGCGCCGTCCGCGGTCGAGATGGTCCTCTCCGTCGTCTGGGTCTCGACCGGTGCCGGTGCGATCGAGGCCCGAGCCTGCCAGCAGCTCAGACGTTCCGCATCGTTCAGGATGGTGGCGCAATCGACGCGGCTCGACGTCGTCGTCGTCACCTGCTTTTCGACCACGGTCTGCGCGACCGCCGGCAGCGCGGCGAACGCGGCAATAACCGCAAGCACCCAAGTAATACGCATAAGAAAATTCCTCCGTCGGATTTATCCAGCAAGAATACGGACAAATAACCCCGACCGACGGCACGCTGTTCCCCGCACCATCCCGCAACGCGGATTGTGCTTTATTTGCCAGGTAATTAGCGCGGTCCGCTTGAAAGCGAACTGAACCCGGGTCGCGGGAAACGAGCGCTAATTTGCGGTCGCGGCGGCGAAGCTGCGGGCGCGATGGCGCCCGTAGAAAAACCACAGCAACTGCCCGGCCACGAGCCAGACGACCAGCCGCAGCCACGACAGATAATCGAGCGACGCCATCAGCGCGACGCAGGCGAGAATGCCGAGGATCGGCGTCCACGGCATCCAGGGCGTGCGGAAGGTGCGCTTCATGTCGGGCTTGGTCCGGCGCAGGACCAGCACCGCGACGCAGACGACGACGAAGGCGAGCAAGGTGCCGATCGAAGTCAGTTCGCCCAGCTCGGCAAGCGGCGTGAAGCCGGCCATCAAGGCGCTGACGATCATCGTCGCCTGGTCAGCGCGCCACGGTGTGCGGAAGCGCGGATGCACCGCGCCGAACCAGCCCGGCAACGCACCGTCCTGCGCCATGGCGCGGAAGATCCGCGACTGGCCGTACAGCGTGACGAGAATGACCGCGAGAAAGCCGATCAGGATCGTCGCCTCGACCACCCAGGCAAGCCACGGATAGGGCGTCATGGCCGCCGCCGTCGCGATCGGTGCCGCGTCGCCCTTCAACTGCGCGTACGGCACGATGCCGACCAGCACCGCGGCGAAGGCGACGAACAGAACCGTGCAGACGAGCAGCGCGCCGATCAGGCCGATCGGCATGTCGCGTTGCGGGTTGCGCGCTTCCTGGGCCGCGGTCGAGACCGCGTCGAAGCCGATATAGGCGAAGAAAATCAACCCGGCGGCGCGCGCGACGCCGCTCCATCCGAAGCTGCCGAACTCCCCGGTGTTGGGCGGCACGAACGGATGGAAATTGGCGGTGTCGACCGAACCGAGTCCGAGCGCGATGAACAGCACCACCACGCCGCATTTGGCGTAGGTGACGATCGCGTTCACGCGTGACGATCCTTCGACGCCGCGGATCAGCAGCACCGAACAGATGCAGATGATCAGCACCGCCGGCAGGTTGATCCAGCCCGGCTCGGTGTCGAACGGGCTCGCCAGTAATTGCGATGGCACGTGCAGGCCGAAGCTTTTGAGGAAGGCGTCGAGATTGCCGGCCCAGCTCACCGCGACGGTGGAGACCGACACCGAATATTCGAGCACCAAGTCCCAGCCGACGATCCAGGCAAAGGCCGGCCCGGCGACGTAGCGCGCATAGGTATAGGCGCTGCCCGAGACCGGGATCATCGAGGCCAGCTCGGCATAGCAGAGTGCCGCCAGGCCGCAGCCGATCGCCGCGACGAGGAAGGCGAGAACCACCGCCGGCCCGGCATGTTCGCTGGCGGCGATGCCGGTGAGCGAGAACAACCCGGCCCCGAGGGTCGAGCCGACCCCCAGCGCGATCAGATTCCACGGGCCAAGGACGCGGCGGAGCTCCGGGCCCGCGCCGGAAGCGGCGCCGGAACGACTGCCGGAGGCAGACACAGAATCGGTCGTGTGCACGTCCCACCTTCGCGACGCCGCTTCCGGCTGTCCAGCGCGGGGGCTGGGACGCTTGCTTATGGGCCGTCGGCTTGGTCGGATGGGGCTTCGCGATGACTCGACCGGACCCCCATGCCGCCAGCCGCAGGGTCGCTGCCCGTATGTGCAGCGGCTGTCCCTTCGCGCCCGATCGCGACTGGCGGAGCGTCCCCTACTCGCCCGGCGACTGGCGGCACGCGCTGACGCGCATGGCACGCGGCGAGCGCTGGATCTGCCACGCCAGCTGCGACGGTCATTGGGTCACCGAACGCTCGCTCTATTGCCGCGGCGCGCATGAAGGCCGGCCCGTCGTGGTGCCTGCCGGCGAAGACCTGCCGGTGGCGCCGGGTGAGTTGCTCGATCTCGCGCTCTAACTCGAGGCGCCCGGAGGCCGTTACTTCGCTCGCTTGAAATCGAGACCGTCAAAGAAGGACGGACCGCCGAGCGGCGAGGTTCCAGTGAAGGCAATACGCTCCGGCGTGCCGTCGTTCGGCCGGCGCAGCACGGTGACAAAAGCCTTGCCCATATTCCGGTCCTTCCAATGGACCAGGAACGTGTCGCGCTGCCAGGGTTCGAGCTTGCCTTCCATGTCGGTCGCGTCGCTGAGCTTGATCGTCAGCCCGTCACCGGCACGCGCAATGACCGCGTTGCCGAACCATTTATCGTGCCACGCGCCGATCAGCTGGTCGGCATCGGCAGACAGTTTCGCATCGGTCGCGTGCGCCTCTTCGATCTTCTTCTGCGCCGCTTCGAGCCGCGCCACGTGCGCGTCGGTGGTTGATTTGACCAGGGCGATCCGGTCGGTCGCCGGCCGTTTCAGATAATGGTCGAGCAGCGTCGCCGTGATCGCCTGCAGCACGGATCCATCATCCGTCGACGTCGTCATCGCGAAACCGATCTTGAGATCGGGAACGTAGGCGATGGTGGCGCGCTGCCCGGGCACGGCGCCGCTATGCTGGATGACCACATGTCCATCGACGTCGTACGCCACCCAGCCCAGCGCATATCCCTGGAAGTTGGGGCGTTTGTCGGGCGAGCCGGCGGGTGAATCGGCGATCGGCATCGGCGATACGATCGTGCGCATTTCGCGCGCACGCGCTTCGCTCCACACGCGTTTGCCGTCGGGCAGTGCGCCGTCGGCGAGCTGCACCGTCACCCATTTGGCGAGTTGCTCGGCCGACATCGCGATCGAACCGGCCGGGCCGATCGTATCGAGTGCGATCGTCGGCATCACCGAAACCTTGCCGCGGCGGATGCCGTCACCAAGCCAGGCATGCTGCTGCGCCTTGTTGTCGGCTTTGGCCAGCTCGGCGCCGGTGAGCGCCGCGCCGTCGATGCCGAGCGGCTTCAGGATGCGGGCGCGCAACGCGTTTTCCCAACTCATGCCGGCCGCATTCGCCGCCGCCTCGCCCGCCGCCGCATAGCCGATATTGTTATACGAGAATTTGGCGCGGAAGGTCAGCATGACCGGCATGTAGCGCACCCGGCGCAACAGCTCGATGCGCGGCAGCTTTTCGGTCGGCACGGTGCGCCACAGAACGTCGCCGCCGACCAGCCCGCTGCGATGCGCCAGCACGTCGAGCACGGTCACGTTGGCGGCGGCGTACGGGTCGGGCAGCTGAAAGGCCGGCACGCGATCGATCATTTTGTCGTCGAGCGACATCTTGCCTTCGTCGACGAGATTTTCGATCAGCGCCGCGGTGAAGGCCTTGCTGCAGCTGCCGATCGCGAACAGCGTCTTGTCGTCAACCGGCCGCTTGTCGTCGAGGCCGCGCACGCCGTAGCCCTTGGTCAGCACGGTCTTGCCGTCTTCGACGATCGCCAGTGCCGCCCCCGGCACGTCGAACGTCGCCATCGCCTTGGCCACCGTCGCGTCGAGGTCCGGTGGCGGTGCCGCCCATGCGGTCGTCGTGCCAAGAAGAATTCCGGCAAGCGCGAGCTTGGTGATGCGCATCAGTAGTTCAATCCGAAGTCGAACAGGTTGTAGACGACGCCCGCCCAGACGATGACGAGTGCGGCGAGTGCGATGACGCTGTTGCTGATCCGGCCCCACCAGTCGAAGCGCGCATCGCGCCACGCCTGCACCGCGCGCCACAGAAGCAGCAGCGTGCCCAACGCGCCGATCACGCCGATCACCTGCAGCAACCACAGGGTCGGATCGAGGTCCGCCGAGAATTTCGGCAGGTTGGTGCCGATTTCCGTCATCATGCGAAACCAGCCGAAGAAGAAGACGAGCAGGAACGCGGGCACGATGCGGGACGCGCGATAGAGCCACCGGTCGCGCCCCTCGAAGCTCGGCTTCGCGTCATGATAGCGGCGCACCAGCGCCGCGACCGGCCACAGCAGCACCGTGCACCCGAGGACCGCGCAGGCACTCCAGATCAGCTTCATCGCGGTCGGACCGGTGGCGACGCTCGCCGGCAGCCAGACCATCACCGGTGCAATGTCGTCGGTCCCCAGCATGGTCGGCCGACCGCTGGCGTCGCGCTGCGCGACCAGACGGCTGGCGCCGTTCACTTCACGCCAGACGAACGGCTGCACTTCGCGCCAACGTTTCGGTGCGCCGCCCGGCCCGACCATCGCCGTCCAGCTGATCGTATTGTCGCCATGCACGGTGACGGTCGACGGTGCCTGCGCCGTCGACAGACGCAACCAGCTTGCCACGCCGGCACGGCTCGAGATCCAGTTCTGCGATGCCAGGATCTGTCCGTGCTCCGCCGCGGTCGGCAGCGTCGGTTCGTCCGGCAGCGCGGGCGCGGGAAAATAGCGGTCGAGGAAGCTGCGCAGCAGCGCGGTGCGCAAGGGTCCCGTGACGCCCATGCCGCCGGCACTGTTGATCGAAATGAACAGGCCGACATTTTCGTCGGGCAGCAGCGCCACGTTGCTGTGGAAGGCGGTGATGTCGCCGCCGTGGCCGACGATTCGGCGGCCATTCCGGTCCATGTGATAGAAGCCCAACGCCATCGCGTTGAGGCCGGCCACCGGCGCCTTGGTCGGTTCCAGCATGCGCGCCGAGGTGGCGGGCTGCAGCAGCGGCGCCCCTTTATTCAGATGCGCGATCATGAATTTCGCCATGTCGCGGGCGCTCACCGAGAGCGCGCCCGGCGGCAGGATCCCCGACGGCTCGAAACCGGACGGCGGCGCCGACGCGAGGCGATAGCCCAGGGCCAGATCCGGCGTGAGCGAGTCCGGGACCGGCTGCCGGAACGTCGCATTCGCCATGCCGAGCGGCTTCAGGATCTGGTCTTCCATCACCTGCTCGAACGGCTTGCCGTAGGTGCGCTCGAGAATATAGCCGGCAACACCTGTGGCGTAGTTCGAATAGGCGATGACCTCGCCCGGCTTGTAGACGCGCGCCGGAATGTGCGTGCGAAGCCAGGTACCCAGCGGCTGGCGCAGGCGCGCGTCGGTCGGCCGATAGTCCTTGAGCTGCTCTTCAAATCCCGCCGAGTGCGTCATGATATGGCGCAGCGTGATCGGCGTGCCGAACGCGTCGGGAATCTTGAAGTCGAGATAGGTGTTCACGTCCCGGTCGAGATCGAGCTTGCCTTGCTCGACCAGCTGCATGATCGCGGTCCAGGTGAACAGCTTCGAAACCGACGCGACGCGAAACAGAGTCTTCGCCGGATCGATCGGGACGCGTTTGGCAACATCGGCGTAGCCGTAGCCGCGCGCGAACAGGACCTGACCGTCCTTGACGACCGTGACGACGGCGCCGGCAAGGTCACCGCGCGCCAGCGCCCACGGCATCATGCCGTCGAGCCAGCTCGCAAGATCCGCTTCGCTCAGCACATGCGGCTCGGTCGGCACCGGCGTTGCCGCCTGAATCATTGGCGGCACAGGCGCGGGATCGGCCGGAACCTGCGCGGCCGCTGCGCCCGCAACGAGAAGGAACAGCGCCGCGAGCAGCCGGTGCATCAATATTGCAATCCCGTCGAGAGCAGGTTGTAGGCGAAGGACGCCCAGATGATCACCAGCGCCGCCAGCGCGATGACGCTGTTCGAAATCCGCCCCCACCAGCCGAAGCGCGCGTCGCGCCACGTCGTCGCCGCACGCCACAAGAGCAGTGCGGTACCGGCGAGACCGATCACGCCGATCAGGCGGACGATCCAGAAGAACCAGGCGCTGTCGGAGAGCATAAAGTTGATGCCGAACGCATGGTTCAGCACCGCCCACCAGCCTGCCGCGAACAGCAGCGACACGATGCAGGCGACGCGCGCCGCGCGATAGAGCAGCAGGTCGCGCCCTTCCAAGCGCAGCGTGCCGCCATAGTGGCGACGCACCAGCGCGTTCACCGGCCAGGACAGCGCCGCAACCAGCAGCACGGCGATCGCGGCCTGGATCAGCGGCAGCGCGTTCGGGCCCGTCGCGAAGCTGGAGTGGAGATAGACATAGACCGGCAGGCCGTCGTCATCTGCGAGAATGGTCGGCGCACCGGCTTCGTCGCGCAGCACGGCGACGCGGCTGCGCCCGTTCACTTCGCGCCAGACGAACGGTGCCACTTCGCGCCATTTCTTCGCTGACCCGCCGAACGCCGTCACAGCCGAGAAGCTGATCGTATTGTCCGGATTCACCGACAGTTGCGACGGCCGCATGATCTGCATCAGGCGCGTCCAGCCCGCGACGCCGGCACGGCTGTTCGAATAATAACCCGCGACGACCCGTGCATGCTCGGCAGCAGTCGGCAGAGTCGGCTCGTCCGGCAACGGCGCCGGGTAGTAGCGGTCGAGAAACTCGCGCAGAAGCGCCAGCCGGAACGGTCCGGTGACGTCGCCCACGCCCGTCGTGTTGAACGACACGAACAGACCGACATTGTCGTCGGGCAGCAGATGCAGGTCGCTGTGGAACACCGGCATGTTGCCGCCATGGCCGACGATGCGCTTGCCGTTGCGATCTTCCTGGTAGAAGCCCAGCGCCATGCCGATGAAACCGGGTGCCAGCGGCTTGTTGACGGTGTACATGCGCGCGACCGTTTCCTGTTTCAGCAACGGCTTGTCGGCGACGCCGCGAAACGCGTTCAGGTGCGCGATCATGAATTTGGCCATGTCGGTACCGCTCGCCGACATGGCGCCCACCGGTGCCGCGCCGACCACTTCGAACGGGAAGGGCTTGCCTGAGGCCACGCGGTAGCCCTTCGACATGAAGGGCTGCAATTTTTCCGGCAGCGGCTGGCGGAACGTCGCCTGCGTCATGCCCGCGCGCGCGTAGATCTCCTGCTCGACATAGTCGTCGAATTGTTTGCCGCTGATCCGCTCGACAATGTAGGCGGCGAGCCCCGCGCCATAGTTCGAATAGGAGATGACCTCGCCCGGCGGATAGGCGCGCGCCGGAATGTGGGTTTTCATATAGTCGCCGAGCGGCATCAGCATGCTCGTATTCGGCGGAAACAGATCTTTGCTCGCCTCTTCGAAGCCGGCGGTATGGGTCATGATGTTCCGGAGCGTGATCGGCTTGCCGAACGCGTCGGGAATTTTGAAATCGAGGTAGCTGTTGATGTCTTTGTCGAGGTCGAGCTTCCCCTGCTCGACCTGCTGCATCACGCTGGTCCAGGTGAACAGCTTCGAGATCGAGCCGATGCGGAACAGCGTCGTCGCCGGATCGACCGGTGTGCGCTTTTCAACGTCGGCATAGCCGTAGCCGCGCGCGAACAGCACCTGCCCGTCCTTGACGACGCTGACCACCGCGCCGGCGAGATCGCCGCGCGCGAGCAGCCAGGGCATCATGCCATCGAACCAGACGCGCAGATCGTCCGCGGTCAGCGCATGCGCCTCGGCCGGTGCCGCTTGTGTGGGACTAGGCGCGTTCTGTGCAACGGCCGGGCTCGCAAGCAGCAACAGCGCGAGAAGCAGGCTTCGCATCAATATTGCAATCCAAAGCTCAGAAGGTTGTAGGCAAAGCCGGCGGAGATCACGACCAGCGCCGCTGCAGCGACGGCAGCGGTGGAGATACGTCCCCACCAGCCGAAGCGTGCGTCGCGCCAGGCCTGCGCCGCGCGCCAAAGCAGCAACGGCGTGCCGATAAGACCGATCAGTCCGATCAGACGGATCAGCCAATAGACCCAGTCGCGCGACGACGCGGTCATGCCGAAGCCGCCGGAGAAACTGTTCAGCACCAACTGCCAACCGGCCAGGAACAGCACCAGCGCGAGACAGACGATGCGCGCGGCGCGGTAGAGTTGCCGATCGCGCCCGTGGAACCGCAGCGTGGCGCCGTAGTGACGCCGCACCAGCGCGGCAGCCGGCCAGGCCAGCACGGTCAGAGCCAGGATCGCGACCGCACCACCAACCACCGGCACCGCGTTCGGTCCGGTCCAGAAGCCCGCGCGCCGGAACACCATCACGGGCGGCAGGTCGTCGCTGACGATGGTCGCGGCGCGACCGTCGGTGTCGCGCAACACGGCAACGCGACCGGTGCCGTTCACCTCGCGCCACACATAGGGCTGCACTTCGCGCCATTTCTTGACCGCACCGTCGGCCGCGCGCAGCGACGACACGCTGATCGTGTCGTTTGCGTTCACCGTCAGCCGCACCGGCGAAAACATCTGCGTGAAGCGGTACCAGCTCTCGACACCGGCACGGCTCGACGAATAAGCGCCCGCCACGTCACGCCCATGCGCACCGGCGGTCGGTAATGTCGGCTCATCGGCCTGCTTCGGGGCCGGGAAATAGCGATCGACAAAGCCGCGAAACAACGCGGTTCGCAACGCGCCGGTGACGCCCTCTTTGCCCGCGGAATTGAACGAGACGAAAAGGCCGACCTTCTCGTCCAGCAGCAGATGCAGATCGCTGTGGAAGCGCAGCAGATCGCCGCTATGCCCGACGATGCGACGTCCGTTGCGGTCCTCGTGATAAAAACCCAGCGCCATGGCGCGGAAGTCGGGCGCCGACGGAGTCTGCGGCTCGAACATGCGCGCGGACGTCTCGGGCTTCAGCAACGGCCCGCCCTGGTTCAGATGCGCGACCATGAACTTCGCCATGTCGCCGCCGCTGACCGACATGCTGCCGGCAGGAAATCCCGTCATCAGTTCGAACGGTCCCGCAGGACGCGACGCAAGCGCGTAGCCCTGCGCCATAAAGGGCTGCAGCGCGTCGGGCAGCGGTTGGCGGAACGTCGCGCGATTCATGCCGAGCGGCGCGTAGACATGCTGCTCGATATAGTCTTCGAAGCTTTGCCCCGAGACGCGTTCGACGATGCGGCCGGCCAGCGCGGTGGCGTAATTCGAGTAGGCGGCGACCTGCCCCGGCGGATAGGCGCGTGCCGGAATATGCGTGCGCACGTAGTCGCCGAGCGGCAGCAGCTTGGCGGGCGCTGCGAGGAACAGATCCTTCGAGGTTTCTTCGAACCCCGCCGAATGGGTCATGATGTTCCTGAGCGTGATCGGCTTGCCGAACGCGTCGGGAATTTTGAAATCGAGGTAGCTATTGACGTCCTTGTCGAGGTCGAGCTTGCCCTGCTCGACCAGCTGCATCACCGCGGTCCAGGTGAACGTCTTCGAGATCGACGCGATGCGGAACAGCGTGTTCGCCGGGTCGACCGGCGTGCGCTTGGCAATGTCGGCATAGCCGTAGCCGCGCGCGAACAGCACCTGCCCGTCTTTGACGACCGTGACGACGGCGCCGGCGAGATCGCCGCGCGCCAGCGCCCAGGGCAGAAATCCGTCCAGCCACGTGCCGAGATCCTCGGCGGCCAGTGCGCGAGCCGGCGTCGGTGCTGCTTGCGACAGCGATTCCGCCTCCACCTTCGCGACTGTCGGCGCGGGTTCCACCGCCACCTGCGCGGTGGCGGCAGAACTCGCGAACAACAGCGCGAAGAGAAGTGCCCGCATCAATAGGTCGAGCCGAAGCTGACCAGATTGTAGGTGAGATAGGTCCAGACCATCACCAGACCGGCCAGCGCCAGCGCGGTGTTGGCAATACGGCCCCACCACCCGAAGCGTCCGTCACGCCAGGTCAGCGCGGCACGGAAGACCAGGAAGATCGCACCCAGGATCGCGACGATCCCGAGCAGTCGCAGCAACAAGAGCGTGCCGTCGATGCCGAACGCGACCGAACCGATGCTCGAGCCCAGCTTGGTCAACAGATACAGCCAGGCCAGCAACACGACGACCAGCAAGCCGGCTGCAGCGCGCGACACGCGATAGAACAGACGGTCGCGCCCTTCGAATTGCAGCGCGCGGCCATAGTGGCGGCGCACCAGCGCATTGATCGGCCAGGCAAGCAGCGCCACCAGCAGCACGACGACCGAGATTCCAACCAGGATCGCCGCCGTTGCGCTGGTCGCAAAGCCGGTCGGCAGGAAGACCATGACGGGCGCGAACTCGTCGGTCGACATCACCTTCGGCGTGCCGTCCGCATCAAGCTGCACTTTGACCTTCGCGGGTCCGTTCACTTCGCGCCAGACGAACGGCTGCACTTCGCGCCACTTCTTCGGCGCACCGGCTGCGTCGGCAAAACCGGCGAAGCTCAACGTGTCATCCGGGTTGAGCGAGAGCTTGGCGTGCCCCAGCAGGCCGGCGAGGCGCAACCAGCTGGTCGTGCCGCCGCGGCTGGCATGCCACTCGCCGGCGACCTTCTGTCCGTGTTCCTTTGCCGTCGGCAAGGTCGGCTCGTCCGCTTGTTTCGGCGCCGGGAAATAGCGATCGATGAAGCCGCGCTGGATTCCGGTGCGCAGCGCGCCGGTCACGCCTTCCTTGCCGGCGCTGTTGAACGACACGAACAGGCCGACATTGTCGTCGGGCAGCAGCGACAGGTTGGTGTGGAACAGTTCAAGGTCGCCGCCGTGGCCGACGACGCGATGGCCGTTGCGGTCCTCGTGATAGAATCCGAGACCGAAGCCGGTGATACCGGGCACCGGCTCTTTGCTGACTTCGAACATCCGCGCCGACTTCACCTGCAAGGGCGCGCCGCCGGCGAGATGCGCCAGCATGAACTTGGCCATGTCGAGGCCGCTCGAGGCCATGCTGCCGGCCGGGAACGGCGCAACATTCTCGAACGGACGCGGCGGCTGCGACGCCACGCGATAGCCTTTCGACATGTTCGGCTGCAAGGCGTCGGGCAGCGGCTGGCGGAAGCTCGAGTTGGTCATGCCGAGCGGCGCGTAGATCTGCTGCTCGATATAGTCGTCGTACGGCTTGCCGCTGACGCGCTCGACGATGTACCCGGCCAGCGCGGTCGAATAGTTCGAATAGGCGATGATCTCGCCCGGCGGATAGACGCGCGCCGGAATGTTGTTGCGCAGGAAGTCGCCGAGCTTGGGCAGATCCTTGGCGTCGGGGACCAGGATGTATTTCAATCCCTCTTCGAAACCCGCCGAATGCGACATGATCTGGCGCAGCGTGACCGGCTTGCCGAACGCATCGGGGATTTTGAAATCGAGATAGGTGTTGACGTCCTTGTCGAGGTCGAGCTTGCCCTGCTCGACCAGCTGCATCACCGCAGTCCAGGTGAACAGCTTCGACGTCGAACCGATGCGGAACAGCGTTGTCGCGGGATCGACGGGCGTGCGCTTTTCGACGTCAGAGAAACCGTAGCCTCGGGCAAACAGCACCTGCCCGTCTTTGACCACCGTCACGACGGCGCCGGCCAGATCGCCGCGCGCCATCGCCCACGGCATCATGCCGTCGAACCACGTGCCGACATCGTCGGCGGTCAGCGCGTGCGTCGGCGTCGGTGCCGCTTGCGCAGGCGATTCTGCCTGCACTTTCGGCTGCGGCGCGGCCGGCACAGGTTGGGTAGGAACCTGTGCCGACACGGCATGGGTGACGAGTAGCGCCGAAAGCGCGAGCACGAAACGCAACGACATGCCTGTGTCCACCCAATCAGTCAAAACGAGTAGCTGATGATAGAACTGACGCAATTCGTGCACGCAACAGCAAATCGCTGCGCACGAAAAAGTCAGTGTACACTTCACTTTTTTTCATGTGACGACGGCGCGTAGATCCGATCACATCAGCGTCACATGCGACCGGCGCTGGTTCTGAGAACCTGCCCCGACGCCGTTTGCTTTCCTTGACCTCGAGATCAGAAATTAACTGCGAACCGAGCGCCCACAGTGCGCGGCCGCACGAACACCACGTTCGCATTCGTCACGCCACCGCTGACCGAGACGCCCGCGTTGACCAGCCCACGCTCGTCCGTGAGGTTCTGCACGAACGCGGTGATCTGGTAACGATCGGAGGTGAGACCGGCACGAACGTCGAGCGTCGTGTAGGAGTCCATCACGTAGTTGGGCGAGGTCTTCGAGCCCGCGAAGCCGCTGTTGCGCTCGCCCACATAATTGAGCGTGCCGCCGACATTTCCGTTCCAGCCCGCGAAGACCGGCCATTCATAGTCGCCGGTGAACGACCATGCCCAGCGCGGGATGGTCGGCAGCTTGTCGCCGGGCACGCCTGCCAGATCCGGCGCCGCATCGCTCAGCGTAGCGTTGGTGTAGGCGAAGGTCGCACCCAACGTCAGGCCGTCGATCGGACGGGCAGCGGCCTGGAACTCGATGCCGCGGCTCTTTGCGTTGCCACCATTGGCGAGCACCGTGAAGCCGTTGCGCGCTGCTGACAGCTGAATCGTTTGCCAATCGATCCAGTAGCCGGTGAGATCGAAGCTCAACCACTTCGTCGGCTCGGACTTGATGCCGACTTCGTAGTTGGTGGTCTTGTCCGGACCGAAGGTCGGCGGCGCCAGCGGCTGCTTGGTCGCAGGATCGAGCGCAACCGAGTTCGGACCGCCCGGACGATAACCGGTAGCGGCACGCGCATAGACGTTGGTGCGGTCAAAGATCGTGTAGCGAGTCGAAGCCTGCCAAGTGGAGATTTCTTCGCGCGACGTCGATTGCGGGAAGGCACCGATCAGCAAGCCGGACGCGGCCTGCGTAAACTTCTGGTCGTCGCGCGCCCCGCGCACGCCGCCCGAAATGTCCCACTTGTCGGTGATGTGGAAGGTGGCATTCGCGAAGGCCGCCGACTCACGATATTGCGACGGCAGTCCGATGGTCGCGAAGTTGATCGGCGACGGCACGCCGGCCGCGGTGTAGCCGAGCAGCTGTTGGAAGTTGAAGTTCACTTCCTTGGAGTAATAGCCGCCAACCAACCACTCGAACCGATCACCGGTCGGCGACGTCAGGCGAACTTCCGCCGTGTTCTTGCCGAGGCCCTGATGGAACGGCAGCAGGTAGCTGGCGAGATCGACGCCGAGCGCCTGCTTCAACAGCGCCTGGTAGGTGCGCGTGCCGTCCTGGATGCTGTCGACCTTGTTGGTCTCGCGCGACGCGACCGCAGTCAGCGTGGCGAAGCCGAAATCATAGTCGGCGCTCCCCGAGTATTCGCGGAAGCGGAAGGTGAACGGCTGATCCGCGGCCAGCTTGGTCGTGAAGTCGCCGCCGGGATTGAGCGGCGCCCGCGTCACCGTGTTCCATTGCACCTGCGACAAGTTGGTGCGGCGCGTGTCCTGCGAGAACATTTGCAGCTTGATCTTCAGGTTGTCGGTCGGCGCCAACAGGATCTGGGCCCGTCCGCCATACAGATCGGCGTCGTCGATATTCTGCTTATTGCGACCGACATCGTCGACATAGCCGCCGAAATGCTGGTGATAGGCGTTGACGCGTATCGCAACTTTCTGGTCGACAATCGGCGCGTTCAGCGAGGCGCGGAACGAGCGATCGATGTCGCTGCCGTCCACGACGCCAAAGCTGGCATCGGCCCTGACCTCGAACTTGTTCAGATCGGGACCCTTGGTGACGTATTTGAGAATGCCGCCCATGGCGCTGGCGCCGTACAGCGTGCCCTGCGGACCGCGCAGCACTTCGATCTGCTGCAAGTCCGACAGGCCGAGATCGAGCGCAAAGCCGGCGTTGCCGGTATAGGCGGTGCCCGACCCGAAGGGCACGTCATCGACATAGATGCCCATGATGCGACCGCTGCCGTTGGTGGTCAGACCGCGCAGGGTCAACGAACGGAAGCCGACGCCGCCGGAGTCGCGCATCGTCAGACCCGGAACGTAGGCCGCCAGATCCTGCAGATCGCGCGCGCCGACCGTCTCCAGCTTGTCGCCGCTCAACACCGTCACCGAGGCCGGCACGTTGATCAGCGCCTCGGTGCGTTTCTGCGCCGTGACGAGAATCTCTTCCATCTGCGCGTGGGCCGCAGTCGGCAGCAGCCAAGCCGCCGTCGTTGAGCCGAGCAATAGTCCAAGCAAGCGCCCGCGTCGCATATCTTATCTCCCCCGTTTTTTTGACCTCGACCCGGGCGCCTGTTTCACCCCAGCCGATAAACCTCGATCTCACCTGGAATGATGAGCGGTTTTTTCCAATAGGCAACTATTTTCTAACTTGAGATTTCGACCCGGGAAACGGAAACGACCTTTCAACCTGAGCGGGCACCCACGGCCGCGTCGGTACATGGCCGTGCCTTTTGCGATGGTTATCGCAATGCCCGGTATTCGGCCGCCTCATGCACCACGCCGAGGATCTGCCGGGCGACGAGCTCGGCGTTTGCTTTTTCGGTAACCATCGAACCGTGATTGCCCGGCAGGACGATGCGCCGGCCCCGCGTCGACAGCGTGGCCAGGTCGTCGTGCAGCTTGCCCACCTCGACGATGAAATTCCGCAGCCATTCCGCCGAAACGCCGGGCACTTTCGGCGCGTCGGCGGCTGAGATCGCCAGCAACGGAACCTTGCCGAGAGTCTTCACCAGGCCGCCTTGGCGGAACGACTCCTCGAGCCCGGCATACTCTTCGCGCAAGCCTTTGTAGTTCTGCGGCCGGTGGGTCAGCGC
>JAQGIE010000138.1 GCA_028291365.1 Rhodospirillales bacterium
ACGCTCTTCCGATCTCATTTTCTTGAGCGAAGCTGCGAATTGGGCGCCGGCAGGCGCCGCTGCGAAGTCGAGCGCGTAATGCAGCTTCTTGAGCGCGATGCGCGTTTCATGCAGGTCGTCGGGCGGCAGCGCGCCGACGCGTTTGCCGCCTTGCTTCCGAAGCTTTCGCCATCGACGTTCCAGCCATTCGCCGACCTCGGCGCGGAAGGGGCGTGAGTCGCCGAATTCTGCGGCGGCCCGTTCGAGTTCGGGCAGCGCACGCACGAATGCCTTGTCGGCCATTGCATGTTGGGCTGCCTTGCGCGCAAGCAGGCGGGCGGCTTCGGCACGGGCAAGCAACGGCGCGATTTCGATGCGCCGCTTTTCGTCGAGCAGGTCGGGCAAGGTCTCGTCGAGCAGCACGTCCCAGTCGCGCGCCTCACCCAGCGAACGCGCCACCCGCCGCAGCCGTTTTTCGACACGCCGTGGAATCGCGCCGTTCAGCGCTGGGCGGAACAGCGTGATGGCGGAACGCAGGCGGCGCAGCACGACGCGCGCCTGATGGACGCCTTCAGGCTGGCCCTCGGCGACGGCGGGCAGATGCTTGCGCAGCAACGCCAGATTTTTACCGACGATGCTGCGGAATTTCTGGTCGATCGGCGGTTCGGTCACCTCGGCATAACCCGCCACGGCCTGCGAGGTTCAAAGCGCGGAAATGTTCAGCGCCAGTGCGGCGCGCTGCGCAGCAGCGCGCGCCAGGGTTTGCGCACCTGTCGCGCGCCGTCGCGATAGGCGCGATGGATGCGCTTCTCGACCAGATCTGCCGCGTTGGTGTCGACGCCGTCGTCACGCAGCTTCGCGATCAGCTCGAGCGCCACTGCGAGGTCGTTCAGCCCGCCCATGCTTTTCTGCAACTCGGTGAGGTGCTGCAGGAATGACGCATGCGTGTCGCGATCGTAGAGGCCGTCGGTGAATTCAACCGCGTAGCGCAGTTTCTTGAGCGCGATGCGCGCGTCGTGCAGCGACGCGGCACCGTGCGCGGTTGGATCCTTGCCGCCGCGCTTGCGCAGCGTCTTCCAGCGCCGGTCGAGCCAGTCGCTCGCCTGGTCGCCCAACGGCGACGTGTCTTCGAACGAACCCGATGCGCGTTCGAGCTGCACCAGGCTTCCGGTCAGACCCTTGTTGGTCAGCGCGCGTTTGGCGGCGGCGCGCGCATGCTTGCGCATGACCTCCGCCGCGTCGAGCAAAGGAGCGGCGATTTCGCGGTCGCGCTCGCGCAGCAGCGAGGGCAGCGTCTCTTCCAGCAGCACGTCCCAGTCGCGCGCGGTGCCGAGCGCCTGTGCCGCGGTCTTGAGTCGCGTTTCGAGCGGCTTCGGAACCGCGCCGCCGAGCGACGGGCGGAACAGCACCACCGCCGAGCGCAGCCTGCGCAGCGCGACACGCGTCTGATGCACGCCCTCGGCATCACCGGTTTCGATGTCGGGCAGGTGGTCGCGCGCCCGCGCGACATTGACGCGCACGATGCGGCGGAACGCAGTCGCGATGCGCGGCCCGACACGCGTGCGGTGCCGCGGCGCGCGCTGCGGCGTGCCGTCCGGTTCGGTGCCCGGCGTCCTCATGTCTGCTCGAGCTCGCGCGGGACCACGTAGGAATCGAGGCTGGCTTCGGCGAGCTTGGCCCATGGTCCGTCGAAGCGGAACTGCGCCAGCGCGCCGGTGGGGAAATGCTGGTGCAGCCGCGCCAGCTCCTGCGGGTCGCCCTCGGCCGCGAGCGCGATGGCGATTTCGTGGAGGTCGGGATTGTGCGCCAGCACCAGCACCGACGCGGCAGATGCCGGCAAGGCGCGGATCCGGCTCATCAGGGCGCGCCGGCCGCAGACATAGAGTGTGCGCTCGACCGTCGGAGCCGGGGGATGTTCGAGCTCGGCGGCGACCAAGGTCCAGGTTTCGACCGCGCGGCGCGCCGCCGAGACCAGGGCCGTATCGAAGATGGCGCGGTGGGCGCGGAGATGCTGGCCGATAGCTGTCGCCGCCGCGACGCCGCGCGCCGTCAACGGACGGTCGAAATCGCTCAAACCGGGATCATTCCAGGCGGATTTCGCGTGGCGGAGGAGGACCAGGGTCTTCACGGGTGGACGCGCTCACGGCTGGGCTGGGCGAGGTCGCGCGGCTATAGTGCCGACGCCTGCGCCGCGAGCAAGAACCCAGCCGTCCCGCTTCGAGAAATACCGAGGTCCAGCGACATGACCATCGCCCGGGAAGCCCGAGCCCTGGAATCGGAGAAGGGCGCCCAGGCTGCGGCGCAGCCGGCGGCGCCGCCAGTCGCGCCGCAAGACCGGCTGATCAATCGTGAGCTTTCCTGGCTTGCCTTCGACCAGCGCGTTTCCGAAGAAGCCCAGAACCCCAACCATCCGCTGCTCGAGCGGATTCGATTCCTGTCGATCGCGGCCTCCAATCTCGACGAATTCTACATGGTCCGTGTCGCGGGTCTGAAACAGCAGATCGCCGCCGGCTACACCGCGCCGTCCGAGGGCATGACTCCGGCGCAGCAGCTCGCCGCGGTGCATCGCCAGGTGCAGCTGCTGATGCGCAATGTGCGCCGGACCTGGATGGGGATGCGCGAAGAGCTGCGCGCCTCGGGCATCGCGGTGCTCGACGCCGACGAACTGACCGACGACGAACGGCGCTGGCTGACGCGCAAATTCCAGGGCGAGATCTTTCCGATCCTGACGCCGATCGCGGTCGGCCCGACGCATCCGTTCCCGTTCATCCCCAATCGCGGTCTCGGCCTTGCGGTCGAGCTGTTCGACGAAACCGGGCAGCGCGATCTCGACGCGATCGTGCTGATGCCGGGGCAGATCGAACGGTTCCTGCGACTGCCCGGCTCCGGCAAAGAGGCGATCCGCTTCGTGCCGATCGAGCAGGTCGTGCTGCAGCATGTCGGGTCGCTGTTCCCGAACTTCCGCCTCAAGAGTTCGGGCGTGTTCCGCATCCTGCGCGACAGCGATCTCGAAATCGCCGATCTCGACATCGATATCGACGCCGAGCATCTGCTCAAGAATTTCGAAACCGCGCTCAAGCGTCGCCGTCGCGGCAATGTGGTGCGGCTGGCCGCATCGAGCGACATGAGCTCGGATCTGCTAACCTTCCTGCGCGACCAGCTCGACGTGCCCGAAGAGGATGTCGGCGTGTTCGAAAGCCTGATCGGCATCACCGACATCAAACAGCTGATCATCAGCGAGCGACCCGACCTGCTGTTCACGCCCTACGCGGCGCGCTTTCCTGAACGGATCCGCGATTTCGGCGGCGACTGTTTCGCGGCCATCCAGGCCAAGGATTTCGTCGTCCACCATCCGTATGAGAGTTTCGACGTGGTGGTTCAGTTTCTGCGTCAGGCGGCGCGCGATCCCGACGTGGTCGCGATCAAGCAGACGCTGTACCGCACCTCGCGCGACAGCCCGATCGTGCAGGCGCTGATCGAAGCTGCCGAGGCGGGCAAGTCGGTGACGGCCTGCGTTGAATTGAAAGCCCGCTTCGACGAAGAAGCCAATATGCGTTGGGCGCGCGACCTGGAACGCGCCGGCGCGCAGGTGACGTTCGGTTTCACCGACCTCAAGACGCACGCGAAAGTGTCGCTGGTGGTGCGGCGCGAATCCGGGCACCTGCGCAGCTATGTCCATCTCGGCACCGGCAACTACCATCCGTACACCGCCAAAGTGTACACCGACCTCAGCTTCTTCACCTGCGACCCGGCACTGACGCGCGACGCTGCGCGCATGTTCAACTACATGACGGGCTACGCAAAGCCGGAGGGCCTGGAGAAGGTCGCGATCTCGCCGGGCGGCATCCGCGCCAAGCTCGAAGAGCTCATCCGCAAGGAGATCGAGAACGCCAAGGCGGGCAAGCCGGCCGGCATCTGGGCCAAGATGAACTCGCTGGTCGACGAGCAGATCATCGAGCTGCTCTATGAAGCCTCGTCGGCCGGCGTGCAGATCGAACTCATCATTCGCGGCATGTGCTGCCTGCGCGCGGGCGTGCCGGGCCTGTCCGACAATATCCGCGTGCGCTCCCTGATCGGCCGCTTCCTCGAACATGCGCGCATTGCCGCCTTCGCCGACGGCGAAGCGCTGCCGCATGCCAAGGCCAGGCTCTTCATCGGGTCGGCCGACTGGTCGCCGCGCAATCTCGACCGCCGCATCGAAACGTTGGTCCCGATCGAGAACCCGACCGTGCACCAGCAGATTCTCGACCAGATCATGGTCGCCAACCTCAAGGACGATACCCAGACGTGGCAGCTGACGCCGGACAATCGATGGGTGCGCAACGTACCCGGGCCGAAACCGTTCTCGGCGCACGAATTCTTCATGACCAACCCGTCGCTGTCGGGGCGTGGCAGCGCCTCGGGCGAGGCCAAGACACCGAAGCTGAAGTTGAAACGGTAGTCGCGGCCGCGTGGCGTCACTGATGCGTTCCGAGCGAGTTTCCCGCACGGCGCTGTCGCTGAAGAGCAGCACGTCGCGCGTGGCGGTGATCGATATCGGGTCGAACTCGATCCGCCTCGTCGTGTTCGAAGGCCTCACGCGCGCGCCGATCCAGCTGTTCAACGAGAAGGTCTATTGCGCGCTGGGCAAGACGGTGGCGCAGACCGGAAAGCTCAATCCCGACGGCGTGGCGCAGGCGCTGGCGTCGCTGACTCGATTCAGCCGCCTGCTGCGCGGCATGGAAGTCGCCGAAGTGCATGTCGTCGCTACCGCTGCGGTGCGCGACGCGCAGGACGGATCCGACTTCCTCAAGCTGCTCAAGACTCGCGCCGGGCTCGACGTGGTGCTGATCGATGGCGACGAAGAAGGCCGTCTGTCGGCGCAAGGCGTGCTGTCAGGCACGCCCGAGGCCGACGGGCT
>JAQGIE010000142.1 GCA_028291365.1 Rhodospirillales bacterium
GCCGCGGCGCAGAGCGAAGCCGCGATCGCGCGCGCGGTCGGCGACGACCCGCTGCGCCCGCGCGGACCGTCGAGCGGCGGACTGACGCAGTTCGGCAGCGGCGAAGGCGCCGGTGCGATGGACCAGAAGGCGAGCAACTTCGCGCCCACCATCTGGCGCGACTCGAAGCCCGAAGCGCTGGGCGAGCTGCTGCGTCGCCTGCCGGTCGAGACGCGCTCGTCGGCCGTGCACGACATCGCGCGGCGTCTGCTTGCGATGGCAGCACCGCCCCCGAGTTCGCACCCGGGCTTCCTGCGCGTGCGCGTCGAAACGTTGATGGCGATGGGCGAGCTCAGCCATGTCGCCGACATGGCGCGCGCCGCCGGCAGCGCCGCCGACGAGCCGACGTCGCGCATGGCGGTCGACGCCCAGCTCGCGATCGGCCGGACCGAACCCGCCTGCCTCGACGTATTCGCCGTCGGCCCGCGCAACGGCGGTGAATTCTGGTCGCGTGCGCTGAATTACTGCCGCGCGGTGCTGGGCCAGGGCGGCGCCGAGTCGCTGCCCTACGGCCAGGAGATCAAGACCGAAGCGGCGCGGGCCAGCGCCATCGCCCGCAATCCGAAACAGCCGCTCGATGCGCGCGTCACCGCCGCGATGCGCGCGGCGCGCGTCAACGCGGTGCCCGCGACCTTGCTCGGCGAGCTGTTCAAGCGCACCGGCCGCGGCGATCGCGCAAGCGCGCTGGGCGACGGGCCGTTGCCCGAAGACGCGGCGGGCGCCGTCGCGCTGTGGCACGCGATCGACGACGTGAAGGATCCGACCGCGAAAGCCGAGCTGCTGCGCCAGGTGCTGAACCGCGCCGACCGCATCGACAATTACGTCGTGTCGCTGGTGGATCTGTTCCGCAGCCCGCCGATGATGTTCGAGCCCAAGCCGACCGGTCCCGACGATCCCGCCTTCCCGCGCCCGGCGGATTCGGCGCGCGGCGTCGCCAACCTCGTCGCGCGCGGCTTTTTCACCGCCGGTGATTCCGCCATGGGCCAGGATTGGGCCAAGCTCGGCAAAGGCCAGGGCGACGCGAGCCAAGTGGCGCCGTTCATTGCCGCGATCGGCGACGAGAACACGCGCAAGAACGCCAAGTTCAACCAGCCGCTGGTGCGCGCCGCGCTGAGCGCGCTCGATCGCGGCGGGGCCGGCCGCGAGGATGTGAATTCCGAGGGCTATCTGCCGCCCATCGCCGAAATGGCGGCGCTCGACGAAGCGGCGACGAACGGCCGGGTCGGTGAAACCGTGCTGCGCGCGCTGATCGTACTCGGCCCGGAGGGTCCCGCCGGGGCCAGCCCGCTCGCCGTCAATCGCGCCATCGCCGCGCTGCGCGCGGTCAACCAGCGCGACGAAGCCGAAGCGCTCGCCTTCGAAGCCATCGCGGCGGGGATGCGCAAATAGTCCCCGCGAAAGCGGGGATCCATCGCTACGATGCTGCCATGATCGCAATTCGGCTCCATTCGCCGCTCCCGCGACGACGTGGATCCCCGCTTTCGCGGGGAATATGAAACGCGGCAGGCCACCGGCACCAAAACCGGCATTGCCGCCATCGGTCGATGCGTTTCTCGACATGCTGACCGCCGAGCGCGGCGCCGCGGCGCATACGCGCGCCGCCTATTCGCGCGATCTCGCCGACGTTGCGGCGATGATGCGCGTGCCGGCCGATACGCTCACCACCGAGCAGCTGCGCACCTATCTCGATGGACTCGCCAAGCGGCGCCTGGCGCCGCGCACGGTGGCGCGACGACTTTCCGCGCTGCGCCAGTTCTATCGCTTTCTGGTTTCGGAGAAGCGGCGCGACGACGACCCGTCCTCGTCGCTCGACGCGCCCAAGCGCGGCCGTTCGCTGCCCAAGATTCTCGATCAGGACGAAGTCACACGCCTGCTCGCGCCCGGCATCGACGCGCGTCTCTCGGCCCTGCTCGAGCTCGCCTATGGCAGCGGGCTGCGCGTCTCGGAACTGGCCGAACTGCCGCTCGCCGCGGTGGCGCGCGACGGCCGCACGCTCAGGGTGCGCGGCAAAGGCTCGAAGGAGCGGCTGGTGCCGCTGTCCGAGCCGGCCAAGGCGGCACTCAAGACCTGGCTCGAGAAACGGCGGCCCCGCGAATCGAGCTTTTTGTTTCCGGGCGACGGAAGCGGGGGCCACCTGACCCGCCAGCGCATCGCCCAGCTGCTCAAGGCGCGGGCCCTGGCGGTCGGCCTCGACCCGGCGCGGATCAGCCCGCACGTGCTGCGGCACGCTTTCGCCACCCATCTGCTCGATGGCGGAGCCGATCTGCGTGCGGTCCAGACCCTGCTGGGCCATGCCGATATCGGCACCACCCAGATCTACACCCATGTCGCCGGCGAGCGGCTGAAGCGGGTCGTCGACAAGCACCCGCTGGCCCGGCGGCCCCGGAAAACCTAGGAAATTCAGGGAATGGGTCCCCGCTCCCGGATCAAGTCCGGGACAGGTTTCGCGGGATGGGCCCGTCGCGGGCTCAGTTTGTCGCCCCCGCCTGGGCCGTGCTATGCACCCGCCCTTCCCGTCCCTTGTTCAAGCTTGCTCGCCAGGCCGGTCCACGGCGTCGCGTTCCATGACGGGGTCGAACGCACAAAGCGGGTCGTCTCCCAAGGCCACCGATGGTTCAGACTCTAGAATTTGAAAAACCGATCCTCGAGCTCGAATCGAAGATCGAAGAATTGCGGCACATGACTTCGTCGGGCGGCGTCGACGTCGCCGAAGAAGTGTCGAAGCTGCAGGGCAAGGTCGATCGCCTGCTCAAGACGACCTACGCCAAGCTCACGCCGGCGCAGAAAGTGCTGGTCGCGCGCCACCCGTCGCGGCCGCACACGCTCGATTACGTCGAGCGCCTGTTCACCGAATTCACCCCGCTCGCCGGCGACCGCCGTTTCGGCGAAGACGAGGCGATGGTGTCGGGCCTGGCGCGTTTTCGCGGCCGTTCCTGCGTCGTGCTCGGCCAGGAACGCGGTCACGACACGACGACGCGTCTCAAGCACAATTTCGGCATGGTGAAGCCCGAAGGCTATCGCAAAGCCGAGCGGCTGATGCTGACGGCCGAGCGGTTCCATCTGCCGATCGTGACCTTCGTCGACACGATGGGCGCCTTCCCGGGCATCCAGGCCGAAGAGCGCGGCCAGTCGGAAGCGATCGCGAAATGCATCGAGACCTGCCTCAAGGTGAAAGTGCCGATCATCTCGGTGGTGATCGGTGAAGGCGGTTCGGGCGGCGCCATCGCCATCGCCGCGGCGGACCGTGTGCTGATGCTCGAACATTCGATCTACAGCGTGATCTCGCCCGAAGGCTGCGCCTCGATCCTGTGGCGTTCGGCGGCGCAGTCGCCCGAAGCCGCGGCGGCGCTGCGCCTCACCGCGCAGGATCTGAAAGAGTTCAAGGTCATCGACGGCATCGTCGGGGAACCCTATGGCGGCGCGCATCGCCGCCGCGAAGACACCATCAATCTGGTCGGCGACGCGATCGACAACGCCTTGCACGAGCTGCGCGGCCTCGACGGCGCGGCGCTGCTGGCGCGCCGTCGTCAGAAGTTTCTCGATATCGGCCAGTCCCTGCGGTGACCAAATCCAGCGCGCCTGATCGCGATGCGGCGGAGCTGCCAAGCGTGAATCAGCCGCGCCAGGAAGACTGCGATCGTGAGCTGATTCACACACGCACGGTCGTCTGCCGCGGCTTTCGCCGCAGCGACGGTTTGTGGGACATCGAAGGGACGCTCACCGACACCAAGAGCTACGGGTTCGAAAACTCGTATCGCGGCCGGATCGAGCCCGGCGTGCCGGTGCACGAGATGCGCATCACGCTGACCTTCGACGACACGCTGACGGTGCAGGCGGTGAAAGCGGAGACGCTGAACCATCCATGGTCGGTGTGCCCGACCGCGACGGCGGCGTATCAGAGCCTGATCGGACTCAAGGTTCGTCCCGGCTGGACGCAGGCGGTCAAGGAGCGCACCGCGGGCCGCGAAGGCTGCACGCACCTGACCGAATTGCTCGGCCCGATCGCGACCACGGCGTTCCAGACCGTCATGCCGCTGAAGCGCAAGGTCGACGAGCTCGATTCCGGCGTGCGCCGGCCGGCGCTGCTCAATAGCTGCGTCGCCTATGCCGAGGGCAGCGACCACGCGCGCAAGCTGTGGCCGTCCTGGCACGCATCCAGCGCCGAAGGCGCGCCCGAATTTCCTGCGGACTGAAAATCCGGGGGCGCTTCGCGCCTAAATTTCCCCCGGCGCTTTGGTGGTGAGCGCCAACGCGTGGATGCGATCGGCGAGTTCGTCCTTCAGCGCGTCATAGACCAGGCGCTGGCGGTCGACGCGGCTGCGGCCGCTGAACTCGGCGCTGACGATCGCGACCCGGAAATGGCTCTCGCCGCGCGAATCGTGGCCGGCATGGCCCGCATGTTTGTGACTTTCGTCGATGATCGACAGTTCCACAGGCGCGAACCGGCTTGTCAGCTTGTCGCGGATACGCTCAGCAATCAGTCCAGTCATTGCCACAAATGCTCCTCGCGACCATTCTTCTACACGATGCCCAGCGCGCGCCCATTCCCGACCGATTTCTATGCCGACGGCCCTGAATACGAGCTGCGCGCCTGCGATCATCCGGGCTGCGGCGGGCACGGCGAATTTCGCGCGCCCAAAGCGCCGGACCGGCTCAACGACTTCTACTGGTTCTGCCTCGAACATGTCCGCGCCTATAACAAGGCGTGGGATTTCTGCCGCGGCAAGAGCGAGCGGGAAATCGAATCGATGATCCGCGATTCGACCTGCTGGGAGCGCCCCACCCGGCCCATGGCCGGCGGCTGGAAGGTGCACGAGCAGCGCCTGCGCGACGCCGTGATGGAGGATTTCGTCATGGGGGGTGGCCATGCGGAATCCGCACGGGCGCCCAAAGTCCCGCCGCGGCATTTTACGGCGGAAGCCAAGGCGCTTTCGGTGCTCGGGATCGAGCCGCCGACCAGCTACCCGGCGATCAAGGCGCGCTACAAGGAGCTGGCGAAGATCCACCACCCGGACGCCAATGGCGGTTCCCGGGAGTCGGAAGATAAAATCAAGGAAATCAACGAAGCGCTGCAGGTATTGAAGGCGGCGTACGATAGCTGAACGCACTGCTTGTCCGAGGGAAGACGAACCACATGGCCACGGCCCACCAGGAAACGACCCCCGCATCGGTGATGCCAACCGGTCGCCCAGACATCACCCTTTCGGTGCGTCAGACCTTCGGGCTCGACAGCGACATGAAGGTCCCGGCCTTCAGTCAGGCGTCCGAACATGTTCCCGACGTCGATGAATCCTACCAGTTCGATCGCGACACCACGCTCGCGATCCTGGCCGGCTTCGCCTTCAATCGCCGCGTGATGGTCCAGGGCTATCACGGCACCGGCAAGTCGACGCACATCGAGCAGGTCGCGGCGCGCCTCAACTGGCCCTGCATCCGCATCAATCTCGACAGCCACATCAGCCGTATCGATCTCATCGGCAAGGACGCGATCGTGCTGCGCGACGGTCTGCAGGTGACCGAATACCGCGAAGGCCTGCTGCCCTGGGCGCTCCAGCATCCGTGTGCGCTGGTGTTCGACGAGTATGACGCGGGCCGCCCCGACGTGATGTTCGTGATCCAGCGCGTGCTCGAGGTCGAGGGCAAGCTGACCCTGCTCGACCAGAATCGCGTGATCCGTCCCCATCCGGCCTTCCGCCTGTTCTCGACCGCCAACACGGTCGGGCTTGGCGACACGACGGGCCTCTATCACGGCACGCAGCAGATCAACCAAGGCCAGATGGACCGCTGGAACATCGTGGCGACGCTCAACTACCTGCCGCACGACGTCGAAGTCGAAATCGTGCTGGCGAAGCTGAAGCGCGAAGCGACTCCCGAACTGAAGGAACGTATCTCGGCGATGGTGCGGCTGGCCGAACTGTCCAGAAACGGATTCATCGCCGGCGACATCTCGACCGTGATGAGCCCGCGCACGGTGATCACCTGGGCCGAGAACGCCGACATTTTCGGCGATATCGGCTTCGCCTTCCGCCTCACCTTCCTCAACAAATGCGACGAGCTGGAGCGGCCCACCGTGGCCGAATACTACCAGCGCTGCTTCGGCACCGAGCTGCCCGAAACCGGCGTCGCCGTGAACATGGCGTAATGAAATCCGTCACCGCCAAGGCGCCTTGGCGGTGAATGGCCCGAACCGATGAGCGACCAGGAAACCCCGACCGAGATCTTCAAGCGTGCGACCGCTGCCGCGGTGCGCGCGGTTGCCGGTACGGACGAAGTCGAAGTCGGATTCTCGAGCGATCCGCCCGGCCTCGCGGGCAAGCGCGCGCGCCTGCCCAACCCGGCGCGCGACATGAATCCGCGCGACGCGGCGATCGTGCGCGGCGCCGCCGACGCGGTCGCGTTGCGGCTCAAGCATCACGACCAGGATCTGCACGCGCGCCGCATGCCGAGCGAGCCGCAGGCCCGCGCCGCATTCGAGAGTTTCGAACAGGCGCGCGTCGAAGCGATCGGGTCCAAGGAGATGGCCGGCGTCGCCGCCAATCTCGGTGCCGCGCTCGACGATCGCGTGCGGCGCAACGGCTATGACCGCATGACCAAGCGCGAGGAAGCGCCGCTAAGCGAAGTGCTGCGGCTGATGGCGCGCGAAGCGCTGACCGGCGTGGTGCCGCCGCGCGGCGCCGAGAAAATGGTCGCGGCGTGGCGGCCCGTCGTTGAGTCGCGGCTTGGGCCGCGGCTGAAGGATCTCTCCAAGCTGATGCGCGACCAGGATGCGTATGCGCGCGAAGTGCGCCGCATCCTGCAGACCTTGGCGCTCGAACAGGGCGGCGAAGGCGATCAGGATCCCAACGAGGACGAAAGCTCGGGCGAAGGCGAAACCGAGGACGCCGCCGACGCGCAGGCGCGCGGCAGCGAAAAGGACGACACGCCGACCGAGATGCAGAAAGTCGCCGACGCCGACGGCTCGTCGCAGCAATCGGTCGAAGCGGTCGAAGAGAGCGACGACGGCGAGATGGTCGGCGAAGGCGACGACGAAGCCGGCGCGCCGCAGGCGCAGCGCCGTCCTGACTCGAAGGACGACGCCAACGTCGCGCTCTATCACGCCTACACGACCGAGTTCGACGAAGTCGTCGATGCGGCGGCGTTGTGCGACCCGGAAGAGCTGACACGGCTGCGCCGCATGCTCGACCAGCAGCTCAGCCATCTGCAGGGCATGATCGCGAAGCTCGCCAACCGGCTGCAGCGCCGCTTGCTGGCCAAGCAGACGCGCGCCTGGGAGTTCGATCTCGAAGAAGGCCTGCTCGACACGGCGCGCCTGTCACGCGTGGTGGTGAACCCGGTGCTGCCCCTTTCCTTCAAGCAGGAGAAGCAGACCGACTTCCGCGACACGGTCGTGACGTTGCTGATCGACAATTCGGGTTCGATGCGCGGCCGTCCGATCACCATCGCGGCGATGTCGGCCGACATTCTGGCGCGCACGCTCGAACGGTGCGGCGTCAAGGTCGAGATCCTCGGCTTCACCACGCGTGCCTGGAAAGGCGGCCAGACGCGCGAGAAATGGATCGCAGCTGCAAAACCGGCGTCCCCCGGACGCCTGAACGATCTCCGCCACATCGTCTACAAGGGCGCCGACGCGCCGTGGCGGCGGGCGCGCAAAAATCTCGGCCTGATGCTGCGCGAGGGGCTGCTCAAGGAAAATATCGACGGCGAAGCGCTGCTGTGGGCGCATGACCGGCTGCTGGCGCGCAGCGAGCAGCGCAAAATCCTGATGGTGATCTCGGACGGCGCGCCGGTCGACGACAGCACCCTGTCGGTCAATAGCGGCAACTATCTCGAGAAGCATTTGCGCCGGGTGATCGACTGGATCGAGCGCGACAGCCCGGTCGAATTGACCGCGATCGGCATCGGCCACGACGTCACGCGCTATTATCGCCGCGCCGTCACCATCGTCGACGTCGAGCAGCTGGGCGGCACGATGCTGTCCAACCTTTCCGAACTGTTCGACGAAGAGACGCCCAAGGGGCGACGGCGCGCGGCGTAAACAGCGACGCCGATCAGCGTCGCCGCAAACAGCCCTGTCAATCCGATCGGCCACCGTGCCCGCTCGCGCGCGGTCGCGGTCAATGTTTCCACCACGAACCGTTCACCGCGCGCCATCTCGGCGTAGGAGCGCTGGAACGACGCGATGCGGCGCAGCATCTCGTCGTCGAGCGGCGCGCCGTCGGTGCGCGCGGCGCGTTCGCGCGCGTCGAGCTGTGCCAACTGGTCGAGCCATTTGCGTTCGGTGGCGCGGGAATCGTCCTGCGCGTTGCGCTCCGCGTCGCTGAGGAAGGCGCCGCTCCAGCGCGCCACCAGCGGTGCCAGCGGCTGGTCCGCCGACGGCGCCACCAGCCACCAGGCCGACGCCGTCGCGAGCGCGGCCGCCAGCGCGTAGCCGCTCAGCCAGACGAGGCGCAGCTTCGCCACGCCGCGCACGGCACGCAGCATGATCGCAAGCACCACCGTTGCCGCCAGCGCCAGCACCAGGCTAGCACCCAGCGGCCGATCGACGGTGAACGCAGCAGCGACGCCCGCGACGCTCGCGATCGAACCCGCGGCAAGCGCAATGGCGAACGCGACCGCAAAACGGCGCGCCAGCAACAGGCCCGCGACCGCGGGCATGATCAGCAGCGAGAACACGACGAGCACGCCGGCCATCGCAACCGAACTCGTCACCACGGCGGCGAAGCCGAGATAGAAGCCGAGTTCGAGCGCCAGGCTGCGATCGGGCGCGCGCAGCTTGCGGTGGAACAGCGCCAGCGCGGTGCCGATCGCAGCGTACAAGATTGCGGTGCGCGGCAGGCTGTCGAGCGAGACCGACAGAAGATCGCCGACCAGCACGCGCTTGACGTGCTCGGCTCCCTGCGGCGCACCGTCGACGACGAGCACGGTCGCGGCGGTGGCGACGACATAGGCGATGCCGACCATCGCCTCGCGCCCGACCGTGGCGCCGAGACGCGGCGCGAGGGTGAGCAGCACCGCGCCGCTCGACGCCGCGAGGAACGCCCAGACCTGCGTCGCCAGCTCACCAGGCGCGTGACCCGCCGCAACGGCAGCGGTGGCGCCGAGCGCAGCGAGCTGGGCCAGCGCGAGATCGGCAAACACGACGCGCCGCCGCAACACGTGCAGCCCGAGCGCGGCATGGATCGGCACCAGCAGCGCCAGCGCGAGCAGCACCGGAAGCGCGAGCGCGATCATGGCAATGCATCCCCGCCTTGGCGGAGAATTTCGTCGGATTTCGCGAAGGCGTCGGCCAGCCGCGTCACCAGCGCATCCATCATCGCAACGTAGGAGTCGCCCTCGGTCTCGCCATTGCTTGGCAACGGTACCGGAATCAGCGACGCGGCGCGCGTAAGGGCCGGCGTCAACTCGCCCGGATCGGCCTGCTCGACCAGCAGCAGCCGCACGTTGCGCGTGCGCGCGATGCTGGCGATCTCGGCCAGTCGCGCCGGGCCCGGCGACACGCCTTCGCGCGCTTCGACCGTCGCAGCGATATCGAGCCGGAAGCGTCGCGCCAGGTACGGGAAGCTGTTGTGATAGGCGAGCACCGGACGATTGGCGTAGGGCGCCAGCGCTGCGCTCCAGCGCAGCAGCGCCCCGTCGAGCGCCGCGTTGAACGAGTCCAGGCGCGAGGACAGTTCGCCTTCGCGCGTCGGGTCGGTCGCCAGGATCGCCGCCGCGATCGACGCGACCGCGCTCTTGGCGTTGACCGGGTCGAGCCACCAATGCGGATTGGCGGCGCCGTGCGCATGGCCGTCGGAGGCCTCGACCGCGCGGCCTTTGACTTCGAGCAGCGGCACGTTTTTCGACAGGTCGATGCTGCTCGCGGCGAGATCGGCGCGCTGAACGCGACGCGCCAGCGTCATCGCCCAATCGTCAAAACCGGCACCGGCGCGCAGCAGCAGATCACCGCTGGCCATCAAGGGCAGGTCGCCCGGCCGCGGCGTGAACCGCTCGGGATCGAACCCGGTCGGCAGGATCTGCACCAACTGGACGCCGGCGGGCAGCACGGCCCGCGCGAGCTTGCACACGACCGCGGTCGTACCGACCACCGTCGCGACACGCCCCTCGCCGCTCCACGCCGGCCGCGCCCTGCAAAACAGCGCGGCCGACGCGGCAACGACGAAGCCCCGGCGATTCATCTCGCCGCGGTCTTGCTGCCGCGCCACAGGCTTTTCGGAGTCTGGCAGACGACGGTCTTGGCTGCGCCCGCCGGGGGACCCACCCGGCAATCCATCGCCACCGAAATCAGCCCGTACGAATCGAGGCGCGACAGGCCTTTCTTCTCGACCAGCAGGTTGAGCATCGCCATCGACGCCGTATCCATCGCCTTGTTCAGGTCGGCATCACTGGCAGCAGTGACGAAGGCCTTCGGCGTCTCGGCCGTGGGCAGTTTTTCCGACGGCTTTCCGGCGGTCTTCGCCGTCATGCAGTAGGTGCCTTTGACGACATTCACGACTTCGCTGACGCGGCAGTCCCAGTTGGTGACCATCATCTTGGTCGCCGCCGCTTCGTCCGGCGCGCGCTTGGTCTCGACCAGGAACTTCACCGTCTCCTTCTGCAGCAGGTCGTAGGCGACGTTCAGATCCTTGTCGTAGCCGATCGTGATCCAATGCGTCTTGGTCTCGAGGCGCGGCCATTCGAGCTTCTGGCCCTTGATCAGGTCGACCGAAAGATTGAGCTCGCGGAACGCCGTTTCCATTGCGGTCAGATTGACTTCGCCGTTGCCCTGGCCGGCGTGGCTGTCGCCGGTCCACAACAGACCGCCTTTGACGAAGACGGGAATGTAGATCGACGCGCCTTCGGTAAACTCGTTGATGTCGAGATTGCCGGCATACTTGCCCGGCGGAACGCTGCTGTATCGACCGGCCTCCGCTCGCGCGACACCGAGAGTCCCCGGGAACGGCTTCAGCGGCACGAACACGCCGGGCAGGAACTCGGTCTCCATCTTCACCAGGTCGAGATAGAAATACTTGACCTGCCCGTCGGGGAATTCCTTGGGGAATTCGCCGAACATGCCGGGCACGTTGAAATTGGTCGCGTAGGCGCGCGGCACGATCTTGTTCAGCGTCACCTTGAGCACGTCACCGGGCTCGGCGCCGTCGATGAAGATCGGTCCGGTCAGCGTGTGCGGGCCGCGGCCGGGATAGTCGGTGCGCGTCTTCTTGATCTGCTCGATCGTGGTGCCCGGCACGACCTGGTTGTGCGAATGCATCATCGTCTCGAGCGCGATGCTGTCGCCCGGCTTCACCGTCAAGACCGGCGGCTGCGCATTGTCGAACCAGCCCCACTGCGTCGTTTCCAGCGTGGCCGGCAGCATGTGGATCTTGCCGCCCTTGGCATTGACCGCCGGCGTGATGCGCAGCGCCGGATCGGCCGGTCCCGGCACCGGTTGCGGCACCGTCGCCTGGGTTGGTGCGATCAGCGGGACGTCGGCAGGGGCGGGCGGCGGTGTCTGGGCAACGGCGGTAAGCGGCAGCGTCAGCAACGCGGCGGCGGCGAGTGGGCGGAAGTGCAAGGGGCGGCTCCTGGAACGGGGCCGGCGCGGGCCGGAACAGCGTTGCCTCTACAAGCCACGTGCCAGCGAGAAATACGGCGTCGCGCTGGTGTTTTGCGCGCCGGCTTTGGCGCCGATTCAGGCAGTCGGCTGGGAAAGCAGCAATTGCCTCCAGTTTACGCGCACGGCACGGGCGCCCGGCGCGGCGCCTACTCCGCCGCTTCGGGCAGGACCGGCACAGTGCAGCCGGTGACGCAGCAGCGGCCCGGCTGCGTGTCGCGCACGCGCGCCGTCCCGTCGGCGACGCCGCGGTCGAGCAGCTGTTCGACCAGGGCGGCTTTTTCCTCGAGCGGGTAGTTGCGATAGATCTCGCGCTTCATCGCTTCGGGCGAGCCGCCGCCATGCAGCGAGATGATCGAATACCAGCCGCCGCTGTAGGACGCCGTGAGGTCTTCGACGAAACGCGCAACCTCCAGCCGTTGCGAGGCCGGCACGTCGGGGCGGCCCGCCAGCACCGCCGCGAGCGACGCCTGGGTTGCGGGATTGTGATCCTCGTCGGGTCCCGGCAGCGCGACGACCAGACCGCCCGACACGTAATGTGCCAGCCGGTGCATGTCGTAGATCTGCGTCGCCAGCAGCAGCTTGCCGACATTCGAGAACACCGCGTCGGGCTGCATCACGCCCGACGGATCGCGCTGGCCATAGACCGAGGCGGCAACGCCGCAGGCGAAGAAACCTTCGACGATCTTGATCAGCTCGACCATCGCGTCGCGGATATGGCCGTGCCGGTGCGGGTCGAGTCCGTTGGCCTCGTTCATCAGCACGCCGGCGCCGATCAGCAGATCGCCGAAGCCGGCGCGTGCGCCGATGCAGCTATGGCGGTGATGCGTCGCGTAGGTGGTGGTGAGAAAGCCCGACTGGTCCCACTCGCCATCGAGGAACACTTGGCTGTACGGCACGAAGACGCGGTCGAACAGCACGACGGCGGTCGACTGGCCGTAGCGGCCGGTGAATTTCGCCCCCGCCTCGCCCGGCCGTCCCGCCGGACGCGATACGATCGTGATCCCTTCGGCGTCGACCGGCACCGCGCAGCACACCGCGAAATCCTTGTCCGCCTCGGTCATCGAACGGCACGGCATCACCAGCAGCTCGTGCACGTAGGGCGCGCCGGTGACGATCGCCTTGGTGCCCGAGATCACGATCCCGTCGGCGCGGCGCTCGACGACGTGGAGATAGACGTCCGGATTGGCCTGCTGGTGCGGCTTCAGCGAACGGTCGCCCTTGGCGTCGGTCATGGCGATGCCGAGCGCCAGATCTTCGTCCTGGACGCGGTGCAGGTAATTCAGGAACCGCGCATGATACTCGCGGCCGCCCGCCGCCGCGTCGAGCCGTTGCGTCGACTGAAACAGCGCGTTCAGGGAATCGTGCGCCAGGTAACGCTGGGCGCAGCCGCTGTATTTGCACACCAGCCGCACCGCTTCGAGCTTGTAGAGAAGGTCGGTCGAGCTGTCGTTGATGTGCAGCATGCGGTTGACCACCGCGCCGGACGTGCGCTGGGTCGCGCGCATCAGCAGCGCGTGCTGGTCCTGCAGCGCGAAATCATAGGTGACGCCGATCGCGGCGATGCCCGGCGCCAGGTCGGGATCGTCGGCGACGCTCTCGACCGTGCGGCCGTTGACATAGACGCGCGGACGATAGCGACGCAGCGACTCCCGGTATTCGGACGCGGACATCAGCATGGGGCACCTCCAGGAGCGCAAAATCTAACGCTGTTCAAATTTTCGATCAAGCGTGTTATGAGGCAGCATGTCTCAGCGCGCAGCCCGGAAAACGGCCCTCGCCACGCACAAAAAGAGCTTCATTCTGGAAGCGGCGCAGCGCGTCTTCGCCGAGCACGGGCTGGAAGGCGCCACGATGCGCGCGATCGCGCTCGAAGCCGGCTACACCGCCGGCGCGATCTATTTCCACTACGCCTCGAAGGAAGAAATCTACGCCGACCTGCTGGGCCATTCGCTCGAACGGCTCCATGAAGCGGTGGCACGCGCGGGTGGCCGGGATGCGAAGGCGCGACTGCGCAGCGCCGCCCTCGCCTTCTTCGATTTCTACGCCGACAATCCGCGCGATCTCGATCTCGGCTTTTATCTGGTGCACGGCATGCGGCCGGCCGGGCTGACGCCGGCGCTCAACCGCGCGCTCAACGACAAGCTGCTCGCCGCGCTGGCGCCGATGACGCGCGCGCTGGTCGAGCTGCGACTGGACGCAGAAGACGCGCGGCACGAGACCGCCGCTTTGTTCGGCCATTGCGTCGGCCTGCTGCTGCTGCGCCACACGCGCCGCATTCGCCTGTTCGATGCCGATCCGCGCGCGCTGTTCGAGACCTATGTCGCGCGGCTGGTGAAGGCGCACGCGTGAAGTTCCGGCTGCACCAGGCCAGCTCGGTGCTGCTGCTGGTCGACCTGCAGGGCAGGCTGCTCCCCGCGATCGAGAATGGCGCCGCGATTGTGGCGCGGGCAGTGTTTCTCGCCCGCGTCGCCCGGCTGCTCGAAATTCCGGTCTACGCCACGGAACAGAATCCCGCCGGCCTCGGCCCGACCGATCCGGCGCTGGTGCCCTTGATCGACCGCACCCTGAGCAAGCTGAGCTTCGACGCGACCCAGGAGCCGGGCCTGCTCGGCGCCCTGCCCGACCGCACACAATTCGTGCTCGCGGGCAGCGAAGCGCATGTGTGCGTGCTGCAGACCGCGATCGGACTCCTCCATGCGGGGCGCAGCGTCGCAATGGTCGAGGACGCGGTCGGCTCGCGCCGCGGCCACGACCGCGAAGCGGCGCTGGCCAGGGCCCGCGCGGCTTGCGTCGATGTGGTCAGCGCCGAAATGGTCGCGTTCGAATGGCTCGGCCGTTCCGACCATCCGCGCTTTCGCGACGTGTTGCAGCTGCTGCGCGAGTAGCGCAAACAAAAAACTGGAGAGCATGGCCCGATTGAATCCGGCCATGCTCTAGAGGAAGCTGTCCGCCGTACCGGCAGCCACAAGCCGGACCGGGAGGAACGCTTGACCTACGCCGACATCTATCGCCGCTCGCTCGCCGATCCCGAAGCTTTCTGGGAAGAGGCCGCAGGCGCGCTCGACTGGTCGCGGCGCTGGGATCGCGTCCTGTCCTACGAGCCCGGAAAGACCTGGCGCTGGTTCGAAGGCGCCGAGACCAATATCTGCGGCAACGCGCTCGATCGTCATCTGGCGACGCGCGGCGATCAGATCGCGCTGATCCATGACAGCGCCTACACGAACGAAGTCACGCGCTTCACCTATCGCGAGCTGCACGATCGGGTGGCGCGTTTTGCCGGCGCGCTGAGCGCGCGGGGCGTCGGTCCGGGCGACCGCGTGCTGATCTACATGCCCAACATTCCGGAAGCGCCGATCGCGATGCTGGCGTGCGCCCGCATCGGCGCGATTCATTCGGTCGTGTTCGGCGGCTTCGCCGCGCGCGAGCTGGCGAGCCGCATCGCCGACGCCAGGCCGCGCTGGATCGTCGCCGCCTCATGCGGGCTCGAGCCCAGCAAGGTGCTCGCCTACATGCCGGCGGTCGAACAGGCGATCGAGATCAGCGGCCACAAAGTCGACGGCGTCGTGGTGCTGCAGCGGAAACAGCAGACGGCCGACCTGAAGCCGGGTCGTGACGTCGCGTGGGACGAGTTCGTGCGCGACGCCGAGCCGGTCGGCTGCACGCAGGTGCCGGCGACGCATCCGCTCTACACACTGTACACGTCGGGCACGACCGGACAGCCCAAAGGCATCGTGCGCGATACCGGCGGGTATCAGACGTCCTTGCTCTGGTCGACGCGCAATCTGTTCAACATCGCGCCCGGCGAAGTCTTCTGGACCGCCTCGGACGTGGGCTGGGTGGTCGGCCATTCCTACATGGTCTATGCGCCGCTGCTGATCGGCGCGACCACCGTCCTGTATGAGGGCAAGCCCGTCGGCACGCCCGACGCGGGCCAGTTCTGGCGCGTGATGGAGCGGCACAAGGTCGTGACCTTGTTCACCGCTCCGACCGCGATCCGCGGCATCAAGCGCGAGGATCCCGACGGCAAGTTCATCGCGGCGAGCGACCTGTCCGCGCTGCGCGCCCTGTTCGTGGCGGGCGAGCGCTGCGATCCCGCCACGGTCGAATGGGCGTCGCAGAAATTGCGCGTGCCGGTGATCGATCATTGGTGGCAGACCGAAACCGGCTGGCCGATCTGCGGCAACCCGCTCGGCATCGCGCAGATGGCGATCAAGCCGGGCTCGACCGCAGTGCCGATGCCGGGCTGGGACGTGCTCGCGCTCGATCCGTTGGGCGAGGAGGTGCCGGCCGGCGAAACCGGCGCGCTGGCGATCAGGCTGCCGCTGCCGCCCGGCGCCGCGAACACGTTGTGGAACGCACCCGAACGCTGGCAGAGCGCCTATCTCGAACGCTACCCCGGCTATTACGCGACCGGCGATGCGGGTTTCATCGATGAAGACGGCTATGTGCACGTGATGACGCGCACCGACGACGTCATCAACGTCGCGGGCCATCGCCTGTCGACGGGTGCAATCGAGGAAGTGGTGGCGATGCATCCCGACGTCGCCGAATGCGCCGTGGTCGGCGTCGCCGACGCGCTGAAAGGGCAAGTGCCGCTGGGACTGGTGGTGCTCAAAGGCGGCACGTCGCGCGCGGCGCAGACCGTGTGCGACGAGATCGTGCGCAAAGTGCGCGATGAGATGGGCGCGGTGGTCGCCTTCAAGCAGGCGATCGTGGTGCCG
>JAQGIE010000167.1 GCA_028291365.1 Rhodospirillales bacterium
CGCCAAGAGCGAGGGCGCTGCCGCGGTCGTGATCTCGGCCGCGATCGAATCCGAAGTGGCGCAGCTCGGCGGCGACGACCAGCGCGAATTCCTCGAATCGCTCGGCCTCGCCGAGCCGGGCCTCAACAAGGTGATCCGCGCCGGTTACACGCTGCTCGACCTGATCACCTTCTTCACCGTCGGCCCGAAAGAAGCGCGCGCCTGGACCGTGCACCGTCACGCCCGCGCGCCTGAATCAGCCGGCGTGATTCACACCGACTTCGAACGTGGTTTCATCCGCGCCGAGACGATCGCCTACGAAGATTTCATCGCGCTGGGCGGCGAACAGGGTGCCAAGGAAGCGGGCAAGATGCGCGCCGAAGGCAAGGAGTACGTGGTGCAGGACGGTGACGTGCTGCATTTCCGCTTTAACGTTTGAAGACGCCTGTGCGCCGCGTCTGAAACGACGCCGGTCGCGCGATCGCGACCGGCGCTTTCGTTTCGCTTACGACTTCTTCGGTACCGGTTCGGCCTCGACATGCGCTTTCAGGGCCGCATCGAGCCCTTCGATCAGCGCTGACCCTTCCAGCACCTGGATCGTCGAGCCCTTGAGCGACGCCGACGTGATCGGTTCGGCGCGGCCACCGAGACAGCGTTTGAGGAATCCCTCCGAGACCGCGTTGAACGAGATGTTGTTCGGCGGCCGAGCGAAGCCGTGGCCCTCGTCGGGATAGAGCACGTAGGTCACGGGAATCGACTTGGCCTTCATCGCCGCGACCATCTGATCCGATTCCGCTTTCGCGACGCGCGGATCATTGGCGCCCTGGCCGACCAGCAGTGGCTTCTTGATCTTGTCGGCCTGGTAGAGCGGCGAACTCGATTTAAGCGCCGCGCGTCCCTGTTCGGTGTCGGGATTGCCCATCGCTTTATGGAATTGCGCTCTGCCCGCTTCCCAGTAGAGCGGAATCGACTTGAGCAAGGTTTCAAGATTGGACGGGCCGACGATATCGACGCCGCATGCCCACAGATCCGGATCGCGCGTGACGCCGGCGAGCGTCGCGTAGCCGCCGTAGCTGCCGCCCATGATCGCGACCTTGGCCGGGTCGGCGATCTTCTCCTTCACCGCCCAGGCGACCGCATCGTTGAGGTCGTCCTGCATGGCGCGCATCCACTGCATGTCGCCAGCGCTGACGAAGCTTTTTCCAAAGCCGGTCGACGAACGGTAATTCACGCTCAGCACCGCGTAGCCGCGATTGGCGAGCCATTGATGGTAGCTGTTGTAGCCGAACGCATCGCGCGCCCACGGGCCGCCATGCACGAACATCACCAGCGGCAGTGGCTTATCGGGCTTGCCCGCGCTGTGCGTGTCGCTGTCTTTCGGCAAGCTCAGATAAGAAACCAGATTGAGACCGTCGCGCGACTTGAGCACCACCGGATGCATGCGCGTCAACGGCGCGCTGGCGAGTGCGGGCCGCGCTTCGAACAACTTGGTCAGCGTCTTCTTGGTTCGGTCATAGAGATAGGTCGTGCCCGGCTTGACGTCGCTGCCGGCACCGATCACCCACAAATTTCCGTCTTCGGTGCGCGAACCGACGCCCCAGTCGCCAAGATCCTGCTTGGCGAGGAAATCGAGATCCGCCTGGTAATGCGGGTCGAGCGCCTTCCAGCTCGGCCGGTCGTAATTGATCGAATAGGCGACCGGTTCGCCGGTCTCGGGATCGCCGATCGTGCCGCCGATGTCGGTGCGCGCATCTTCGGCCAGGAGTTTTTCCGTGCCGGTCTTGAGTTCGATCCGCTTGAGCGCGCCGGTATCGCGCCCGCGACTGTCGCGCAGGAGCAGCGCATCGCCGGCGCGGTTCAGGCCGATCGGTCCCGACACGCGCGCATCATCGGCACCGAACGCGATCCAGGTTTCCCAGGTACCGTCCGGCTTTTTGCGCAGCAGTTCCTCGGCGCTGCTCGGCAGCGTCTTCACCGCCAAAGGCGCTTCGAAATCCTCGCCAGCGATGAAGCCGGCGAAGCCGGGATTTTCGGCAACGACTTTCATTTCGCCGCTGGCGAGATTGACGCGCACTAGGTCGGGATATTTCGGATCGCGCTTGTTGATCGTCAGCAGGATCTCGTCACGGATCTTCCGGCTGGTGCGGACGAGGTCCGCGCGCACATTGTCGAACGGCGTCAGGTCGCGTTCGCTCTTGTCGACCACGTCGACGCTGTAGACGTGGTAATTCTCGTTGCCGCCCTTGTCCTGCAGATAGACGAGGTGGCGGCCGTCATAGCTCCACGCATAGGTGCGGATGCCGCGCACCGCATCCTTGGTCACGGCCGCGCCCTGGTCGGGCGTGCCGATCGGCGCCACCCACACATTGAGCACGCCGTTCACGGGCGCCAACCACGACAGATATTTGCCGTCGGGACTGATGCGGCCCTGCGTCTTGGCCGGGTTGCCGAACAGCGCTTCGCGCGGGATCAGCGGAGGCTCGGCGGCGCTGGCGGCGATGGCGGTGACGCCGATCGTCGCGGCCAGAAGCAGCGCGGTGTATGTCGCAGCGGTTCGGATCACGCAGGTTCTCCCATTCTTCGAATTGGCGCACGATGGTGCGTCGGCCGCTGGGCTGTGCCAAGCTTGTTGGATGACGACGATCACCCTGACGGCGGGGGACGGACACAGCTTCGCCGCCTATCGCGCCGATCCGCCTGCTTCGCCACGCGGTTCGCTGGTCGTGCTGCAGGAAATCTTCGGCGTTAACCCGCATATCCGCCGCGTCTGCGACGGCTTCGCGGCCGAGGGGTATGTTGCAGTCGCACCTGCTTTGTTCGACCGCGCCCAACGCGGCGTTGAACTTGGCTACGATGAGGCTGGTTTTGCCAAAGGCCGCGAACTGGTCGGCGCCGTCGGCATGGACGGACCGGCGCGCGACATCGCGGCGACGGTCGCGTCGCTGTCCGGCAAAATCGGCGTCGTGGGCTATTGCTGGGGCGGCGGACTCGCCTGGCTTGCCGCGGCGCGCGTGCCCGGGATCGCTGCGTCGGTCGGCTATTACGGACGATTGATCGCGACCAGCTTGCTGGACGAGATTCCGCGCGCGCCGATGATCCTGCATTATGGCGAACACGACCCGCACATTCCGATGAGCGACGTCGAGAAGGTGCGCGCCGCGCATCCCGAAATGGCGATCTTCACCTACGATGCCGGCCACGGTTTCAACTGTGAGGATCGCGCCGACTTCAATCCGGACGCTGCGACCTTGGCGCGCGCGCGGACCTTGGCTTTCCTGCATGACAAGATTGGATGGCGATGACCGACCTGGGCGACCTGATCCGGATGCTTGGCGAAATCCAGGGCGGCATGGACCGGCTGGGTGGCCAGACGACCAAACTCGGCGAACTCGCCGCCGCGGCGCACGACCGCTCGGACGGTTTGATGCAGCAGAATCTCGCCTTGCTGTCGCTGGTGGTCGTGTCGTTGCGTCTCGCCGCCGACACGCGACCGGACGGCTTGCAGATCGTGCTGTCGCGCATCGAAGAAGCGGCCGCGGTTCTGCCCGACGATCCGCCGATGCCCGCGGCGCGGCAGATCTTTGATCGGGTCAGCGATATTCTCCGCGCCTCGGGTGGGATCCCCGCCAAAGCGCCGAAATTCGAGCTCGTGAAGGGCGGCAAGGAAGCGCCGCCGGATGACGGGGATGAGCGATGAGACTCAGCGATCAGGCCCTGCTCATGGCGATGGGCGGCACGCTGTTGGGCGCTTGCGTCTACGCTCTCTCGAGCGAGATCCGCGCGCGCCTCCTTCACCGGCTGCAGCCGCGCCTCGATCGCGGCGAACCGATCCTGCATGCGGGACCGTTCATCCGGCTGTGCTGCATCCTCATCGAGCTGAGCGGATTTGGCGTCGGCCAATGGGTGCTCTATGCCGGCCTGTACGGGCTCGACGAGCTGAGCTTGATTCCGGTGCTTGAACTGATGGCCGCGTCGCTCGTGCCGCTGCTCGGCGGCATCTTCATCGCGACCGGCTTTGCGCGCGCCTTCCGCGGCTACGCGCCGACGTAATTTCTAGCCGCTCAGTAGCTGCGTTCGAAGCCGGGCAGCGATTTCGATCCCGGCCCCATGACGAACCAGCCGACGAAGCCCAACACCGGCACCGCCAGCACCGCCATCCAGAAGATCTTCTCGCCGCGGGTCGCGGTGGTTTGCAGCGTCGACACGGCGCCCCATGCGGTCAGCAACAGCCAGGCGACGATTCCGAGTTCAAGCATGTCCATCGGTGGGATTCCTTCCGGTGCGCGAACGCGACGTTGCGAGGCCCGGTTCCGGCGCCGCGTGCATCAGAAATGGGAAAAATTCCCACGTTAATCTATTCGGTTGTAACGGGCGAGCTGGACTCTCGTCAAGCTCCCGCGCTGCAACATCCCTGTGACGCCTCCTCAAAACCCCGCGAAGCTCTGTAAAAATACTTGCTCGTCTTCGGTCGAAACGCGGCCCAATGCCGTGTTGCGGTGAGGGAAACGGCCGAACCGTTCGATAATTTCCCGGTGCTGCAACGCATAACGCTCGTGCTCACCGACGTTCGGACGGAGCCCGAGGAACAGCGCCACCGCCCGGTTCTGGTCGGCCACGGACTCGCTGTGGCTGAACGGCAGATAGAAGAAGACCCGGCGCTCGGACGGCTGGGTCATGTCGAAGCCGCGCGCCAACGAAGCCTCGGCAATGCGGCGGGCTTTCGCGTCGGTGGCAAAGGCGCGTCCGGTGCCGCGGAAAATATTCCGGGGCAGCTGGTCCAGCGCGAGGACCAGCGCCAGGGCGCCAGGGGAGTCGTGGATCCAGCCATCGAGCACGCCGGAAGCGGCTTTCTCGTGCAGCGCGCCGAAGCGCTGACGCAGCAGCGCGTCGAAACCGGGATCCGCGTCGAACCAGCGCGACGGTCCGGCCTCGTCGAACCAGAAGCGCAGCAATTCTCCCGAATCAGCTAGACTATCGGCCACACCATGCGCGGTCACGTGTCCGTCCTCCTCCTGGGGCTCGCCCTGATCTCGACGCTGGGCGGCTGCGCCGGCGACCGTGCGCCGGCATCGGCGCGAGTTGCGGCGAATGAGCTGCCGACGCCGGTCCAGTGCGTGCCCTTCGTGCGTGAAATCACCGGCATCGAAATTTACGGCGATGCCGATACCTGGTGGGGCAGCGCCGCCGCCAAACACTATATGCGGGGATCGGTGCCGCAAGTCGGATCGGTGCTGGTGCTTCGCGCCAGCGATCGCCTGCGGGTCGGCCATATCGCGGCGGTGCGTCAGATCGTCGGGCCGCGCGAAATCCGCGTCACGCATTCCAACTGGGGCGGCGACGAGGCGACGCGACGTCTCGTGCACGACGCGATGCCGGTGCTCGACGTGTCCCCCAACAACGACTGGTCGCAGACACGCTTCTGGAACAACGCAACCAAGAGTTGGGGTGCGATCTATCCCGCGCACGGCTTCATCTATCCGAGCAAGGAAAGCGAACGGCGCAACGCGCCGGTCCCGAGCGGCACGCCGACCTCATAACGCGGCGAAAAAGTGGCAGTACCGGAACTGCCGCCCAAAAACCGGTGTTCACCCTATGGCAGCCGTAAAGGCCGCCGACACTCGGGATATTCCACACACTGAATTGGGGCGAGGGGATGAGCCTCATCGTCGTTTCCAACCGCGTAGCTTCGCCGACCAAGGGCGCAGCTCCGGGCGGACTCGCAGCGGCGTTGCTGCAGGGTATCCAACGTTCCGGCGGACTCTGGTTCGGCTGGAGTGGCGCAACCGTGGTCGACGCGAACGAGGCCTATCGTCCCTCGGTGGTGAAAACCGACAAGGCTGAATTCGTCACCATCGATTATCCGCTGGGTGCATTCGACGGCTTCTACAACGGCATGGCGAACGCCGCCTTGTGGCCGATCATGCACAACCGTCCCGACCTGATGGTCTTCGAGGACCGGTTCTTCGATGACTATGTCGAGATCAATCGCCGCACCGCCGAGGCGCTGGCGCGCTTCGTCCAGGTCAATTCCATTCTGTGGATCCACGACTATCACTTCCTGATGCTGGCGCACTTTCTGCGCGAGCGCGGCGTGAAACAGCCGATCGGGTTCTTCTTCCATACGCCGTTCGCGTCGCGCGCCTCGATCGAGTGCCTGCCGCGCCACACGCAGCTGTTCGAAAAGCTGCTCGCCTACGACCTGATCGGCTTCCAGACGCAGGAAGACATGGATGCCTTCCATGACTATGCGGTCAGCAGCCTGGGCGCGACGACCCAGCAGACCAACGTGCTGGAACTCGCGGGCCACGCCATCCGGCTCTCGGTGTTCCCGGTTGGAATCGACGTCGACGACTATGCGCGCATGGCCGACAGCGGCGACACCAACCCGTCGATCGCGCTGCTGCGCCGCGCGCTGAGCGAGATCAACACGGTGATCGGCGTCGACCGGCTCGACTATTCCAAGGGCCTGCCGCAACGCTTCGCCGCCTATGACCGTCTGCTGACCGACCATCCCGAGCGCAAGGGCACGGTGCAGTTCCTGCAGATCGCGCCGCCCACGCGCAGCGACGTGCCGGCCTATCAGCTTTTGCGCAACCAGCTTGCCGGCATGGCGGGTGACATCAACGCGCGCTGGTCGACGCCGACCTGGACGCCGATCCGCTACGTCAATGAAAGCTACAGTCCGCGTGCGCTGGCCGCGTTCTTCCGTGCCAGCCGCGTCTGCTGCGTGACGCCGTTGCGCGACGGCATGAATCTCGTCGCCAAGGAATATGTCGCGGCCCAGAACCCCGAGGATCCCGGCGTGCTGGTCCTGTCGAACTTCGCCGGCGCCGCGCGCGAACTCGACGCCGCCTTGACGGTGAACCCCTATGACGTCGGCGCCACCGCGCGCGCGCTCGAACGTGCGCTTTCGATGTCGCATGGCGAGCGCCTCGAGCGCTGGATGTCGATGATGGAAACGTTGCGCCGCAACGACGTCGCCGCCTGGTTCGACGGCTTCATCGCGCAGCTCAAACGCACCCGCGCGCCCGATCGGGTCCTCGTCAAGATCGCCTGACGGGGTCGCTGATGAATCTGGACGTACCGGCGCAGGCGCCAGCCGCTTCGCAGCGGACCGCGCCAGCGGCAGCGAAAGCGCCGCTTATCTACAATCTGTTTCCGTTGATCATTGGCGATGTCGACGCGCTGATGGCGCAGATGCCGCGCGTCGCATCGATGGGCTTTGACACGGTGTTCGTGAATTCGCTGGCCCAGGCCGGCTTCTCGGGCAGCCTCTACGCCATCAAGGAACATCGGCAGCTCGATGCGCGCTTCGGCGGCGGCGAGTTGCTGCCGGCCTTGAAGCGTCTGGCCGAGGCGGCGTCGCACGCCGGGCTGCGCCTGATGCTCGACCTCGTGATCAATCACACCAGCATCGACAGTCCGCTGATCGCCGAACATCCGGGCTGGTTCAAGCGCGACGCGTCCGGCGACGTGCTGCGGCCGCGCGCGATCGACCCCGCCGATGCCAGCAAGGTCACCGTCTGGGGCGACCTCGCCGAGCTGAATTATGATGACCCGACGGCGCGCGCCGAGCTCACCGATTATTGGCGCGCCTATCTGCGCGAGCTGATCGCGGCGGGCGTGCGCGGCATCCGTGCCGACGCCGCCTATAAAGTCCCCGCCGACGTGTGGCGAAGCCTGCTCGAAGATGCGCGCACGCAGGCGGGCGACGTGATGTTCGTCGCCGAAACGCTGGGCTGCACGCTGGAACAGGTCGATCAGCTGGCGCCCGCCGGCTTCGACTTCCTGTTCAACTCGGTCAAGTGGTGGGACCTGCACGCGCCGTGGGCAATCGAGCAGCACGAACGGTTCCGCCGCATCGCGCCGACCATCGGCTTTCCCGAAAGCCACGACACGCCGCGCCTGATCGAAGAGCTGCACCTGACCGATCCGGCGTTGGTGCGGCGCGCCTATCTGCAGCGCTGGGCGCTGACGCTGGCCTTCTCGACCGGCGGGTTGCTGCCGGTCGGTTACGAGTTCGGCTTTCGCCGCGCGCTCGACGTGGTGCAGTCGCGCCCGTGGCCGCGCGAAACGCCCGCCTTCGACCTGTCCGACGATCTCGCCGCGATCAACCGGGCCGCTTCCGCGATCCCGGCGCTGCAGCAGGACGGGAAGCTGCGCCGCGTCGAGCTTGGCGGCGCGGTCGCGCTGGTGCGCCAAAGCGACGACGGTCGTCATGCCGCGATCTTCCTGACGCGGTCCGACGGCGGATCGTCGATCGAGGTCGACCGTTTCGCGCTGGCGCGGCTGGTCGACGCGCCCGAGGAATCGTTGCGCGATCACACGCCGGGCGACGCCGCCGCGGAAAGGAGCGCGCGGATCACGCTGCCGCCCTACGGCTACCGGCTGTTCGCGCTCGATCGCGGTACGCGCGTCGCGCAGGGCGAGTACAAGGCGCAACTGCCGGCGGCGCACCATCCCGACTGGTCGCCGCTGGCGCGCGTCGCGATCGAGAATGTCTGGCCCGAACTCGACGGCGGACGTTTTCCGGTCAAGCAGGTGGTCGGCGACCGGGTCGAAGTATGGGCCGACATTTTCCGCGACGGGCATGACGTGCTCGCCGCGCGCATCCGCTATCGCCGGCCCGGCGAAGCCGGCTGGCGGTTCGCGCGCCTGTTGCCGTACGACAATGATCGCTGGGCCGGCGACTTCGTGGTCGACCGCCCCGGCCGCTGGTTCTTCACCATCGAGGCCTGGACCGATCCGTTCGAAAGCTGGCGGCGCGACACGCTGCGGAAAGAGGGGGCGGGGCAGTCGACCGAACTCGAACTTGCCGAAGGCCGCCTCATCGTCGCGCGCGCACTGCAGGAAGCGACCGGCCCGGCGCGCGAGGCGCTGGCCGCATTGCTCAACCGCGACGTGTCGCTGTTCGATCCCGAGCTGCGCGAGGCGATGCACGCGATCCAGCCCAAGCGCGATCTCACCGCCTATGAGCGCACGCTCGAAATCACCGTCGACCGCCGGATCGCGCGCTTCGCGTCCTGGTATGAGCTCTTCCCGCGCAGCCAGGGCACCGATCCGACGCGCGGCTCGACGTTCGACGAGTGCATCGCGCGCCTGCCCGAGATTCGCGATCACGGCTTCGACGTCGTCTATCTCGTGCCGATCCACCCGATCGGACGCACCAACCGCAAGGGCGCCAACAACGCGCTCACGGCCGGCCCGGATGAACCCGGCAGCCCGTACGCGATCGGTGCCGCCGAAGGCGGGCACGATGCGGTTCATCCCGATCTCGGCGGCATCGACGGATTCCGCCGCTTCCAGGCTGCTACGCGTGAACACGGCATGGAAGTCGCGCTCGACTTCGCCATTCAGTGCTCGCCCGACCATCCTTGGCTGAAGGAGCACAAGGACTGGTTCCCGTGGCGGCCCGACGGTTCGCTGCGCTATGCCGAGAACCCGCCGAAGAAATACGAGGACATCGTCAACGTCGAATTCTACGGCCCGCATCGGCAGGCGCTGTGGAACGCGCTGCGCGACGTGGTGCTGTACTGGGTCTCGGAAGGCGTCAAGATCTTCCGCGTCGACAATCCCCACACCAAGCCGCTGCCCTTCTGGGAGTGGATGATCCGCGAAGTGCAGGCGCGCGATCCCGACGTGATCTTCCTCTCAGAAGCATTCACGCGGCCCAAGATGATGAAGCGCCTGGCCAAGGCCGGTTTCACGCAGAGCTATACCTATTTCACCTGGCGCAACATCAAGGCCGAGCTGATCGAGTACATGCAGGAACTTTCGGGCGTGATGCGCAGCTACTATCGCCCGAACTTCTTCGCCAACACGCCCGACATTCTGCCGAAATTCCTGCAGACCAGCGGGCCGGCCGGATTCCGCATCCGCTTCCTGCTCGCCTCGCTGCTGTCGAGCCTTTACGGAATCTATAGCGGCTTCGAACTTGCCGAAGCACGCGCGGTGCCGGGCAAGGAGGAATATCTCGACAGCGAGAAGTACCAGTACAAAGTCTGGGACTGGAACCGGCCCGGCAACATCAAGCCGCTCATCAAGCGGGTGAATCTGCTGCGCCGGCGCTACAGCGCGCTGCAGGATTTCGCCAATGCGCGTTTCCTGATCGCGAACGATGACAACGTGCTCTTCTTCGCCAAGGACGCGCCCGACCGCAGCCACGTCATCTACGCTGCGATCTTGCTCGACCCGCATCGCGGCGTCACCTGCGCCATCGAACTGCCGGCGGACACCTATACCGACCTGCTGCGCGACCGCACGGTCGATTTTCAGGAGTGGCCCACCATCACGCTGACCCCCGACGAACCCTGTCTGTTGCTGCATGCGCCGACCTGACAACGAACAAGAAGGATTGGCGCTGACGATGGCGCAGGCCGGCGACCCGCTGTGGTTCAAGGATGCCGTCATCTATCAGCTGCACGTGAAGTCGTTCTTTGACGCCAACAATGACGGCGTCGGTGACTTCGCGGGGCTGACCAGGCAGCTCGATCATTTGCAGGAACTTGGCGTCGACGTCATCTGGCTGCTGCCATTCTATCCGTCGCCGTTGCGCGACGACGGTTACGACATCGCCGACTACAGTTCGATCAACGGTTCCTACGGCACGATGCGCGATTTCCGCCAGTTCGTGCGCGAGTCGCATGCACGCGGCATGAAGGTGGTGACCGAGCTGGTGATCAATCACACCTCCGATCAGCATCCCTGGTTTCAGCGCGCGCGGCGCGCGCCGAAAGGATCGCGCGCACGAAATTGGTATGTCTGGTCGGATACGGACGAGAAATATCTCGAGACGCGCATCATCTTCAAAGACACCGAAGTGTCGAACTGGACCTGGGATCCGGTCGCCGGCCAGTATTTCTGGCACCGTTTCTTCGGCCACCAGCCTGATCTGAACTTCGACAATCCGTTGGTGATGAAAAGCATCATCAAGATCATGTATCAGTGGCTGGAGATGGGGGTGGACGGGCTGCGGCTCGACGCCATTCCGTATCTCGTCGAGCGCGACGGTACCAACAACGAGAACCTTCCCGAGACGCACAAAGTCATCAAGGATCTGCGCGCCGCGCTCGACGCGCGTTTTCCGGATCGCTTCCTGCTGGCCGAGGCCAATCAATGGCCGGAAGACACGCAGCATTATTTCGGCGACGGCGACGAATGCCACATGGCATTCCACTTCCCGCTGATGCCGCGCATGTACATGGCGGTGGCGCGCGAAGACCGTCATCCGATCACCGACATCATGCGCCAGACGCCGGACATCCCGGTCAACTGCCAATGGGCGATATTCCAGCGCAACCATCACGAGCAGACTCTCGAAAAGGTGACCGACAACGAACGCGATTAACTGTGGTCGACCTACGCCGCCGATCCGCGCGCGCGCATCAATCTCGGCATTCGCCGCCGGCTGGCGCCGTTGATGGACAATGACCGGCGCAAGATCGAGCTGATGAACAGCCTGCTGATGTCGATGCCGGGGACGCCGATCGTCTATTACGGCGACGAGATCGGCATGGGCGACAATGTCTATCTCGGCGACCGCAACGGCGTGCGCACGCCGATGCAATGGTCGCCCGACCGCAATGGCGGCTTCAGCCGCGCCGATCCCGCCAGCCTGCTGCTGCCGCCGATCCAGGATCCCGTCTACGGCTACCAGGCCATCAATGTCGAAGCGCAGGCGCGCAACTCGGCGTCGCTGCTGAACTGGATGAAGCGCCTGATCGCGGCCCGCCGCGCCCGCGCCAAAATATTCGGCCGCGGCACCCAGCGCTTTCTCTATCCGAAGGAACGGCCGATCCTCGCCTATGTGCGCGAGCATGACGGCGCTTCGGTGCTTTGCATCGCCAACCTGTCGCGCGCGGCGCAGGCAACCAGCCTCGATCTCGCCGCCTGGCGCGGTCGCGTGCCGATCGAAGTACTGGGTCGCTCGCGCTTCCCCATCATCGGCGATACGCCCTACACGCTGACCTTGCCGCCGTTCGGCTTTTATTGGTTCGACCTCGCCGATCCGCATGAGCTGCCCGACGACATCGAACCGTTGGCGCAGACCATGCTGCCTGAATACGTCACGCTGGTCGTCAGTGGCGGTACGCCGGTCCTCGACTCGCGCAATCGCGCCTTCCTCGAACACGACATCCTGCCCGACTGGATGGCGGCGCGACGCTGGTTCGCGGACAAGGCGTCGCCGCGGGCGCGGGCGCGCATTGCCGACCGCGTCGTGCTCGAATCCGGTGTGGCGGGACTCGTCTTCGTCGATCACGTGACCGCTGACGGCGCCACCCAGCACTACCAAGTTCCTTTCGCAGCCGAATGGACAGCGCTCAGCGACCTGCCGACGCCGCGCCTCACCGGCGTCGCCGCCAAGCTGCGCCGCGGTCCGCGCGAAGGCGTGCTGGTCGATGCGACGGGCACGCCGATCTTCGCGCCGATGCTGCTCGGGCTGATGCGCGGCAATCGTGAAATCGTCACCGACGCCGGCGCGCGTGTGGTCGCACGCGGCACGCCGGAGCTGGCCGAGCTCGATCTCAGCGGCGTCGAGGCGACTCTGATCGGCGGCGAGCAATCGAACAGCTCGATGCTGATTCCAGATCGGGCGGTGGTGAAGCTCTACCGCAAGATCGAACCCAACCTGCATCCCGAGATCGAGATGGGCCGCTTCCTCACCGAAGCGGGCTACGCCAATACGCCGACCTTCTTCGGCTCGATCGAGCGGCTCGACGAAAGCGGGACGCCGACCGCGCTCGCGGTGGCGCATCGCTTCGTGCTCAACCAGGGTGAGGCGTGGAGTCACGCGATCGGCTGGCTGCGCCGCTTCGTCGACGAACACGCGCTGCTGCCGGTCGAGGAGATTGCCGCGCGTCCCGACATTGCCGGTGAATATCTGGTGCTGGCGGCGCAGATGGGACGCCGGCTGGCCGAGCTGCACCAAGCGCTCGCCTCGCGTCCCGACCTGCCGGCCTTCGCGCCGGAATCGATCACCAACGACGATCTCGACGCCTGGGACGCGGCGCGGCGCACGCGCATCGACGCGACGCTGTCGCGGCTCGAACGTGCGCGCAGCTCGTTGGATGTGCACACCCGGGAGATCGCCGACGCGCTGCTCGCGCATCGCGGTGAGATCGCCGACCGGCTGGCCGTGCCGCGCGGCGGCCAGTACGGCGCCAAGATCCGCGTCCATGGCGATCTGCATCTCGGCCAGCTGCTGATCACGCGCGACGACGTGCAGATCGTCGATTTCGAAGGCGAGCCCGCCACGCCGCTCGCCGACCGTCGCTACAAGACGATGCCGGCGGCGGACGTGGCGGGCATGTTGCGCAGTTTCGACTACGCCGCCTGGACGGTGCTGCGCGAAATCCTGCCCGACCAGGCGCCGCGTCGCGCCATCGTCGAAGGTCTCGCCTTCGGCTGGCGCGACCGCGCCCAGGCCGCCTTCCGCGTCACCTATGGCGAGACGCTGACGGGCGACAACAACTTCGCCCGCGGCAAGGCTGCGACCGCGCTGCTCAATGCCGCAACCATCGACCGCGCGTTCTACGAAATCGACTACGAGCTCGCGAACCGCCCGGCCTGGGCCCTCATCCCCTTGTCAGGCGTGTTGTCGCTGTTATTCCCCGCGCCAGCGGGGATCCAGGATTCACAATGAAGGGCAGGAGATCGGCCATGGGGATCAACTGGGTCCCCGCCCCCGGTTCGGGGGCCGGGACAAGCTTCGCGGGGAGCAAATGACCGCTCTCGACGACGAGCTGCGCCGCGAGGCGGGTCCAAGCGCGGCCGAAATCGACGCGCTGGTGTTGGGCCGGCATCGCGATCCGTTTGCCATCCTCGGCCCGCATCGCGCGCAACGCGGTGCGCAAGGCGCCCCAGCCGCGCAAGGCACTTGGATTTTCCGCACGTTCCAGCCCGACGCGACCAAGGCCGAGCTGGTCGATCGCGACGGCAACGTGCTCGCGACGGCGAGCAAGCTGCACCCGGCCGGCCTGTTCGAAGCGTCGCTCGATCGGCCGCCCGGCAGTTATCGCTGGCGTATCCATTGGCCGCTCGGTCCGCTGGACATCGACGACCCGTATCGCTTTCCACCGATCCTCGGCGATCTCGACGTGCATCTGTGGCGCGAAGGGCGGCATCACCGTCCGTGGGACAAGTTCGGCGCCCATGCGATGGAGCTGGACGGCGTCGCCGGCGTCGCCTTCGTCGTCTGGGCACCCAACGCGCGGCGCGTCAGCGTGGTCGGTGATTTCAATCAGTGGGACGGGCGCCGCCATCCGATGCGGCTGCGGCACGACGCCGGCGCCTGGGAGTTGTTCGTGCCCGGCGTCGCGCCCGGTGCGCATTACAAATACGAGCTGCTCGACGCCAACGGCGCGCTGCTGCCGCAGAAAGCCGATCCCTTCGCCTTCTACGCCGAGCTGCGCCCGCGCACCGGCTCGATCGTCGACGATCCGGCGCCGGTGCCGTGGAACGACGATGCCTGGATGAAATCGCGCGCGACGCGGCACGCGACCGACGCGCCGATGTCGATCTACGAAGTGCATCTCGGCTCGTGGCGGCGCCATTGGGACGGCAATCGCTGGTACTCGTATCGCGAGCTCGCCGACACGCTGGTGCCCTACGTGTCCGAACTCGGATTCACCCATGTCGAGTTGATGCCGGTCAACGAGTTTCCGTTTGACGGATCTTGGGGGTACCAGCCCACCGGCCTCTACGCGCCGACCAGCCGCCACGGCACGCCGCAGGATTTCCAGTATCTGGTTGATCGGTTTCACCAGGCCGGCATCGGCGTCATCATCGATTACGTCGCGGCGCATTTTCCCAACGACCCGCACGGGCTGGGCGACTTCGACGGCACGCATCTCTACGAGCACGCCGATCCGCGCCAGGGATTCCATCCCGACTGGAATTCGCTGATCTACAATCTCGAACGGCCCGAAGTGGTGAACTTCCTCACCGGCGCCGCGATCTATTGGGGCGAGCGATTCCATATCGACGGGCTGCGTTTCGACGCCGTCGCGTCGATGCTGTATCTCGACTACAGCCGCAATCAAGGCGAGTGGGTGCCCAACAAATTTGGCGGGCGCGAAAATCTCGCCGCCATCGAGTTCCTGCGCAAGCTGAACGAGCTCTGGTACGAGCGGTTTCCCGGCGCCATGACTGCGGCCGAGGAATCGACCGCGTGGCCGAACGTGTCGCGGCCGACTTATGTCGGCGGCCTTGGGTTCGGGTGGAAATGGAACATGGGCTGGATGCACGACACGCTCCAGTACATGTCGCGCGAGCCGGTCTATCGCCCCTGGCACCAGGGCGAGATCACGTTCAGCCTGGTCTATGCGTTCAGCGAGAATTTCATCCTGCCGCTCAGCCACGACGAGGTCGTGCACGGCAAGGGCTCGCTGATCACCAAGATGCCCGGCGACGAGTGGCAGAAATTTGCCAATTTGCGCGCGTATTACGGCTTCATGTGGGGACACCCAGGCAAGAAGCTGCTTTTCATGGGCAGCGAATTCGCGCAACGGCGCGAATGGAATCACGATACCGAGCTGGAATGGGGCCTGCTGCAAGGTCCACGGCATGCGGGCGTGCAGCATCTGGTGCGCGATCTCAACGCGCTCTTCCGCGCGACGCCGTCGCTGCATCGACATGACACCGAACCGCGCGGCTTCGAATGGATCGAGGCGGCGGACAACCAGAATTCGGTGATCGCCTTCCTGCGCAAGGGAAACGAAGGCGAGGTGCCGACGCTGGTCGTGTCGAACTTCACGCCGTCGGTCCGCCACGGCTACCGCGTCGGCGTGCCGGGGCCCGGCAAATGGCGCGAAGCGCTCAATACCGACAGCGAATTCTATGGCGGGTCCAACGTGCATAATGGTGACGGGGTCGAAGCCGAACCGATCGGCAGCCAGGGCCGCGCCTGGTCGATCGCGCTGACGCTGCCGCCGCTCGCAACGCTGTTTCTGGTTCCGACTGGTTGATGGTGCTGCTTCGAAGCACGCGCCTCCAGTCGGGTCGGCCCTATCCGCTGGGCGCGACCTTTGACGGTCGCGGCGCCAATTTCGCGCTCTTCTCCGCCCATGCGACCAAGGTCGAGCTGTGTCTGTTCGACGGCAACGGCGCACGCGAACTCGAGCGCATCACCTTGCCGGAATATACCGACGAGGTCTGGCACGGCTATTTGCCGGACGCGCGGCCGGGACAGATCTACGGCTATCGCGTGCACGGCCCGTACGAGCCCAGCGCGGGACACCGTTTCAATCCCGCCAAGCTGCTGCTCGACCCTTATGCCAAACAGCTGCGCGGTGAGCTGGTCTGGACCGATGCGCATTTCGCCTATCGCGTCGGCCACGCCAAGGAAGACCTCTCGTTCGACCGTCGCGACAATGCACGGCAGATGCCGAAATGCGTGCTGGTCGACGGCTTGCTTTCCAACCATCGCCGGCCGAACACGCGCTGGACCGACACGATCATCTACGAAGCGCATGTGCGCGGCCTGACCATGCGCAACGGCGGCGTGCCCGATCCTCTGCGCGGCCGTTTCAGCGCGCTCGCCTCCGGCGCCATCATCGAACATCTCCAGGCGCTGGGCGTCACCGCGATCGAGCTGCTGCCGGTGCAGGCATTCGTGCAGGACCGGCATCTGGTGCAGAAGCAGCTGGCCAATTACTGGGGCTACAACACGATCGCCTTTTTCGCGCCCGAGCAGCGCTACGGCACGGTCGAGGAGTTCCGCTCGACGGTGCTCAAGCTGCACGACGCCGGCATCGAAGTGATCCTCGACGTGGTCTACAACCACACCGCCGAGGGCAATCACATGGGCCCGACGCTGTCCTTCAAGGGCATCGACAATGCCAGCTACTACTGGCTGATGCCCGACAACGGTCGCTATTACGACGACTTCACCGGCTGCGGAAACTCGCTCAACCTGCATCACCCGCGCGTGCTGCAGATGGTGACCGACTCGCTGCGCTGGTGGGTCGAAGGCATGGGCGTCGACGGCTTCCGTTTCGATCTCGCCACGACGCTCGGCCGCGGTCCCACAGGATTCGATCCGTGGGGCGGCTTCTGCAAGGCGATCGGCCAGGATCCCGTGCTGCAGAAAGTGAAGCTGATCGCCGAGCCGTGGGACTTGGGCCTGGGCGGCTATCAGGTCGGTAACTTTCCACCCGGCTGGTCGGAATGGAACGACAAGTTTCGCGACGCGGCGCGCAAATTCTGGCGCGGCGACGGTGGGCTGATCGGCGAAATGGCCAAGCGCATCACGGGTTCGGCCGACATCTACGGCAATCGCGGACGCCGTCCGTGGGCGAGCGTCAATTTCATCACCGCGCATGACGGGTTCACGCTCGCCGATCTGGTCACCTATGACAGCAAGCACAACGACGCGAACAAGGAAGACAATCGCGACGGCGCCGACGACAATTCCAGCTGGAATGGCGGCGCCGAAGGGCCGACCGATGACGAGGCCATTCTCGCCAACCGCGCGCGCCGTCAGCGCAACCTGCTCACGACCTTGCTGCTCAGCCAGGGTGTGCCGATGCTGCTGGCGGGCGACGAGTTCGGCAATTCGCAGAGCGGCAACAACAACGCTTACGCGCAGGATAACGAGATCGGCTGGATCCAATGGCCCGAGCCGATGCCGGGTGACGGTTCGCTGCTCGATTTCGTGCGCACGCTGATCCGATTGCGCAAGGCGCATCCCAATCTGCGCCGCGCGCATTTTCTGACCGGCCAGCCCAGCGGCGAAAGCGGCATCAAGGACATCACCTGGGTGACGCCCGAAGGCGTCGACGCCGACCAGGAGGATTGGCAGTTCCCCGATGCGCGCCTGTTCTCGTTCGTCATCGCGCCTGCCGGACGCGCGCCCGCCTTGTGGGTGATCTGCAACGGCCATTTCGAGCCGGCCGAATTCACCGTGCCGCCCGCGGCCTTTGGCGGCAGCTGGCGTGTCATGCTCGACACGGCAAGCGACACCGGCCGCGGCGACGGCCGCATCGTCCATCCCGGGGACCGCGTCGACGTCGTCGATCGCAGTCTGCAATTGTTTGAGGGAGCCTAGGCCAGCTTCGGGCGTTCATCGCTGTTCGAGAGCGAGTCACCATGCAGCGATTTCACGACATGCCTTGGGGCGCGTCGATTCAGGACGGACGCACGCGCTTCCGGGTCTGGGCGCCACGCGCGCGCACGCTCGACCTGGTGATCGAGGGTGCCGGTGCGCACGCCATGCAGCCGGAGCAAGGCGGCTGGTGGTCGTCGACGCGCGACGACGCGCCGGCCGGCACGCGCTATCGCTACCGCGCCGATGACGGGCCGGTGGTGCCCGATCCCGCGTCGCGCCGCCAACCCGACGGTCCGCACGGGCCGAGCGAGATCGTCGATCCCCGCGCCTACGTCTGGCGCGATCTCGGCTGGCGTGGCCGCAGATGGGAAGAAACCGTGCTGTACGAACTGCATATCGGCACGTTCAGCGGCGAAGGCACGTTCCTCGGCGCCATTCCGCATCTCGATCACGTCCGCGATCTGGGTGCGACGGCGCTGGAGATTCTTCCGGTCGCCGAATCTCCCGGCAAGCGCAACTGGGGGTATGACGGCGTGCAGCTCTTCGCGCCCGAAGAAGCCTACGGCACGCCCGACGATTTCAAGAAGCTGGTCGAAGCGGCGCACGAGCGCGGCCTCTCCGTCGTCCTCGACGTCGTCTACAATCACTTCGGTCCCGAGGGAAATTACCTGCACGCGCTGGCGCCCGACTTCTTCACCAAGGCGCACGAGACGCCGTGGGGTGAAGCGATCAGTTTCGACCAGCCGAATTCGCGTCCGGTGCGCGATTTCTATCTGCACAACGCGCTCTACTGGCTCGAAGAGTTCGACATTGACGGTCTGCGCTTCGACGCGGTGCATGCGATCCGCGACGACAGCCGGGAGCCGATCGCCTGCGAGATCACGCGCGAGATCCGCGCCCACCGCGGCGACCGCCCGCCGTTGCTGGTGATCGAGAACGAGCATAACGACGCGCGCTATCTCGAGCGCGACCCGCGCGGCCGGCCGCTCTATTTCGATGCGCAGTGGAACGACGACATGCATCACGTGATGCATGTGCTCGCGACCGGCGAACGGCACAGCTACTATCGCGACTATACCGACGACACGGTTGCCAAGCTCGGGCGGGCGCTGGCCGAAGGGTTCGTCTATCAGGGCGAAATCTCGCCGATGCGCGGCAGCGCGCGCGGCACACGCTCGGCACATCTGCCGCCGACCGCCTTCATCGCGTTCCTGCAGAATCACGACCAGATCGGCAACCGGCCGCATGGCGACCGCATCGATACGCTCGCCGATCCGGCGGCGCTCGATGCGATGACGCGCATCCTGCTGCTGCAGCCGCAGCCGCCGCTTCTGTTCATGGGCGAGGAATGGGCGGCCTCGACGCCCTGGCCGTATTTCGCGCATATGAATGACGAGCTCGCCGCGCTGATCCGCGAAGCGCGCAAGCGGGAACACGGCTTCCGCCAAGGCGATCAGCCGGCGCTCGATCCCTGCGGCGAAGAAAGCTTTCTCGCCGCCAAGCTCGACTGGGATGAGGTGCGGCAGGACGCGCACGCGGCGCGCTTCGCGCTCTATCGGCGCCTGCTGGCGCTGCGCGCCAAGGAAATCACGCCGCGCCTGCCTGGCACGCAAGGCGGTGCCGCGGCCTACCAATTCGATGGGCCGGTGCTGCGCGTCGAATGGCGGTTGGGCGACGGTTCAACCTTGCTGCTGCTGGCCAATTGCAGCAACCGGCAAGCGCCGCGCGGCGCGCCGTTGGAAGGCCGGCTGATCGAAGGCGAGGCGGGTGACGCGCTCGGACCGTGGTCGGTCGCGTTCGCGCTGAACCGGCGGAGCGCCTGATGGCGTTCGAAGATCCCTGGATCCGTGTCGCGCGGCGTGTCGGACTCGAAGCCACCTACCGCGATGCCTGGGGCACCGAACGCGAAGCGCCGCAGGAAGCGGTCGAGCGTGTGCTCGCTGCGCTCGGGCTTGGCGACGATCCGGTCGCGGCCGAGCTTCGCGTCCGCCGGCAGAGCGAAGCGCGGCTGATCGAACCGGTCGTGGTCGCGCGCACCGGCACCGCGGCGCGGGCAATCCTGGGCCTGCCGGCGGACCGCAAAGGCGAGCTTACCGTCGAGCTGCTGCGCGAGGACGGAACGTCCGAGCGCATGACGCACGATGTCGACGCGTTGCATCACGTCGAGACGATCGATCTTGCGGGCGAGAAGTTCGAGCGGCGTGCGCTCGACCTGCCGGCGGAGTTGCCGCTCGGCTATCATACGCTCACGGTCACGTTCGACGGCGTGCGCGCCGAGGCTCGCCTGATCGTCGCGCCGCCCAAATGTTTCCAGCCCTGGCGCGAAGGCAAGGATGACGGCCGTTACTGGGGCATGGCGGTGCAGCTCTACGCGCTGCGCACGCCGCGCAACTGGGGCATCGGCGATTTCTCCGATCTCGAAGATCTGATCGAACGCGCCGCGGCGCTCGGCGCCGACGCGGTCGGCGTCAATCCGCTGCACGCGCTGTTCCCCGATGAGCCCGAACGCGTCAGCCCTTACAGCCCGTCGACACGACTTTATCGCAACTATCTCTATCTCGACGTCGAGGCGATCGACGAATTCGCCGACTGCGAGGAAGCGCAGGCGCTGGTGTCGAGTCTCGATTTCCAGCGCGAACTCGGCCGGCTGCGGTCGATGCCGCTGGTCGATTATGCCGGCGTCGCCGCCGCCAAGCTGCGCGTGCTGCGGCTGCTGTTCCAGCACGTGCAGATGCACGGCAGCAAGGAATTCGAGGCCTATCGCGAACGCGAGGGCTCGAGCTTGCGCCGGCTCGCCACCTTCGAAGTGCTGCGCGCCACCTTGTCGGCCGGCGACTTCTCGAAGCGCGACTGGCGCGGCTGGCCCGAACCGTATCGCGACCCCGAGTCAGAAGAGACGGCGCGCTTTGCCGCCGAACACGCGGACGAACTCGCCTTTCACGAATGGCTGCAATTCGTCATCGGCAAGCAGGCGGCGCGCGCCGGCGCGCGTGCGCGCGCCGAAGGCATGCCGCTGGGCCTCTATGCCGATCTTGCGGTCGGTGCCGATGCGGGCGGCGGCGAGGCGTGGTGGAATCAGCAGACCGTCGTCTCGGGCCTGTCGATCGGCGCGCCGCCCGATATTCTGTCGCCGCAAGGCCAGGATTGGGGCCTGCCGCTGTTCAATCCGGTGACGCTGCGCGAACAGGGTCTGCTGCCGTTCGTGCTGCTGATCCGCAGCGCGATGCTCGGCGCGGGCGTGCTGCGCATCGATCACGTGCTGGGATTGATCCGGCTGTACTGCATCCCGTCGGGGATGAAATCGGATCAGGGACTCTATGTCCGCTATCCGGCCGACGAGTTGCTGGCGGTGATCGCGCTCGAATCGGTGCGCGCGCGCTGCATGGTCGTGGGCGAGGATCTCGGCACCTTGCCGCCGGGCGTCGGCGAGACGCTGCGCAACGCCGGCATGCTCTCCTACAAGGTGCTGTATTTCGAACAGCACGACGCGCAGTTCAAAGATCCGCGCGACTGGCCTGAAGAAGCGCTCGGCTGCATCGGCACGCACGACCTGCCGCCGCTCGGCGCCTGGTGGCGCGGTGAAGACATCGAACTGCGCCGACGGCTCGGGCTGGTCGACGCCGAGACGGCGCGACACTGGCACGCAGATCGCGAGCGCGAGCGCGAAGGGTTGCGGGCGCTGGCACGCAGCGTCGACCCCGATCTGGCGGTCTCGAACGAGACACCGCCGGCGCGCGCGCTTTACGTTGCACTGGCCCGCGGGGCGCCGCGCCTGGTGATGGTGCAGTTCGAGGACCTGCTGCCAGAAGCGCAGCAGGTGAACCTGCCCGGCACCTATGACGAGCATCCCAACTGGCGCCACAAGCTGCCCGTCGACCTTGCCGCCATGTTCGCCGACAGTCGCGTGCTCGACGTGGTGCAGGCGGTTGCGGCCGAACGCGGCGGCCCGCGCCGCGCGCCCGACGAAGAGGTCGCCAATCCGATCGCGGTGCCGTCGGCGACCTACCGGCTGCAATTCAACGCCGATTTCAGTTTCGACGATGCGGTCAAGATCCTGCCCTATCTCGCCGCCCTCGGCGTCACGCATGTCTACGCGTCGAGCTATATGTCGGCGCGCGCGGGTTCGACGCACGGTTACGACGTCACCGATCACGGCATGATCAATCCCGAAATCGGCGGCGAAGAAGGGTTCGCGCGGTTCGTCGAGGCGCTGCGCGCCAACGGGCTGGCGCAGATTCTCGACTTCGTGCCCAACCATATGGGCGTCAACAAGTCGGGAAATGTCTGGTGGCTCGACGTGCTCGAATGGGGACCGACGTCGCCCTTCGCCGGCTATTTCGACATCGACTGGAAGAGCCCGCACCGCCTGCTGTACGGGAAGATCCTGCTGCCGCTGCTGGGCGATCAATATGGCGTGATGCTCGAATCGGGTGAGCTGGAGCTGCGCTTCGATTCCGGCGGCGGCAGTCTCGCAGTGTGGTATCACGATCATTGTTTTCCGCTGCGGCCCGACAGCTACGTCGACATTCTGCGCGGCTGCGAACACACTGCCTGCACCGACGCGGCGAAGGCGTTCGGGGAACTGCCGTCGGCGGAGTCGCCGATCCATCGTCCGGAAGCGCGCCTGAAAGCGGCGCAGGCCAAGGCGGCACTGGCGCAGTTGACGCAGAACGACGACGAGGCGCGCACCGGGATCGAACGCATCTGTACCGAATTCAGCCGTGACCCGGCGCAACTGCACGCGCTGCTGGAGCGACAGAATTACCGGCTCGCGGCCTGGCGCACGGCGGCGGACGAGATCAACTATCGGCGCTTCTTCGACATCAACGATCTCGCCGGCATTCGCGTCGAGCTCCCGGAAGTGTTCGAAGCGGTGCATCGCGGTCTGGCGCGGCTGCTCGCGGAAGATGCGATCCAGGGGCTGCGCATCGACCATATCGATGGGCTTGCCGATCCGGCGCAGTATCTGCGGCGGCTGCAGGAATTCGCACAGCGCTACCGGCCGCAGAACCTCGACACCACGGTGCCGGTATGGGTCGAAAAGATCCTGGGCCAGGATGAAGCGTTGCGGCCGACTTGGAAGGCGGCGGGCACGACCGGCTACGAAGTCGCCACCTTGCTGACCCGCCTGCATGTCGATCCGGCCGGCGAAGCATCGCTGACGGAAGCCTGGCACCAGATTTCCGGTGATGCGCGCGGCTTCGATGCGATCGCGCGCGAAGCCAAGCACGAGACCATGGCGAGCATGCTGTCGAGCGAGCTCGAACGACTCGCCGATCAGCTCGACCGTCTCGCCAAACAATCGACCAAGACCCGCGACTTCACCGTCGCGCGCCTGAAGCTCGCGCTGGCCGAGATCGTCGCTTCGATGGAAGTCTATCGCACCTACGTCGCCGAACGCGGCGCGCGTGACGAGGATCGCAAGCGGCTGACCCATGCGGTCGAGGTGGCCAAACTTCATTGGCGTGGGCCGGACGTGACCGCGCTGGACTTCGCGCATCGCGCGTTGACGGGCGATTTGGCGGCCGGCGATCCGGTTCAGGATGAAAGCTACCGCGCCGCGGACGTCGCGGCGCTGGTGCAGCGCTTTCAGCAATATACCGGCCCGGTGATGGCCAAGTCGGTTGAGGATACCGCCTTTTATCGCGACGCGCGGCTGCTGGCGCTCAATGAAGTCGGTGGTGACCCATCGCGCTTCGGCGCGTCTGCGGCGGATTTTCATGCCGCCAACAATGTGCGCGCGCGCCATTGGCCGCAGACCTTGCTGGCCGCGACGACGCACGACACCAAGCGCGGCGAAGATGCACGTGCGCGGCTCGCGACGCTGTCTGAATTCCCCGACGATTGGCGCATCGCGGTGCAGGATTGGATGATGCGCAGCGCGTCATGGCGCGGCACTGTGGGGCCGACCGACGCGGACGTGTACTTTTTGTTCCAGACGCTGATCGCGTCGTGGCCCGATGCGCCCGATCCGTCCTATCCCGATCGGCTCGCCGCTTATATCGAGAAGGCGCTGCGGGAGGCCAAGCTGGCCACCAGCTGGATCGATCCCGATGAAGCATACGAGCGCGACTGTCTCGCCTTCGCGCGGCGCTGCGCCACCGACGCGGAATTTATCGCCGCGTTTGAACCGTTCGTGGCGCGCACGGTTGCATTGGGACGCATGAACTCACTCGCCCAAACAGTGCTGCGCCTCACCATGCCGGGCGTGCCCGACATCTACCAAGGTTCGGAACTGTGGAATCTGTCGCTGGCCGATCCCGACAATCGACGTCCGGTCGATTATGCGCTGCGCATGCGCATGTTGCGCGACCAAGAGCCGGCCTGGACCGGCGAAGATCTCACCACCGGGCGCACCAAGCTTGCCGTGTTGCGTGGATTGTTACGGCTGCGGCGCCGTCATCCCAATCTGTTTGCGACCGGCGATTACCAGCCGATCACGGCTGATGGCGAAGACGCCGATCGCATCGTCGGCTTCATGCGCAGCAATCCGCGCCGCACGTTGCTGGTGCTGGCGGGGCGGCGTATGGCGCCGCTGCTCGACAAAGAATGGATTGATTGGCGGCGTGCGCGCGCGACACTCAAACTGCCGCCGGGACGCCTGTGGCGCGAAGTGCTGACCGGTCGCCATCTCGGATCGCGCGACGAAGTCGGGGTCGCAGCCTTGCTGGGCACGCGCCCGGCGACCGTATGGATCGCCGACGCGTGAATAACCGTGACTTAAGCTGGCCGGGTCAGCTCATCCTCGACGGCAACGCGCAACGGGCCCGTTTCGACGGGGCGCAGGCGATATTGATAAGAGCCTGTACCATCCTGCGGCATCCGTGCGACGACGACGAAGCGCCCGGTCGGCTGTGCAGGCGAAAGTCGCTCGCGGCGTTGATAGGCGACGACGTCGTCGGGCTGGAAGCGCGGACCGTTGATGTGAGGCATACACGTAACATGGACCAAAACGGCCCAAAGGAAAGCCCGATCGGAGTCCGCGCATGAGTGTTGACTCAATCGATAAAGGGGAGGCGCGCACGTTGCGGCGCGCCGTGATGGACTTCGAGTCGCCGAGTCGGGCACGAAGCCTGGCGCAAATCGTCACCTCGTTCGGTCCGTTTCTTGCCATCTGTGCTGCGCGCTACGCCTGGCCGGACATGCCGGTCTGGCTGGCGGTGCTGTTAACGCTGTTCGCGGGCGGATTTGTCGTGCGTGTCTTCATCATTCAGCATGATTGCGGGCACGGTTCGTTCTTCCGTCAGCGCAGGGCCAACGATCTGGTCGGCCATCTCTGCAGCCTCGTCACCTTCACGCCCTACGCGCATTGGCGCCGGCAGCATGCGGGGCATCATGCGAACTGGAACAACCTCGATCGGCGCGCCAATGTCGATCTCTATTCCACCTGCCTGACGGTCGAGGAATATCGCGCGCTGACGCCGTTCCAGCGTTTCACGACGCGTTTCGTGCGCCATCCGCTGCTGTCACTCATTCTGCTGCCGCCCTGCGTGTTCCTGCTGCTCTACCGCACGCCGTTCGATGCGCCCAAAGGTTGGGAGCGCGAGCGGCGCGGTGTGCATCTGACCAATCTGGCGCTGTTGGTGATGATCGTCGGGCTCGGCCTCGCATTCGGCTTCGCGCAGGTCGCGTTGGTGCAGCTGCCGATTCTGCTCGTCTCGTCGATCGTCGGCGTGTGGCTGTTCTCGGTGCAGCACCGGTTCGAGACGACGTGGTGGCGCGACAATGCCCACTGGAACGCGTTCGAAGCGTCGCTGCAGGGCAGCTCGTATCTACGGCTGCCGCGGCTGCTGCAGTGGTTCACCGGCAATATCGGTTTTCATCACGTGCATCATCTGTCGCCGCGCGTACCGAATTACCTGCTCGAAGCCTGCCACAACGCGCTGCCGCCGCTGCAGCAGGCGCCGGTGCTGGATCTGCGCGCGGGATTGATGAACTGGCGCTGGGCGCTGTGGGACGAGGACGCACGGTGCATGGTTCCGTTCAGCGCGGCTGCGCTGACGGTTCCAACATCTCTCAACGAGGGGATGGCGGCGGACTGAATCGTTGCCGATTCAGGAGTCCGCCGCGGATCAGCGACGCTTGAACTGCTGTCCCGGGCGGCGCGGCGGGCCGCCGGATGGCGAGGGTGCGCGCTCGTCCTTGTGGCGGAAGATCACACGGCCCTTGGTCAGATCATACGGCGTCATTTCCACGCGAACCCGGTCGCCGACGAGGGTACGGATGCGGTGACGCCGCATCCGACCCGCCGTATAGGCCAAGATCTCGTGGTCGTTCTCGAGCCGGACGCGGTAGCGCGCCTCCGGCAGGATCTCGAGCACTACACCCTCGAATTCGAGGGTTTCTTCCTTAGACATTCGTGGTCAGACCGACCGCTGAGACTTTGCCCTGGCGGGTTTCCAGCTCGAAACCGACGCGCTGGCCTTCATTGAGGCCCGTCAGCCCAGCTGCTTCCACCGCCGAGACGTGCACGAAAACGTCCTTGCCGCCATCTTCCGGGGCGATGAAGCCATAGCCCTTAGTGGCATTGAACCATTTGACGGTACCGATCGACATAACGAACTCCGGTGCGGCAACGCCGAATGCGCCGGACATCGGCGCGCGGGCAGACCGCGAATAGGATTGAACCACGGCTGGCAGGCCAGCCGCGGACCCGGAACATGGCGCCAAGCAAGCCGTCCGTCCAGGGCGGAGAGTCCGGTTCGGGCCGGATTTCGCCGGATTTGGGCGGAAACCATGGCGTTCGAGCCCCGTTCTGACCACGATGCGCGCCGTAAACCCGATGCTGGACCCGTTTGCCCCCCTTTCCGCCCTGGTCGAGGCGCCGCCCCGGCCCGCGGCCGATCAATGGGCGCTCTTCCTCGATGTCGACGGCACGCTGATCGATCTGGCCCCCACGCCGGACGCGGTCGTGGTGCCCGACGGGCTGATCGAAACGCTGGATTCGTTAAGCCGCCGCCTGGGCGGCGCCCTGGCTCTCGTCAGCGGCCGGGCGCTGGGCACGCTCGATGGGCTGTTCGCGCCCTGGCGGTTTGCCGGGGCCGGCCAGCATGGCGGCGAGGTGCGGCTGACCCCGCATTCGCTGCCGATCGTGCATGCCGACGCACAGGCGGTGGCGATCGCCACGGCGCGGCTCGAAATGGTGGCGGGCACGCTGCCCGGCGTCTTCGTCGAACCAAAGGGCGTCTCGACCGCGATTCACTTTCGCCAGGCACCGCAGGCCGAATCGGCGATCCGCGCGGCGCTGCCGCGCGTGCTCGCGGGACTCGAGACGCGGCTCGAAGCCAGCTCGGCCAAAATGGCGTTCGACATCCGCACCCGCGGACTCACCAAAGGCACTGCGATTTCGGTGCTGTGTTCGATCGCGCCCTTTGCCGGCCGCACGCCGGTCATGGTCGGCGATGATCGCACCGACGAAGACGGCTTCGCCGAAGCGGCGGCGCGCGGCGGCGCCGGCGTTCTGGTCGGCACGCCGCGCGCAACCTTGGCGCATTGGCGTCTCGATTCACCAAACGCGACACGAACCTGGCTCGAGACGCTGGCGCGCGCACCGGCTGCAAATGAGTAGCTGACTCACGTCGGACAAGCTTTCGCCCGCGCTTCGGTCCGGGTACTCGTGCGGTCATGCCGAGTCGCAATTCCGCACGCGTTCTGTTCGTCGATAACGGCGACGCGCTGCGCCTACTGACGGAGCGTCACCTGACGCGCACGGGCTACGAGGTTGAACTCGCCGCCGACGGCGACGCGGCGCTCGCTGCCTTGCGCGCGCGACCGTTCGACATCGTCGTGATCGATCACTATCTGCCGACGCTCGGCGGTCTTTCGACCTTACAGGCGATACGTGCGCTGCCGGGCGCGCCGCCGGTGATCTACCTGACCGGCTCCGACGAAAGCCGCATCGCCGTCGCGGCGTTGAAGGCGGGCGCGTCCGACTATCTGGTCAAGCATGTCGGGCCCGATTTCTTTGCGCTGCTGCTGACCTCGATCGAAACCTGTCTCGAGGCGGAGCGGCTTCGCCGCGCCAAGACCGCCGCCGACGCCGCCAACGCGGTGCTGGTCGCACGCCAGCGCCTGTTGCTGCGCGAAATGAATCATCGCGTCGCCAACAGCCTTACGATGGCGCAGTCGCTGCTGCGTCTGCAGGAACGTGAAATCCAGGATCCAACCATTCGGACCCTGCTGGTGCAGGCGCAGGAACGCATTGCCGCGATCGCGCAGGTGCATCGCTGGCTCTACGCGCATGACGATTTCGAATCGGTGCCGGTCCACGAATATCTGCCGCGCCTGATGACCGGCCTCGCCGGCGCGCTCGATTGCGATCCCGGCGACCGGCTGAAGGTTCATGTCGACAAGCTGCGCCTGACGCCCGATCTGGTGATCCAGCTCGGCATGCTGACCGTCGAGCTCGTCACCAATGCGCTCAAATACGCTTATCCCGGCGGCGGCGGCGAAGTGCGCGTGGCGCTGCGCGTTGGCGATGATCTTGCCACGCTGACGGTCGAAGATGATGGCATCGGCTATAGCAGCAACAGCCCGGTCCGCGGCACCGGGCTGGGCACCAAGCTGATCCGCGCTTTTTCCACCGCACTGGGTGGGAAACTGGCCATCGAAACCGGGGCGGAAGGAACCCGCGTCAAAGTGACGTTTTCGAACGACTCCAGACTGCGCGCCAGCGACGCAGCATAATCGGCGCGCGGTTGGATTGGGCGTCGTGTTTCGCTAGCGTCGCCGCCCAATGTCTCGACCTTCACACCTGGATTCGCTGGGGCCCGATTGGTGGCGCGGCGCCGTCCTGTACCAGATCTATCCGCGCAGTTTCCGCGACGCCAACGGCGATGGAATCGGCGATCTCGGCGGTATCGTCGAGAAGCTCGATCATCTGGCGTGGCTCGGCGTCGATGCGATCTGGATTTCGCCCTACTTTCCGTCGCCGATGAAGGATTTCGGCTACGACGTATCCGATTATCTCGGTGTCGATCCGATTTTCGGCACGCTCGACGACTTTGAAACGGTCACGCGCGAAGCGCATGCGCGCGGCCTGAAAGTGATGATCGACCAGGTCTGGTCGCACACGTCGGACGAACATCCCTGGTTCCAGGAAAGCCGGCAGAGTCGCAACAACGACAAAGCCGACTGGTTCGTGTGGGCCGACCCCGCGCCCGACGGAGCCGCGCCCAACAACTGGCTGTCGGTGTTCGGCGGCGATGCGTGGAGTTGGGATCCGCGGCGCTGCCAATATTACCTGCATCATTTTCTCCCCTGTCAGCCGCAGCTGAATCTGCGCAATGAGCAGGTGATGGCGGCGCTGCTCGACAGCGCGCGTATCTGGATCGAGCGCGGCGTCGACGGATTCCGCTTCGATGCGATCGATTTCATGCTGCACGACGCGAAGCTGCGCTCGAATCCCGCGCGCCCGTCACCCGACGGCAAGATCCCGTCCAAGCCGTTCGGGCTGCAGGATCATCTCTACGACATGGTGCAGCCCGACACCGGCGCGCTGATCGAGCAACTGCGCGACTTCACCGACCGCTTTCCCGGCGTCGCCACGTTGGGCGAAGTGTCGAGCCAGGAAGGTGCGCTGGCGCGGATCGAGCACTATACCGGCGGCAACGGCACGCGGCTGCACATGGCCTACACGTTGGCGACGATGAAGCGCAGCTTCAACAAGAGTGCCTTCGTCGACGCGATCGAAGACGCGCAGGCCGATCTCCTTTCCGGCTGGCTGTGTCTGGCGTTCTCCAACCACGATGTCGACCGTGCCGTGTCGCGCTGGCTGCCCGACGGCGCCGCGCCGCATCAGCCTCAATTCGTGCGGCTGCTGATGGCGCTGATGCTCACGCTGCGCGGTTCGGTCTGCATGTATCAGGGCGAAGAGCTCGGCCTGCCGCATTTCGACGTGCCGTTCGAAGCGATGCGCGATCCCTACGGCCTCGCTTTCTGGCCCGCCTTCGCCGGTCGTGACGGCGCGCGGACGCCGATGCCGTGGGTGCACGACGCCGCCCAGGTCGGTTTCGGCGACGGCGCCGATCCGTGGCTGCCGATCCCCGATACGCATCGCGCGCTGGCGGCGGATCTGCAGCGCGCCGACCCCGGCTCGCACCTGCATGCCTGGCGCCACTTTCTCGCCTGGCGGCGCACCATGCCAGCGCTGCGCACGGGATCGATCACGCTGGAGGACGCGCCCGACACGGTGCTCGCCTATACGCGGCGTGAAGGCGACCAGCAGGTGCTGTGCGTGTTCAACCTGTCGGCCGAACCGGCCGAATTTCCGGTCGGGCGCGCGATGCAGCTCGACGCACCTGAAATTACCGCCACGATCGTGGACGGCATGCTGCGCCTGCCGCCGTTCGGAATCTGGTTCGGACGCCAATCCTAAGCCCTTCCTTGCCCCGTTTTCCCTGCGCGAGACGGCATCCAGCCCGTATCGAGTACGGGGCAGGCTCCCGTATCAGGTACGGGGCGGGAAAACGCGCTGGCCGGAACTCCACCGCCGGCTCCGCTGTTGCCCAAGGTCGGCTGTGTGGAACGAAGGACAAGGCGGTGGCCACAAAGACGCTTACGCGCCCGAAGAAGAAGGCCGCCGCCAAACGCACGACCAAGAAAAGCGCGTCGCCGCCGCAACTCGCGCGCTACCAGTCGATGCGCGATTTCGATCAGACCGAGGAGCCGTCGGGCGCGACCAGTGAGCAGAGCCTGCCCGCCAACGCCTATCTGATCCAGAAGCACGCGGCGACGCGGCTGCATTACGACCTCCGCCTCGCGCTCGACGGGGTGTTGAAAAGCTGGGCCGTCACCAAAGGCCCGAGTCTCGATCCGAACGAGCGGCGTCTCGCGGTCGAGGTTGAAGACCATCCGCTCGATTACGGCACGTTCGAAGGCACGATTCCCAAAGGCCAGTATGGCGGCGGCACCGTCATGTTGTGGGATCGCGGCACCTGGACGCCGGTCGGCGATCCGCATGAAGGGCTGCGCAAAGGCCATCTCAAATTCGAGCTCGACGGCGAGCGGCTCAAAGGACGCTGGGTGCTGGTGCGCATGGGCGGCCGCGCCGCGCGCGAGAAGAAGCCGAACTGGCTGCTGATCAAGGAGCGCGACGGGCTCGAGCGCGAAGGCGGACCGCCGGTTACCGACGACTACATGACCAGCGTCACCACCGACCGCGCGATGGAGCAGATCGCGGGTGACGCCGATCGCGTCTGGCAATCCAAACCACGCACGCCGGTCGAGCCGCCGGCCAACCGCAAGATCACCGGCGGCAAGAAGGGCAAGCTGCCCGACTTCGTGCCGGTGCAGCTCGCGACGCGCGTCAAGGCACCGCCCGCCGGCGACAACTGGCTTCACGAAATCAAATTCGACGGCTATCGCACCGAGCTGCGCCTCGATCGCGGCAAGGTGCAGTTCCTGACACGTCGCGGCCTCGACTGGACCGACCGGTTCGCCAGCCTGGTCGAACCGGCGACGACGCTGCGCGCGGAAACCGCGCTGATCGACGGCGAAGTCATCGTCCTCGACGCGAAGGGGGTCAGCGATTTCGGTGCGCTGCAGGCCTATCTCAGCGAGGGCAAAAAGGCCCAACTGCTCTATTACGCGTTCGACCTGCTGCATCTGGATGGGCAGGACCTCACCGACATGAAGCTCGAGCGCCGCAAGGACGTGCTGCGCGAATTGCTGTCGGGATTCGGCGGGGATGACCCGATTCGCTATTCCGATCACGTCGTCGCCACCGGTGACGAATTCTACGCCCAGGCCTGCCGTCTGGCACTCGAAGGCGTGATCTCGAAGCGGCGCGACTCGCCCTATCGCTCGGGCCGCAGCGATGCTTGGGTCAAATCGAAATGCGTCGAGCGCCAGGAATTCGTCATCGGCGGCTGGACCCCGCCCACCGACCGCGCGCCGAGCGTCGGCAATCTGCTGCTCGGCGCCTATGAGGGCGACAAGCTGGTCTATGTCGGCAAGGTCGGCACCGGCTTCACCCGCGCCAGCGGCGCCGATCTGCGCAAGCGGTTGGAAAAGCTCAAAGCCGGCAAGCATCCGTTCGATCGCAAGCCGCCCGACTCGCGCGACGCGCAGTATGTGAAGCCCGAGCTGGTCGCCGAGATCGAATATCTGACGATGACGCGCGATCGCGTTCTGCGCCACGCGTCCTTCAAGGGGCTGCGTGAAGACAAGGAGGCGCGGAGTGTCACGATGGAACGTCCCAAGGAGACCCAAGAACAAGAAATAGAAACCAAGGTGCCCGCGACGGGTGTGCGCAAAGGCGACACGTTGCTCATTGCGGGTGCGCGCATCACCCATCCCGATCGCCGCATCGACGAGGAATCGGGCCTGACCAAAGAAGGGCTGGCCGAGTATCTGGCGCTGGTCGCCGACCGCATGCTGCCGCACGTGGCGGGACGCCCGCTATCGGTGGTGCGCTGTCCCGATGGCAGCGGCAAGTCCTGCTTCTATCAAAAGCATATCGGGCGCGGCATGCCGCCGGGCGTGAAGTCGGTGCACGTGCCCGAGAAGGACGGAAGCGGCGAATATCTGATGATCGACGACCTGCAGGGCCTGCTCGGCCTGGCGCAGATGGGCGTGCTCGAAATCCATCCCTGGGGCGCGCGCGGCGATGATCCTGAAACGCCCGACCGACTGATCTTCGATTTCGATCCTGATCCCGACCTGCCCTATCAGCGCGTCATCGACGGCGCCGTCGCGCTGCGCGCGCGGCTGCAGGATCTGGGACTCGAAAGCTTCGTCAAAACCACCGGCGGCAAAGGCCTGCATGTCGTCGTGCCGATCGCGCGCAAATATCACTGGCCGGTGATCAAGGAATTTTCGCGCGCCGTTGCAACCGCGGTGGCGAAGGACGACCCCGGCTTCGTCGTCACGATGACCAAGGCCAAGCGCACCGGAAAAATCTTTCTCGACTTCTTCCGCAACGATCGTGGCGCCACCGCGGTGGCGCCTTATTCGACGCGCGCGCGCCCGGGTGCGCCGGTTGCGACCCCGCTCTTCTGGGACGAGCTGTCGCCACAGCTGCCGCCCAACCACTTCACCGTCGAAAACCTGCCGCGCCGGCTGGCGACGCTCAAAGAAGATCCGTGGGCGAAGATGCTGACGCTGCGCCAGGGCGTGACCGCGAAGATGCTCGCGAGCTTGAAGGTGAAGAGCTAGGCGCCTATGCGGGAGCATCGGGCTCGGCCTGGCCGGTTGCCGCGCCCGGCCTGGCATCGCTCGACAAGTGCCGGTTTCTTCAGTTCCATGGATCGGTGCGCTTGCCGAACACATCCAACCTGCCGCGCATCGGGCAGGCAATCGAAGCGGCGCGCCGTCTGGCAGCGCAGCAGCTCGACTGGCGCGTCGATCTTGCCGTCACCGGACTCAGTGGTGCCGGCAAGACCGTCTTCATTACGTCCCTGATCCAGAACCTGCTCGCGTCGGTGCGCGATCCGCTTGCGCTGGAGAGCTTCGTCGCCCACGAGCGGTCGCTGGTGGGTGCCGAAGAGCGCCCGGCCGGCGCTTCCGAGTTCGAGCTGTTTCCCACCATGGAGAATTTGCGGGTGCTCGCGGGCGAGCGCCCGGCATGGCCGACGCCGACCTCTGCGGTGCGACGGACCGAACTGGCGCTGCGGTATCGGCGACGTGGGCTCTTGCGCCGTGTCAGCGAGACCAGCGTGCTGACGGTCGGCATCACCGACTATCCCGGTGAGTGGCTGCTCGATCTTCCGCTTCTCGAGGAAGACTGGTCGAGCTGGTCGCGGCGAACGCTCGCATTGCTGCGCGAGCCGCCTCGAGCTGCGCTCGCCGCTGAGTTCCTCGCCTTCGTGGATCGGCTGCCGGCCGACGCGGTCGCGAACGAGGCGGTGGCGCGCGAAGGCCACGAACTCTATCGCGCTTGCCTGCTGCGGTGTCGCAACGAAGCCAAGCTTTCGATGCTGCAACCCGGCCGCTTCGTGCAACCCGACGGCCAGGGCGATCGGCCGTTATTGTGGTTCTTTCCCGCGCCGCTCGAAGCAACCGGCGGGGCCGACAAGCTCGCGACCCTGCTCGCGCTGCGTTTCGACCAATATTGCCGGAAGGTCGTCGAGCCGTTTTTTCGGGCGACGTTCGGCCGGACCAACCGGCAGGTCGTGCTGGTGGATCTGCTGTCGGCGCTGCATGACGGCCCCGATGCGTTCGACGATCTCGGACACGCGCTGGGCTCGACCATGGCCGCGCTGGGGGTGAGGCGCGGCGGCGTGCTGGGCGCCTTGTTGCCGCGCCGGTTCGACCGGGTGCTGTTCGCGGCCACCAAGGCCGATTACCTGCCCGGTTCCGAGCGCGCCAATCTCGCCGGTCTGCTGGACGCCATGCTGGGCCGGGCGCAGCTCGCGGCGAAAACCGCGAACGCGACGACGCGCTCGATGGTTCTGGCCTCGGTGCGAGCAACGATCGACGAACGCGTTCGCGCCAACAGCACCGACGTTGATGTCGTGGTCGGGACGACCATGTCTGAGGGGAAGCGCGTGAAATTCTGGGCCGGCAGGATCCCGCGCAACCCACCGAGAGCGAGCGACTGGACCGTGGAGCGCGTAACCTTTCCCCGATTTCAGCCGCCGCCGATCTCGACCGCGGTCGGAACGCGGATTCCACACATCAACATGGATGCCGCCGCTCGCTTTCTGTTGGCGGATCTTCTCCGATGACGACCAAGCCGTTCGTCGAGGACGAGCCCGCGACCCGTCCGGCCGACATTGCGCCCGTGGCCCTGCTGATCGAGACGGACGACCGGGACCCGGTTCGCCCCGACGCGGTCACCGAAAGAGCGGCGCTGCTGGAGGGCGTGCTCGTCGCGCCGCGATCGTCACGGCTCCGGCGGGTCGCGGTCCGGCTGTTTGCGCTCGGTGTGGTTGGGCTCGCGACGATCGGCATCGGCGACTGGCTCATTGAACTCGCGGCGCGTCATTGGCTTCTCGCGGTGGCCGGCGGCATCTTCGCAGCAGCGACCCTGTTCGGCGTCGGCGCGTGGACTGCGTCCGAGTGGCTCGCCATGCGTCGCTTGCAGCGTGCCGCTGCAATCCACGACCTCGTCAACGTCGCCATCGCTGCCGACGACCGGCCGGCGTTGCGGGTGCTGTTGCGCAGCGCGGGTGTGCGTGCGAACGCCGATTCGGTGTTGCTTGAGCGCTGGTCACGCATGAGCGCCGACGTCCCCGCCGTCGAGATGATGGCGGATTACGAAACCCTGGTGCTCGCCGAGCGTGATGCGGCCGGGCTCGCCGTGATCAGGAAAGCAGTTCGCGACACGTTCGGCCTGGTGGCGTTGAGCCCGACCCCGATTACCGACACCGCGCTTTTCGTCGGTCGCGCGGCGTCAATGATCCGCGACATCGCTGAAGCCTATGGTCATCGCCCCGGCAAGCTCGCCACCGCGTCTTTGATTCGACGGGTCCTGCGCGATGTTGGAATCGTGGTCACGAGCGACCTGGCGATCGATGCGGTCGCGCATGCGAGCGGCGGCGTCCTCCAAAAGCTCGCCGCGGCAGCGGGCGAGGGCGCGATCGCAGGTCATCGCATGGCACGACTCGGCATCGTCACGCTTCAGGTCTGCCGGCCGGTTCCGTTCTCGCAAGCGACGAAGCCGCGCCTGAAAGACCTGCTTCGGACCGCAACGACGCCGGACGACCCAGCGCGCTAAACGTCCGAACCGTGAATCGGACGCACCATGTAGCGCGCATCGTCGCCGTACCCTGCGACTTGGTTGGCGGCGACGGTGAATCCCAGCTGCATCCAGAACGGCACCGAACCGCTGACCGAAACCAGCGCCATGCGCGTGAAGCCTTCGCGGCTCTTTTGCTCGACGAGCCGTTCGACGATGCGCGCGCCCGCTCGCATGCCGCGTGCTTCAGGCAGGAGCGCGAGGTCGTGAATATAGTATGCGTCGGCATCAGGCGGGATCGCGCCGAGCTGGGTGTTCAGCTTGGGCACGCCGCGCCAGGGATGGCTCAGCAGATAGCCCGCCAGTTCCGCGTCCGACGCCAAGGCGAAACAGCCGGCGGGATACAGCGCCAGTTTCTCGGCGAGCACCGGGAGATCCTCGGGAAACTCGGCATGCACGCGCCGCGCGATCGCATCGAGCTGGGCCAGGTCACCGTGCTGCAACGGGCGCCAAGTGAATTTCGTCATGCGCGGTTCCACGCCTACATTCATGCACCATGATTCGAGCTGACAGCCAGGACGCCCAGGACGTCGTCGTCATCGGCGGCGGCCATAATGGGCTCGTCTGCGCCTTCTATCTGGCGCGCGCGGGGTTGAAGGTGCGCGTGCTCGAGCGGCGGAACCTCGTCGGCGGCGCCGCGATCACGCAGGAATTCCATCCCGGCTTCCGCAATTCGGTCGCCAGCTACACGGTCGGGCTGTTGCATCCGACCGTGATCGCCGATCTCGATCTGCATGGGCGCGGCCTGCGCATCAAGCGGCGCCCGATCTCGAACTTCCTGCCGATGGACAATGGCGACGGGCTCGAACTCGGCGGCGGCACCGCGCGCACGCAGGCCGAGTTCGCGCGCTTCTCCAAACGCGACGCCGAACGCCTGCCGGCCTACGAAGCGCGGCTCGAAGCGGCGGCAGATCTGTTGCGCGCCACCTTGACCCGCACGCCGCCGCGCATGGCAGGGCTGGGGGATGTGCCGGGCCTCGCCGGTTTGGGCGCGCTGCTCGGTCGCGCGCCGATGGAGGCCAAGCGCGATCTGCTGGCGTTGTTCGCGCGCAGCGCGCGCGACTGGCTCGACGACTGGTTCGAGACCCCAGTGATCCAGGCCGCATTCGGTTTCGACTCGATCGTCGGCCATTACGCGTCGCCCGATACGCCGGGCTCGGCCTATGTGCTGCTGCATCATGTCTTCGGCGAAGTCGACGGCGTGCGCGGCGTGTGGGGGCACGCGGTCGGCGGTATGGGCGCGATCACGCAGGCGATGGCGCGCGCCTGCATCGCCGCCGGCGTCGAAATCGAAACCAATGCGGCCGTGTCACGCGTGCTGGTGGATCGTGATCGCGTGATCGGCGTCGCGCTCGATGACGGGCGTGAGCTGCGCGCCAGGATCGTCGCCGCGAATGTCGGGCCCAAGCTGCTCTATGAACGGATGTTCGAGCCGGGCGCGCTGCCCGACGCGTTCCGCACCCGCATCGAAAATTTCCGCGCCGGCTCAGGCACGTTCCGCATGAACGTCGCGCTCAACGCGCTGCCGCGCTTCACCGCGCGGCCGACCCGCGATCCGGCGGCGCCGCACCTCGGCTCCGGCATCATCATCGCGCCGTCGCTCGATTACATGGACCGCGCCTTCCGCGATGCGCGCGAGCAGGGCTGGTCGCGCGAACCGATCGTGGAAATGCTGATCCCCAGCGTGCTCGACGATTCGCTGGCGCCGCCGGGCCAGCATGTCGCGAGCCTGTTCGTGCAGCACGTCGCGCCGGTCCTGCCCAACGGACGAAGCTGGGATGGCGCCCGCGACGAATTCGCCGATCTCGTGCTCGACACGGTCGAGCGGTTCGCGCCTGGATTCAGAGCCAGCGTCGTCGGGCGACAGGTTCTGTCGCCGCTCGATCTCGAACGCGACTTCGGCCTGGTCGGCGGCGATATTTTTCACGGCCGTCTGTCACTCGACCAATTGTGGGCGGCACGACCGGTGCTGGGGCACGGCGATTATCGCGGGCCGCTGCGCGGTCTGTATCATTGCGGTGCGGGCGCACATCCAGGCGGCGGCGTCACGGGATTACCGGGGCGCAATGCGGCGCGGGAGATTCTGCGCGACCGCGGCTGGTTCGCACGCATGCGCGGTCACTGATCGCGGCCAGGCATTTGCCTGCTCGCCGGAACGGGGCTTGAAAACATATAACCGGGGGCCCGCGTTGCGCTCGCGATCGGGACGGCGGTGCTGGGCGCGACCAAGCGCTGACGTTTCGTGATCAGCACGCCGCGTGCGGCTCGCGTCGCGCGCGGCGTTGCCGAAGGGATCTTGTTCCTGAACTGACCGGATCGTCTTTTTTGCATCCGTGCATCGCGCGGCGCTCACATTGACGGGGCTCGGCGGCGCGCCACCTGCTTCCACGCCATGACCGCCACCGACGCCCATTCGATTCCGGCCGCCGTTCCGAGCTGGATCACACTCCTGCTTGCCAGCGCCTGCGGACTGATCGTCGCGAACATCTATTACGCGCAGCCCTTGGTCGGACCGATCAGCGCCACGCTCGGTCTGTCGCCGCATAGCGCAGGCCTGATCGTCACGATGACGCAGGTCGGCTACGGCATCGGCCTGCTGTTCCTCGTGCCGCTCGCCGACCTGATCGAGAATCGCCGGCTGGTGCTACTCGTCGTCGCGGTCGCCGCCTGCGCGCTTGCCGCCGCCGCGAGCGCGACCAGCGCCGCCGCTTTCCTGCTTGCGTCATTGTTCATCGGGCTCGGTTCCGTGGCGGTGCAGATCCTGGTGCCGTACGCGGCCCATCTCGCACCCGACGCGGTACGCGGTCAGACGGTCGGCAAAGTCATGAGCGGCTTGATGCTCGGCATCATGCTGGCGCGCCCGGTTGCGAGCTTTCTGACCGACCTGTTTTCGTGGCGCGCCGTGTTCGTGCTTTCGACCTTGGTGATGTTGCTGGTCGCAGCCGTGCTGTCGCGCGCATTGCCGCCGCGCCGCCCGGTGTCGGATCTGGGTTACGGCGCGCTGCTGCGGTCGATGGGGACGTTGGTCGCAACGACGCCGCTGCTGCGCCGTCGTGCGTTGTACCAGGCGTGTTTGTTCGGCGCCTTCAGCCTGTTCTGGACTGCGGCGCCGCTCTTGCTGGCGAGTCCCGCCTTCGGCCTGTCGCAGACCGGCATCGCGCTGTTCGCGTTGGCCGGCGTCGCGGGCGCGATCGCGGCACCTCTGGCAGGACGTTGTGCCGACAAAGGCTGGGGCAAGCGACTGACGCCGGTCGTGATCCTGCTCGTCGCGAGCGCGTTCCTGCTCAGCAAATTCGGCACCGACGGTTCGACTGCGGCGTTGGTCGCGCTGACGCTCGCGGGGGTCGTGCTCGATTTTGGTGTGTCGGCGAATCTCGTCTTCAGCCAGCGCGCCATCTATGGGCTCAACGCCGCGATGCGCGGGCGCCTGAACGGATTGTTCATGGCGACCTTCTTCGTCGGCGGCGCGATCGGCTCGGCGGTCGGGGCCTGGGCTTTTGCGCAGGGCGGCTGGGCGCTGACCTCGTGGATCGGCTTCGCGCTGCCGATTGCGGCGCTGCTCTATTTCACGACCGAGCCCAGAACGGGCGCCACGCTCAGATCAAACTAGGCGCTCGGCCTCTGCAATCTATAGAGAAGGTGACGCGCGCTCGGATGGCCGGGATCGATGCGCGGATGATCGAAGTCGCCATGCTCATCACGCACCATGCCGAGCTTTTCCATCACCCGGCGTGACGGTGCGTTGGCCGGAACCGTCAGCGCAACGATCTCGGTCAGGAACAGCCGTTCGAAGCCGTACGAAACCGCTTCGCGCGCCGCTTCGATGGCGTAGCCCCTGCCGTGGAACTCGGCGGCAAGGCGCCAGCCGACTTCGACACAGGGCGTGAAATGCGCCGTCCAGCTCGGCTCGTTGAGCCCGACGAAACCCGCGAACGGCGTCACGCCGGGAATCTCGAGCGCCCAGAAGCCCCAGCCGCGTTCGGTGATGGCGCTTTCGGCCCGCTCGGCCGCGGCGTCGCTTTCTTCGCGCGTCAGCAGGGCGGGGAAGTGCCGCATCACGACCGGATCGGCATTCATCGCGGCGAAAGCGGCGCGATCGCTCGCTCGCCATTGCCGTAACTTGCACCGGGCGGAATTGAGTTCGACAGGCATGCGCAGGACTTGCGGCTGGTGATTCGTGGCAGCGAGGAAAGGAAGACCCGACCTGCCCATGACAAGCAAGCTCGCCACCGTCGCCGCGACGCGATTTGGCCTTGGTCCGCGCCCCGGCGAATTGACCAGGATCGGCGGCGACCCGCGCGGCTGGCTGAAACAACAGCTGCGGCCGGTCAGCTTGCGGATCGCGTCGTCCGACGGCGCGGCGCGTCTCGAAGAATATTACGAGGCGCGGGGCAAGGGCGCCGACGAAGTCGCAAAGATGCTGCGCGGCCAGACGCGCGAACAGTTCCGCGACGAAGCCGCCAGGCGCACCCTCGCCGCGGTCACCAGCGACGCGCCGTTTCGCGAACGCTGGGTGCAATTCTGGTCCAATCATTTCACCGTGTCGGTGCAGCGCCCGATCGTACTCGGCCTTGCCGTGCCGTTCGAAGACGAGGCGATCCGTCCGCACGCGCTGGGCAAATTCCGCGACATGCTGCTCGCGGTGGCGCGCCATCCGGCGATGCTGCTCTATCTCGACAATGCGGTCTCGGTCGGACCGCAGTCGCGTGCCGGCCTGCGTCGGGAGCGTGGGCTGAACGAGAATTTCGCGCGCGAACTGCTCGAACTGCACACGCTGGGGGTGGCCGGCGGCTACACCCAGGATGACGTGCGCGAGCTGGCCAAGATCCTGACCGGTTGGACCGTGCCACGCCGTGCCGACAGGATGGGACCGCTGCAACGCGCTTTCGTCGGCGGCTCGTCCGAAAGTGACGCGTTCCGCTTCGTGCCCAACGTGCACGAGCCCGGTGACAAGCGCCTGCTCGGCCGCACCATTCGCGAAAGCGGCGAGGCGGAGGGAATCGAAGCGCTGACGATGCTGGCGCAGCATCCGTCAACGGCGAATTTCATCGCCACCAAGCTGGTCCGGCATTTCGTCGCCGACACGCCACCGCAAGCTTCGGTACTGACGATCGCCAAAGCATTTCGCGACAGCGACGGCGATCTCGCCGCGGTCGCGGCCGCGCTGATCGAATTGCCGGCGGCGTGGGATCCGCCGCTGACCAAGGTCAAGACGCCGAACGAACTCGTCATCAGCGCGCTGCGTGCGGTCGGCGCAACCGAAAGCCCTGAACTGCTGAAAGGCGCGGCGGGTTCGTTGCAGCAACTCGGCCAGTTTCCTTTCACCGCGCCGTCACCGGCGGGTTGGTCGGATGAAGCGTCGAGCTGGATCGGCCCCGAAGCGGCGCTGTTGCGGGTCGAATGGGGATTGGCCTTTGGCGCCAAGGCGGCGCGCAACGTCGATCCAACCGTGATGCTCGCCGACACGATCGCCGGCGTCGCGTCGAAGGCGACGACCTTCCACATCGAGCATGCGCCCAGCGCCGCCGAAGCGGTCGCGCTGCTGGTGGCCAGCCCGGAGTTTCAACGTCGATGACCGAGATTCTGATCGCACGCCGCTCGCTGCTGCTGGGCGCTGCCGCCGTCACGCTCGATGCGGGAACGTCGCGCCTCGCGCTCGCGGCGGCGGAAACCGACCGCCGTTTCGTCTTCGTGCTGCTGCGCGGCGGCATGGACGGGCTCGCTGCCGTCGCGCCGTACGGCGACAACGACTATGCGCGGCTGCGCGGCAATCTCGCGCTGGCAAAACCGGGCGAGACCGACGGCGGACTCGATCTCGATGGATTCTTCGCGCTGCATCCGGCGCTGGCCGCGATCCATCCGTGGTATCGCGAGGGCGCGCTGCTGCCGATCCACGCGGTCGCCACGCCGTATCGCGAACGTTCCCATTTCGACGGGCAGGATCTGCTCGAAAACGGCACCAGGTCGCCGCACGCGGCGAATGACGGCTGGTTAAATCGTACGCTGTCGCTGCTGCCCGGCGACCGGCGTCTTGGACTGGCGATCGGTCAGCAGGTTCCGCTGGTCTTGCGCGGCGCCGTCCCGGTCGCGTCCTGGGCGCCGTCCGCGATACCGGCGGCGCAGCCCGGTTTCCTCGATCTCGTGCGTGAAATCTACAAGGGCGACAAACTCTTTGAGGCCGCGCTGGCGAGCGGGATCGCGGCCAGCGACGGCGCTTCGGTGGCGCTGGGCGACGACATGAAAACCATGGGTCAGCCGAACGCCAATGGCGCGCCGCGTCCCGCCGCCGCCGTCACGCTGGCCAACGCCGCGGGCAAGATGCTCGCCGACGCCAAGGGTCCGCGCATCGCCGTGCTCGAACTCGGCGGCTGGGATACGCATGCGGGGCAGGGTGCTGCGCGCGGACGTTTCGCCAACGCCGCGACGATGCTGGCCGACAGTCTGGTGGCGCTGCGCCAATCACTGGGCCCGGCGGTCTGGCGCGACACGGTGGTCGCGGTCGCGACCGAGTTCGGCCGCACCGCCGCGATCAACGGCACCGGCGGCACCGATCACGGCACCGCGGGCGCGGCCTTCCTGGCCGGCGGCGCGGTGGCGGGCGGGCGCGTGGCGGGCCGCTGGCCCGGCCTCGCCAGCGGCAATCTCTACCAAAGCCGCGACCTGGCCCCGACCACCGATCTGCGCGCGGTGCTGAAAGGCGCGCTGCGCGATCATCTGCGGCTGCCGGCGGCGAAACTCGACACGGCCGTATTCAAGGACAGCGGCGACGCGCCGCCACTCTCGGGCTTGATCCGCGTCTGAGTCCCGGGCGCGTTTCAACAGCACGGTTGGACGATACGCCGCGCCGCCGGGGCCGCCGCTTGGAGCCCCGCTTTGGCGGGGAGTAGGGTTCCTCGATGCAGATCGAGGTCGCACCCAGTCCGGAAATCACCCGCCCAGAGATCACGCTGCGCCTGTGCCGGGGCGTGCGCCGGGCGCTGACCGATTGGGGCTGGTCGAGCGTCACCGAATTCTGGCTCGCCAACGGCCGCCGCGCCGACGTCTTCGCAATCGACCCGGCCGGCCGCGTCGCCATCGTCGAAGTGAAAAGCGGGCTCGAGGATTTTCGCACCGACGCGAAATGGCCCGAGTACCGCGAATGGTGCGACGAGTTTTATTTCGCGGTCGAACCCGACTTCCCCCACGCGCTGATCCCGGACGAGGTCGGCCTCATCATCGCCGACGGTTTCGCCGCCGAGATCGTGCGCGCCAGCCCCGAAACGAAACTCGCTCCGGCCCGACGCAAAAGCCTGCTGCTGGGATTTGCAATGCATGCCGCCGGGCGGCTGCACCGGCTGGAAGATCCGATGCTGCGTGGCTAGCCGTCGTGCCCGGATTCTGGCCGGCCTCCAGGCCGACGGTTCGCTGCCGATTCCGTTCGGCGGCACGGGCGTTCGTGAAGCCATGCTGGTCGGCTTCGTCGCTGCAAGCGGCAATTGGATCGGCAGTTTCGCGCGCAACGCCGCATCCGGCGCGACCATCGAGGCGGCGCTGCACGATGTCGGTCCGGTCACCGTGGTGATCGCATCGGGCGGCGCTTACCTGGTCGATCTCGAAGCGCAACTGCTGACCTGTCCGACGCTGCCGGGCATCGAGGCCGCCCTGACGCATGCGGACGGATCGCTGACCCTGTCGGACGGGTCTTTCCTGCACATGATCGGGCGCGACGGCGGCGTGACGCGAAGCGGGCGGATCGCCCGCAACGGCATCCGCGCGCTATGCGAGATCGACGGAATCATCCATGGCGAGGCCTATTCCGCCCGCGATCGCGACTGGGCCGAATTCCAGCTCGCGCGCAGTTAGGTCTGCGACGGGTCCTGCGACTGTTCCTGCGACGCGAGCAGCGAGCTTTGCTGGGTGGTATTCTTCGGGTCGAGCAGATTGCCGAGCGCGGTGTTCTGCGAGGGATGGTCGTGATGCCCGTGGTGGCCGTGATGCCCACCCTTGTTTTGCTGCTCGGGATCAGCGGCCGCCACCGTGGTCTGCTGGGTGGTGGAACCGTCGGCATTTGTCGTCGTGGTGGTGACGCTGCCGTCCGCATTGGTGACGCTGCTGGTGCTGACCGCCGCTTTGGCGCTGCTCAATGCCGACAGCGCGGTGGTTGCGCCGCTGATGGACGAGATCGACATGGTGGCGTGATCCTGGTTGGAATCGGTGCCTGAACTAGGAAGCCGATCCTCCCTGCCCGGCCAGCGCAGTTTGTTTGCGAAACATGTCCAGCCCCGGCGGCGCATGCGTACGGTTACACGTCCATATACGGCGTTACGCTACGGCGTGCGGCGGTAAGCATACTGATAGGTTCTTTCGAACCCGAGCCCACCATACATCGCCTGCGCCACGTCATTGTCGACGGCGACCTGTAACATCGCGCCGCGCGCGCCGTGCCGCCAGCTCTCGGCGAGAAGCGCGCGCATCACGCGCCGCGCATGGCCGCGCCGACGCGATTCGGCGCGCGTGCCGACGCCTTGAATGACCGCCAGCTCGCCGATCAACGCCACCATCGCCACGCTGACGATGCGTTGACCTTCGAGCGCGCCTGCAAACCAGCGCGGCGTTCCGACTTTTGCGAACAGCGCGTCGTGCACTGCGCGCTGCTGCGGTGGGACGTTGTCCGCGGCGGCATGCGCATCGAGCCAGTCGGCTTCGGGATCGCGCGTGATCCGTATGCCAATTTCGTTGCCGCGCTCCGGATCGGCGGCGGCGAGCACGAGGGCGCCGCGAAACGCTTCGGAGTAACCACGCGCATCGAGCGCCCTGGTGACCTCGTCGTCACTGAAATCGGGAATACGAAACCAGGGCGGCTGTCCGGCTTCCGCGTACGCGGCTTCGATGCGCGCGATGCGGTCGTCGAGCGCAAGCTTTCCCTCGCCGACCGTGGTCGTCGAGTTGGCGCGGCCGGTATAGCCACCCGAAAAACGCGCTTCCCAACCATCGATTTCGACGCTGCGCAAGGCGGGCCATGCCGGCCGCGACGCCGCGTCCAGCGCGCGCGGATCGAAGCTGAGCTTCAGGGACGCGCCATGCGCGCGATGGTCTTGGTGGTCGACTGGTCGGGGATCAGCTCGGCGCGCACGACCTTGCCGCCATAGGACTGCACCAGGTCCGCGCCGACGATCTGCTCGATCGTATAGTCGGCGCCTTTGACCAGCACGTCGGGGCGCAACGTTTCGAGCAGCTGCATCGGCGTATCCTCGTTGAACACGACGACCGCATCGACGTCGGCGAGGCTGGCCAGCACTTGCGCGCGGGCCCGCTCGTCGTTGATCGGACGGGACGGGCCCTTCAGCCGCTGCACCGACGCGTCGCTGTTGAGTCCGACGATCAACCTGTCGGCGCTGGCGCGCGCCTGCCGCAGCAGGTGCACGTGGCCCGGGTGCAGCAAGTCGAAACAGCCGTTGGTGAAAGCGATTTTGAGGCCGCGGCGGCGCCACGTCTCGATCCGTCCGGCAGCACCGTCGCGCGCCAGCAGCTTGGTCTCGTCGCCCAGCTCGAGTGCATGCACGAGCTCGTCACGACTGACCGTGGCAGTGCCGGGCTTCGCCACCGCGACGCCACCCGCCGCGTTCGCCAGCGTTGCCGCATCGACCAGGCTGGCGCCGGTCGCGACCGCGGCGGCCAAGGTCGCCATCACCGTGTCGCCGGCGCCCGACACGTCGAAGATGTCGCGCGCACGCGCCGGGATGTGATGCGCATCCTGCGTGCGCACCACCGACAGGCCCTGCTCGCTGCGCGTTGCGATCAGCGCGTCGAAATGATGCCGCGCGATCAGCGCGCGCGCCGCCGCTTCGACCTCGGTGTCGCTTCGCGCGGCCCTGCCGGCCGCCTGTTCCAGCTCGCGCCGGTTGGGCGTCACCGCGGTGGCGCCGTCATAGCGCGCGTAGTCAGCTCCTTTGGGATCGACCAGCACCGGCACCTTGGCGGCCCGGGCCAGCGCGATGACGCCCTGGGCGACTCGCGGCGTCAGCACGCCTTTGCCGTAATCCGAAAGGATGACCGCGCCGGCACCGGCGAGGTGCTGTGCCACCGCGCGCAGGACGGCGTCCTCGCTCGAGGCTGCGATCGGCGCGGTGGTTTCCTCGTCGATGCGAAGAAGTTGCTGCGTTCCTGCAACAAATCTCGTCTTGATCGTGGTCGGCCGCCCGGCCTCGACCACGAGCACGCCATCGAGCCGGTCTTGCTGCAATCCGGCCAGGATGCGCCCGGCCTCATCGTCGCCGACCACCGCCACGAAGGCCACCCGCGCACCCAGCGCCAGCAGGTTGGCGACCACATTGCCGGCGCCGCCCGGCATCTCGGCCCTGCGCTCGACGCGCAGGACCGGGATCGGCGCTTCGGGCGAAATCCGCTCGACCGCGCCGGCGACGAACCGGTCCAGCATCGCGTCGCCAACGACCAGCAGCCGCGCCTGGTCGAGACCACTCGCCAGGGAGGCGAAATCTGCGCCGTGTAGGTCGGTCACTTGGCCGAAATCTCCAGTAAGTTTTATCTTTCGTTCATTACATCCGACGCTATAAGTGCGCCATGCCTCCGTTTGAACAGGCGAAGGGCCGATCCAGCGGCCCTGAGTACGCACTTCTCGAGTATCTCGAGCGGTTAGAGCGGCACCGTGAGGGCCGCATTGCCGTGCACGTGCATCTCTCGCGCCTGCAGCAGCAGAACCGCCGCGAGCACCACGTGCGCATCGCCGGCTCGACCTTCGAGAACATCGTTTCCCAGTACGAAGGCCAGCTTTTCAAGCTGCGCAATCATGATCTGGTCTTCGTCTCGCGCGGCGCTTCCGCCAAGCAGATCGACGAAGCGGTCATCAAGCTGCGCTATCTGTTCAGCGAAGACCCGCTGGTCCAGCTCGCCGTCGAAGACAACGACGAGTCCGGTTTCTGCACCTGGTACCGGCTGGATCGCGACTATTACGAATTCCTGGCGGTCGCCCGCCGGCTGCACCAGCTCTCCGACACGCGCCTGCCCACGGACTTCACCAAAGAAGTCACGCAGATGAAGGACGCGCTGGACCCCAAGGGTCTGGCCAAGCTCGAAGAGCTGCTGACCGGCGCCGACGTGTCGAACCTGGTGCGCAACCAGCCGATCTGCTCGTTCGGCAAGGACGGCATCCCGACGCCGATCTTCCACGAGGTGTTCGTCTCGATCACCGACCTCGAAAACACGCTGATGCCACGCGTCAACGTGCAGTCGAGCCCGTGGCTGTTCCGCTACCTGACCCAGATCCTCGATCGCCGCATGCTCGCCAACCTGGCGCGCGACAGCGAGATCAAGGACCGGACGTTCTCGATCAACCTGAACGTCTCGACGCTGCTGTCGCCCGAATTCCTCAAATTCGACCAGAACGTCTCCTCGAACATTCGCGGACGCCTGGTGATCGAGTTGCAGAAGGTCGACATCTTCAGCGACATGGGCGCCTACATGTTCGCGCGCGAATATGTGCGGGAGCGCGGCTATCGCATCTGCCTCGACGGCATGACGCATCTGACCTTGCCGTTCATCGATCGCGAAAAGCTGGGCCTCGACCTGGTGAAGCTCGCCTGGAGCCCCGAGATGGGCAACTCCGACAAGCCGAGCATGATCGAAGGGCTGCGCAAGCTGGTTCAGGATTTCGGCGCCATGCGCGTGATCCTGCAATATTGCGACAGCGAGCGTGCGGTCGAGATCGGCCGCCAGCTCGGCATCACCATGTTCCAGGGCCGCTTCGTCGATAAGGTTCTCTACGAAGTCACCCGCCCGGCCACCGCCAACGTGGGCCGTCGCTACCGCTAGACCCCGAGGGGAACCCGAACCGGGAAACCCGAGAATAGAACGAAGAACGGCGCCTCATTGGCGCCGTTTCCTTTCCAGGGTTCTCCCCTCGGGTTTCCTGCCCTATCCGCGCGGCGCGTGCTTGGCCAGAATTCGCTGCAGCGTGCGGCGGTGCATCTTCAGGCGGCGCGCCGTCTCGGAGACGTTGCGGCCGCATTGTTCGAAAACGCGCTGGATGTGTTCCCACCGGACCCGATCGGCCGGCATCGGATCCGACGGCGGCGGCGGCAGCGCGCTGTCCAGACCGACATGCATCAGCGCCGCTTCGACCGCGTCGGCGTCGGCCGGCTTGGACAGATAATCGACCGCGCCCGCCTTCACCGCCGCGACCGCGGTCGCGATGTTGCCGTAGGCGGTCAGCATGACGATGCGGCAGTCGGGGCGCGTCTCCCGCAGCACCGCCACGATGTCGAGCCCGCTGCCGTCGGCGAGGCGCAGATCCAGCACCGCGTAGGTCGGGCGGATTTCGCGCGCCAGGGTCTGGGCGTCGTTAAGATTGCCGGCGGTGGTGACGTCGAAGCCGCGCTTCTCCATCGCGCGCGCCAGGCGCTCGCGGAAAGGCTCGTCGTCATCGACCAGCAAAAGGGTTCGGGGCGCGTCGGTGCGCGGAAGGTTCGTTGTTTCCATGTCTCAGGTCGTCAGCGGCTTCATTCGGTCGTTGCGCCAGTAGATCGTAACCGCGGCGCCGCCGGCCTTGTCGTTTTCGAAGGTCAGCGCAGCCCCGGTCCGTTCGAGCAGGGTCTGCGCGATAAATATGCCCAGGCCGAGATGCTCATCGGTGTCTTGGCGCTGCGATAGATAGGGCTCTCCAAGCCGCGAGAGAAGCCCCGGCGGGAATCCAGGCCCATCATCGCGGACCCGGATCTTCAATCCGTCCTGGTTCCGCTGGGCCGTGACCACGACGCGGCTGCGGGCAAAGGACATCGCGTTCTGAACCAGATTGCCCAGCCCGTGCACCAGCTCGGGGGCCCGTTTCATCACCGGCATCGGGCCGAACGCCTCGATTTGATAGGCGATCAGGCGGGTCCGGTAGGGGCCGGCGATGGCTTCGAGCAGGGCCGGGACAGCCATCGATTCGAACGGATCGCCGCCCGCGCTCTCGGGCCGCCGGGCCAGTTCGGCCAGGATTTCGCGGCACCGGTCGCTTTGGCTCTGCAGCAGTTCGACGTCCGGGAGATAGGGGCTGTCGGCGGGCAATTCCTTGCGCAGCTCCTTCGCCACCACCGCGATGGTGGCCAGGGGCGTGCCCAGCTCGTGCGCGGCGGCGGCGGCCAGCGCGCCGAGCGACGAGATCCGCTGCTCGCGGCCCAGCGCCATCTGCGTCTCGACCAGCGCGTCGGAAATGCGCCGCGCTTCGTCGGCGACCGAGAAATTGTAGATGGCGATGAAACCCGCCGCGAGCCACAGCGCCGCCCATACGCCAGTGCGATAGAGCGGGGGAAAGTCGGGCATCGGATCGCCGGCCCAGGGCAGCGGCAGATGCCAGATCGTCAGCACCCCGAGGCAGAGCATGCCGAGCAGGGCCAGCGCGGTGACATGGCTGCGGCCCAGCACGCCGGCCGCGACCGTCATCGGCCCCAGCAACAGCACCGCGAACGGATTCTCGATGCCGCCGGTGAGATAGAGCAACCCGGCAAGCTGCAGCGTGTCATAGGCGAGATAGGCGGCGGTCGAACGTTCCGACAGGGTGCGCCGCTGCGGTCGGAGCGTGGCATGGATATTGACCGCAACCGACGCCGCGATCAGCGCCAGCGCCGGCCATAGCGGCAGGTCGAAGCCGAAGCCGAAATACACGACCAGCACGGCGACGAGCTGGCCGCCCACGACCAGCCAGCGCATCGAGGTCAGCGTCCGCAAGGTGACGCGGCCCGGCACCATGGGCGCCATCGTGTCGATCGGTGGAAGCATCATGGCGCGACGCTACTCGTCCGGCGCCGCCGCTGGAACCGTTTGGCTTGGCTTTGGCGCCTAGCTTTTGGAATGGGCGTTGATCCAACCGGCAACGGCCGGCACCAGCCGTTCGCAGCGATCGGCGCGAAGCTCGATATCTTCGGCGGCGCGCTCAAATTCGGGACGCTCGTCGGGTGCCGCGTTCTTCTGCGCGAAGTCGCGCAACGAAGCGGCACGATCCCGTTCGCCGAACCGGCGAGCGATTCCCGGCGCCCACGACCAGCGGCGGCGCGTATCGCTGCCGAGGGCTGGATTGCCGACATTGGCGAGGCTGAACGCCCAGGCAAGCTGCACCTGGTCGCCCTGTTCGGCGATGCGGCCGACGATGCGGCGGCGCAAACCCAGCGGCACCGCGTCGGTCAGGGTTGCGTCGAGCAGCTTGCGCGCCAGCGCCGGGTCTTCGACCGACGAGAGCGCGTCGAACAGGAGCTGCGCGTCGAGGAAACTCGGCGCGGTGCGCGCGCTGTTGAACAGGCGGTCGAACGTCGCCGCATCGGCGCTGCGTGCAACCGTGTCGAGAATGACGGTCGCGAGCGAGCCCAGCTTGGCTGGATCGCCGCCCGCCTGTTCGTAGCGGCGGCGGGCTTCGGCGCGCACGCCGGGATCGCCCAGTCGTGACAACGACGCGATCAGCGTCTCGCGCGCCAACGCATCGCGCGGCTGCTCCCCCGCCCGCGCGTCCCACCCGACCAGGGCCAGTCCCGGCCGCAGCTGCGCGGTCGCCCAGCCGCGCAGCTGGCTGCGTTCGGGCCGGCCGCGCGATGCATTGTCGAGTTCGATCATCACATCGGCGACCGAACCCCACACCGACGGCTCGCGCTCGGCGCCGAGATGCGAAACGAGATCGAGCCATTGATCGACCGGCGCACGGGCCGCGTTCGCCAACGCCCAGCTGTCGTCGAGCAGCACGATCCGATCCACCGTCGCGGCCTGGCCGAACGCGTCGGCGATGGCGCGAGTCAGCGCCGGCGCATAGGTGGTGCGGTACCAGCCGGTGCCGCCATGGTTGATGCGCGCCGGCGTGCAGCCGGCGAGCTTGGCGCGCAGCATCGGTTCGGCGAGCACGATCGAGGCGCGGGCACGCCCGTCGATCGAGGCCATCGTCACCGGTACGTCCCAGGCGAGCGGATCGAGCCTGGTGCTTGGCGAAGCGGCGAAACGCTCCTGCTTCAACGTGACTTCGTCGCGCCCACCCGCACATCGATCGACCGTGACCAGCGGCACGCCGGATTGGCGCGTGAAGCTGTCGGCGACCGCGCGCACGTCGTGCTTCGACGCGGCCGACAAGGCGTCCCACAGATCGCTGGTGACCGTGTTCCCGTAGGCGTGCTTCTGCATGTAGGCGCGGATGCCGGCGCGGAACGTCTCCGGCGTCAGCCAACCTTCGAGCATGCGGATGACGGCGGCGCCCTTCTGGTAGGTGATGTCGTCGAACGCGGCGCCGATTTCGGCGACGGTACGGATCGGCTGCACGATCGGATGGGTCGAGCGGCGGGAATCCTGCTGCATGACCCGGTCGCGCGACTGCGCCTGTGCGCCTTCAGCCTTCCATTCCGGGTGCAGCGCCTGCGCTGCCGCGCCCGACGCCCAGGTCGCGAAACCTTCGTTCAGCCATAGATCGTCCCACCAGCGCATGGTGACGAGATCGCCGAACCACATATGCGCGACTTCGTGCGCGACCACCGACCAGACTTGCTGCTTGCGCTGCTGCGAGGCGCCGTCATCGATCAGCAGATAGGCGTCGGAAAAACGGATCGCGCCCCAATTCTCCATCGCGCCGCGCGCGGTCGGCGTCGCCACCATGTCGAGTTTGGGCAGCGGATAGGGCAGCGCGAAATAGTCGCCGAACCAGTTCAGCACCTCGATCGTCGCATCGAGCGCGTACTGCGCGCGGTGGTTCGCGCCGCGCGGCGTCCAGATCGCGACCTTGGTCGCGCCCGCCTGGCCCTCGATAGATTCGTAGTCGCCGACCGCGAGAAACAGCAGATACGTCGACATGCGCGGCGTGGTGGCGAAGCTCACGCGCTTGCGCCCGTCCTCGGGCGCGCCGGTGCTTTCGACCGGCATGTTGCTGATCGCGACCTCGTCCTGCGGCACGATCGCGGTGACGTTGAACACCGCCTTGAACCCGGGCTCGTCAAAGCACGGCACCATGCGGCGGGCGCCGGCCGATTCGAATTGCGTTGCCAGCACACGCTTCTTGCTGCCGTCGGGCGACAGCGCGGTCGAGGCGAACAGCCCATAGGCGTTGGTGGCGATCTGGCCATGATAGGCGAGCTTGGCGACGTGCTTGCCGAGCGTGATCGGCCCGAGCGGTTTCAGCGTCGCGGTCTCGGATTGCGCGTCGATTGCGACGCTGGCGGCGACACCGTCGATCTCCGCCGCGTCGATGACGAGGTCCGTGGCGTTCAGCACCAGCGTCGTCGTCTCTTTGGTGGTCTCGAACAGGATCTCGACCTTGCCCTGGAACACCGGGCTGGCCGGGTCCGGTGCGATCTCCACCCGGTATTCGCTGGGCCGCACATAGTCGGCCAGGCGCGAATCCGGCGCCGCCTGCGCGGCTGTGGTGATAACAACGAGCAACAGCAACAAAGCGCGCAACATCATCAAAAGCCCCTTACGGATGGACGGCGACCCATCGTTCGACGTTCGCCGCGAGCCTGTTCTTCTTGTCAGCACGGAAGTTGATTTCTTCGGTGACGCGTTGCACCGGCTGCCGTGCGTCGGCCGGAATGCGCGTTTCAGTGAAGTCGCGCAGATCTTCGGCGCGCCTCGCGTCGGACGAACCGGCCACGATCGACGCGGCGAATTCCCAGCGCGCCGTCGCATCGAGCGGTTCGACAAGCTTGTCGTAATACGCCTGCGCGAAGCGCCACGCCAAGGCCGCGTGTTCGCCCGCCTGCGCCACCTGCACCACGACCACCGAACGCGTCGTCGGGGGCACCCAGTCGGCCAGCGCCAGGTCGAGCACGCGCTGCGCCAATTGCGGATTGCGCGTGCCGGCCAGCGCGGTGAGGTACACCAGTTGCCGCCCGTGATCCTGTTCGGCCTGCGCCTTGGCCAGCAGCGCATCGAACTCGCCCGCGTCGGCGCCCCGTCCGGTCGCGCGCAGCACCGCGCCACGGATCGAGCCGGGCAAATTGGCGCCTTGTTCGTTCCAGGCGTGGAAACGGCGCTTGGCTTCTTCAATCGTGGGCGCGTCGTCGAGCGAGGACAGCGCGTCGATCAGCACTTCGCGCAGCAGCGAGTCGGTGGTGGGTTCGTTGGCTTTCGCGCGCCAGCCGATGCGTTCCAGCGCCGGACCGAGCCTGCCGCGCGCGAAGCTGCGCAGCGCTGTGCGGCCCGGCGTGCCGCGCAGCCAGCCGTCGATCTCCAGCAGCGTCTCCGAGACTTGCTGCCACACGGCAAGCGGCGCGTCCGCTTTCAGCGCGGCGACCAAAGCCAGATAGGCGTCGGCTTGCAGCTTGCCGGTTTCAACCAGCGCCCAGCTGTCATCGAGCAACGTCACCTGATCGCCCGCGGCGAGTTCGGCGAAACGCTGCGTCAGCGCCGCGCGCGTTTCCTCACTGTAAGCGACGCGGGCCCAGGCAATGCCGCCGGCATTGACCACGACCGGAGCGCAGCCGGGCAGCTCGACTTCTTCGCGCGTCTTGCGCAGCAACGTGCGCACCGGCACACCGCCGAGCGGCTGCAAGGTCAGCGGAATCGACCAGGTCTGCGGCCTGGCGTTGGCATCGCCGGCACTGAAGCGGGACTGCGCCAGCACCAGCCTGGTGCGGCCGGCATCGCAGCTCGCGGTCGCTTCGACCTGCGGCAAGCCGGGTTGAGTCGTGAAGCTCGCCGCGACTTCGCGCACCGGCAGTTTGGTCGCACGCTCCAGCGCCGCCCACAAATCGTCGGTGGTGGCGACGCCATAGGCATGCTCGCGCATCCAGCTCTGCATGCCGACGCGCAACGGATCGGCGCCCAGCCAGGCTTCGAGCATGCGGACCATCGCCTGGCCCTTGCGATAGGTGATGTCGTCGAAGGCGGCGTTGGCTTCGTTGGCGCTGTCGACTTTCTGCACCACGGGATGCGCGCCGCGGCGCGAGTCCTGGCGCATCGCCGCTTCGCGTTCGCGTCGCGTCTGCAACCAGATCTGCCAGGACGGCAGCAGCGCGTCGACTGCATGGTTCTCCATCCACGACGCGAACCCTTCGTTCAGCCATAGATCGTCCCACCAGCTCATGGTGACGAGATTGCCGAACCATTGATGTGCCATCTCGTGCGCGACGGTGACGGCGATACCCTGGCGGCGCGCTTCCGAGTCGACCGCCGGATCGAACATCAGCCAGCGTTCGAAAAACAGCAGCGCGCCCCAATTCTCCATCGCACCGAAACCGCCCGACGCCGGCACGGCGAACAGATCCAGCTTGGGCAGCGGGTACCGTTGCGCGAAATAACTTTCGTAAAAGGGCAGCAGCCGGGCCGCGAGATCGATCGCGAACTTGCCTTTGGCCGCTTCGCCTTCGGTCGCCACCACGCGCAGCGTGCGGCCGTCGACGCGTTGGGACAGGGTTTCGAACTCGCCGACCGCGAGAAACAACAGATAGCTCGACATCAAAGGCGTCGGCGCGAACTCGAACCGGACGCGTCCGTCGGGCAGCTCGGCGCGCCGCGTCCGCTCCATGTTCGAAATAGCGAGCTGCTTCTTGGGTGCCGTCACCGTGACGTGAAAGCGCGCCTTGTACGCAGGCTCGTCGAAACAGGGCAGCATGCGGCGCGCATCGGTCGCTTCGAACTGCGTCGCCAGCATGCGTTTCTTGCCGCCTTGCTTGACCGGATAGTCGACCGCGAACAGGCCTGCCGGCTGTTGCTTGATGGTGCCCTGATACGCGATCTCGATTCGGTGCGGACCGCGCGCGAGTTTCTTGGGCGGCGTGAGCGTCAGCGTCTCGGCACCCTCGTCGAGCGACGCGGTGGCCTTGGCGCCGTCGATGGTGGCGCGCTGGATGGTGAGATCGGCGGCGTTGAGCACGATCCGGTCGAGCTGCCTGGTCGCCTGCACCTGCAACGTGACGGTGCCGCGGAATTTGAGCGCATCGGCATCGGGCTCGATCGCGACGCGTATTTCGGTCGGCGCGACACCGCCGGGCAGCCGTGCCTCGGCATACGCGGCAGGCGATGCCAGCAGCAGGACCAGCGCTGCCGCGCGCTTCATTCCAGCAGCGACGCCGCGGCACGTAGCGCCCCGATGGCGCGTGCGCCCATCCGGCCGGTGCGGGCTTCGCCGCCGGCATACGGGAAGGCGTCGCGGCAATGATCGACCGAGCGCGGATCGAGCTTGGCGAGCGCGCCTGCGGCAGCCCGCGCGCCGCCGCCGTCGAGCAGCACCGGCGTGCCCGCCATGCGCGCGGCGAGAATGGCGCCGGCGACGGCCGCGAGGTCGGGGCCGCCGCGCGCGCCGAGCGCCGGCATCGGATCGGCGCCGCCGGCAATCGCGGTTTCGAGTACGCGCGACGCGTCTTCGGCGCCGTCGCCGATCGCCGACACGACCAGCAGGTCCAGCCCCGGCTCCACGGCGATCATGCCGTAGAGCATCGCGTGCGCGGTCGCTTCCGGCGTCAGCGCGTCGGCGACACGAATGTCGGGCGTCGGATCGTTGAGCGACATCTCATGCAGGCGCAGCTCGGCTTCAGCGGCGGCGCATTCCTCGACCCACGGACCTTCGCCGGCGATGGCGCGGCGAACCTCGGTGCGGAAATACGGCAGGTCGTCGCGCGCGAGTCCGTGCGCCGCCGCGAACAGCGCGATGCGCGGACGCGCCAGGCGCGGCTTCCTGCGCCGCTGCCACATCGCCAGCCACGCTACCAGCTCGCGCGCTTCTTCATCACCGACGCCGCGTGTCGCCAGCGCGGTCAGCGCGGCGCTTGCCGATTCGAGGTCGGGATCGGGCAGCGCGCCCGGGAGCGCGCGAAGTTCATCCAGTTCGGTACTCATTCCGGATCCAACATGATCAAACGTGGCTGGAGATCCGCCAGGACGATTGCAGCCAGCGCCAGGACGATGACCAGCACGCTGGCGATATAAAGCGCGAACGCGCGACCGAGGTCGCTCGGCGTCACGCGCGCGCTGCCTTTGCCGCTCCAGCGCGGCGGGCCGCCCAGCGCGACCCGCAGCGCGCCCGCGAACGCGGCCAGGGTGGGACGGTCGCGCCCGGTACTTTTCCAGGCTTCGCGCAGCGCCCCGAAATGCGCTGTGCCCGGCACGAAGACCGAAGCCAGCACCAGAAACAAAGCCAGCGCGTGACCGGGCAGCGCTGCCAACAGCCGATGCGCAGCATGAGCAGCCGCCGCAAAAGGACGCTCGCCCGGGCGCGCGCCGCCGACCGCACGATCGAGCACGCGTGCTGCGACTGCGATCACGAAGCCGCCGAGACCGAGCACCAGATATGCAACGACGGGAAGCGCCAGCCCGCTTTCAAGCGCGCCCGCCGTCTGTTCGATCGCGGTCCGCATCGGCGCGTGTTCGGCAACCGTCTTGGTCTTGGCCAAGGCGCGACGCACCGCGACGAACGGACGGCGCAGCGCGAGGCCGCTGCTCAGCACCAGCAGCTCGACGGCGAGGCCGCCCTGCCAACCATGCGTGAAGTGATGCAGTGCGACGCCGAGCGCGGCGGCGAACAGCAGCAGCAGCGCCGCGACCAACGCGCCGCGCACCGCCAGCACGTGCGACGTGCGCGACGGGCGGTCGAGACGCCTGGTGAGAAACAGCGCCGGTCGCGCAAAAGTCTGCGCCAGTCCAGGCACGCGACCGGCAATGGCGGGACTGCCGAACAGCAGGTCGAGCAGCAACGCCGCCAGCAGCATCGCGGGCGGCAGCCACGCAACGCCGTACGGCATCGGCCCCATCGGATCGGGCAGGTTCAGCGTTTCGCCTCGAGCAACGGCAGCACGTGCCGGGCACGGCTTTCTTGCGCCCAGGTCAGCGCGTCCCGTCCGGTGAAGTCCTGCTTCTTGGTGTTGGCGCCGGCTTTGAGCAGCGCCGTCGCCGCTTCGGCATTGTCGGCGTGCGCCGCCGCCATCAACGGCGTCACGCCTTGATCGTTGGCGTCGTCGACACGCGCGCTTTTGCTCAGCAACGCTTCGATGACGTCCTTGCCGCCTTTCTCGGCGGCGTGGAAGAGCGGCGTCTGCCCACTCTTGTCCTTGCGCGCGGGCGAGGCGCGATGTTCGAGCAGCAAGCGCACCAGCGCCACGTCGTTGCGCCGCGCGGCGAGGATCAGCGGTGTAACGCCTCTCTCGTCGGTCGAGTTGGGGTTGGAGCCGCCAAGCAGCAGTTTCTGCGCCCAGGCGAAGTCGCCTTGCTGAACGGCAGTCAGGATCGCGGGCGCATCGAATATGCCCTGCGCGTGGCTCGGGGCTGCCCCGCAAAAAGCGAGGAGCGCGACGAGAGCGAAGAAGGAGCGGTGGGTTTTCACGGGCGGGAACGCTAGCCGAGCCGCACGCGCTCCGCTACCTGACGGCCAGCACTGAACCCGAAGCCGGTTCGAATGTGTTCATCACCGGGTAAGGTCCGGAGCCGGACCGTACGAGCCCGAGTCGGGGTCCATAGGAGAGTTGGTGCTTTACACGCTGTATGAGTGGAACCGCGCGGCCATGCTGCCGGTCCGAATGTTGGCAGGAGCTGCCAACATCGCCTTCCAGAATCCCTTTGCCCCAGTTTCCTATACGCAGTTCGGCCGCTCCGTCGTGGCCGCGAGCGAGTTGGTCGAACGGGTGACGCGCCGCTTTGAAAAGCCAGTCTGGGGTCTCGACGAGACGGTGATCGGCAGCGACGTCGTGCCGGTGACGATCGAGCAGATCGACACCGCGCCGTTTTGCCGGCTGCTGCATTTTCGCCGCGACACCGACCGCAACGATCCCAAGGTGCTGCTGGTGGCGCCGATCTCGGGCCATCACGCGACCTTGCTGCGCGGCACCGTCGAGGCGCTGCTGCCGCATCATGACGTCTATGTCACCGACTGGATCGATGCGCGCCAGGTGCCGCTGTCGGACGGGTCGTTCGACCTCGACGACTACGTCCACTACGTCATCCGTTTCCTGAACCTGCTCGGCTCCGACGCGCATGTGATCGCGGTGTGCCAGCCGGCCGTGCCGGTGCTGGCGGCGGTGTCGCTGCTGGCCTCGGCGGGCGACGCGGTGCAGCCGCGCAGCATGACGTTGATGGGCGGGCCGGTCGATACGCGCCGCGCCCAGACGGCGGTGACGCGGCTTGCTGAAACGCGCCCGATCGAGTGGTTCGAGCACACCGTGATTTCGCCGGTGCCGCTGATCTATCCGGGCGCGATGCGCAAGGTCTATCCCGGTTTCGTTCAGCTGACCGGCTTCATGCAGATGAATCTCGACCGCCATGTCGGCGCGCATCTGAAACTGTTCCAGCATCTCGTGCGCGGCGACGACGAAAGCGCCGACGCGCACCGCAAATTCTATGACGAGTATCTGTCGGTGATGGATCTCACCGCCGAGTTCTATCTGCAGACGGTCGAGACCGTGTTCCAGCGTCACGACCTGCCCAACGGCACGATGACGGTGCGCGGCGAGGCGGTGAAGCCGGGCGACGTCCGGCGCACCGCGCTGCTGACCATCGAAGGCGAGCTCGACGACATTTCGGCGCCGGGCCAGACACTCGCCGCCCACGACCTGCTGACCGGCCTGCCGGCGGACAAGAAGAAGGCCTATCTCCAGCCGGGAGTCGGCCATTACGGCATCTTCAACGGCCGCCGCTGGCGCGAAGGCATCCTGCCGGTGGTCCGCGACTGGATCCGCCAGCACGATGAGGCACGGTCCGCGGTGCCCGCCGCCGACGCGGTCCCGCCCAGGCCGACCAAGCTGGCCGCCTGAACCTCGGACAGGCTCGCGGGGAACCGCCCCGGTTCTGGAGCAGACCCGCCGCTACCCGCGTTGCCACGACCGCGGGATCGTCCAGACTTCGCCCCCTTCTGGTCGCAGATCCGTCGAGAGACTTGCGGGGCAGGCCGGCTGGGGGCGACAAAGACCTGGGATGAAGTTGGGATCGAGTCGCGCCAAAACCGCCAAATCGAGCCGGACCTCGCCCCGGCCGGCTGAGCTTCGCATCGAGGGGCTGGATCGGCCGATCGCGCTGAAGATCAGCCGCCAAGCACGCAGGATCATTCTGAAAATTCGCCCGGACGATGGCCGGGTCGAAGTCACGATCCCGCCCTGGACGTCGCGGCGGGCGGCGGGCGATTTCGCAACCAAGAACCTCGAATGGATCGAAGAGCGCCTCGAGCGCTTACCGAAGCCCGTACCATTCGCCGCCGGCGCGGCGATACCGCTTCAGGGCGTCGAGTACCGGATTGTGCCAAGCGGGACCCTGCGGGGCCGGGTCCGCCGTGAGGACGGCAGTCTCATCGTCCCCGGCGAGCCCGCGCATCTCGCCCGCCGCGTCACCGACTGGCTCAAGGCCGAGGCGCGACGCGTCATCTGCGACCGGGTTCGGACCAAGGCGGCGCGCGCCGGCCTGAAGTTTTCCACCATCGCGGTTCGCGACACGACCACGCGCTGGGGCAGCTGCACGTGCGACGGCTGCCTGTCCTTCAGCTGGCGCCTGTTTCTGGCCCCGGACTACGTGCTCGACTACGTCGTCGCGCACGAGGTTGCGCATCTGCGGCACCTCGACCACGGCGCCCGCTTCTGGAAGCTGACCGCGACGCTCACCGACGGCGACGTCGAGCTTGCGAAGACGTGGCTGAACGGGCACGGCCACGATCTCCTGCGCTACGGCCAACGCGGCGAGTGATTCTGTTCGAGCGGCTGCACGGGCGGCGCGCATCGGAAGTCCCCTTATCGGGTTCGTTGTGATGATCTCGGCGCGGCTTACGCGCCGAGATTCTTGAACTCACGTTCCAGATCGAAATTCGGCGTCGTCACGCGGCGTTCCATGCCGGCAAGCCGCATATCGAGATCGCGAAACTTGCGCGCGAGATCGCCGACCGTGCCGCCCGGGCGCGTGTTGACCGACTGCCAGAACGTCTTCTCGCCCTGATCGCGGAACAGCAACTTCGGCTTGCGCGGCATGATCATCCACAAGAGCACGTAGCTCATGATGAAGAATGGCGCGAAGAAGATGGTGCCGATGACGAAGGCGCCGCGCACCAAGGTGCGATCCCAGCCGAGATAGTCGCTCAGTCCGGCGCACACGCCGGCCAGCATCTTGTCTTCCGTATTGCGATAGAGACGCTTGGGATCCGGCGGGATCATTTCGTGAAAGCTCACGACTTGCTCCGTTCAGTGGCTTCGAGCACGCGCTCGAGGTTTTCAATTCGCTGCTCGAGCCGCTGCGCGCTGGCATAAAGCTCGGTCAGCATCTTTTCGTCTTCCGACGAGAGGCCGCGCGTTTTCTTCCACTGCGTGACGTAGTGAAGGATCACCGCGGGCATCGCGACGAAGAGAAGGGCGGCGATGGCAACGGACATGCCGAGGATGCCTTCTGGGGGTTGGGACGAGAGAATCATCCGCGCATCAGGCCTGCGTCGGCGCGCGACTGCCAAGTCGGGCCTTCAGCTCGGCGAGCTCCTGCTCGACCTTGCTGTCGGACTCCAGCTTGGTGATCTCGTCGTCCAGCGTCGGCTTGCCGGGGCGGCCGAGGTCGTAAGCGTCGACCTTGCCGTCGAGTTCGTCGAGCGAGCGCTCGACCCGCTGCATCCGCGACAGCGCGTCGTCGACGCGGCTGTCATAGATCGCACCGCGCGCCTTCAGCCGGGTCTGCGCCGTCTTGGCGCGCGCCAGCATCTGGCCCTCGCGCTGCTTGGCGTCGTCGAGCTTCGCCTGCAGCTGGCCGATATCTTCGTTCTGCTTGGCGAGGCCGGCTTCGATGTCGGCGAGCTGTGACTGGCCGGCGGCGACCCCTTCGGCAGCACGGTTCTTGGCATAGAGCGCGCCCTTGGCGAGGTCTTCGCGGCCCTTTTCCAGGGCCAGCTCGGCCTTGGCCTGCCAGGCGTCGTGCTCGCGCTGCAGGGTGTTCACCTTGCGCTCGAGCTCTTTCTTGTCGGCGATGGTCTTCACCGCGGCCGAGCGGACCTCGACCAGCGTGTCCTCCATCTCCTGGATGATCAGACGGATGATCTTCTGCGGGTCCTCGGCGCGATCGAGCATCGAGTTGAGGTTGGAATTCACAATGTCGGTGAGGCGGGAAAAGATGCCCATGGTGGCTTGGGTCCCTAGAAACGATTGACGACGAACCCTCTGTTGCAGGCGTCGTGCCAGAAGAACTCTTCAAGCAAGAACAATCACTTAGCCTTCGTAGATCTCCCTTCGGGTTTCCCTTTCTGTTATCGGATGAGAGAATCTGCTATCGAGCGCCATGCTTGACGCGCTGGTAGGCGAGAGCCCGCTTTTCACCGATCTCCTCAATGACGTTTCCGCCCTGGCCAAGCTCGACCGCCCGGTTCTGGTGGTTGGCGAGCGCGGCACCGGCAAGGAGCTGATCGCCCAGCGCCTGCACTACCTGTCCCGGCGCTGGGACCAGGCTTTGATCAAGCTCAACTGCGCCACACTGTCGGAGTCGCTGCTCGACAGCGAACTGTTCGGCCACGAGGCCGGCGCCTTCACCGGCGCGGTGAAGCGGCGTGCCGGCCGGTTCGAGCGCGCCGACGGCGGCACCTTGTTCCTCGACGAGATCGCGACCGCCTCGATGGGCGTGCAGGAAAAACTGCTGCGCGTGATCGAGTACGGTGAGTTCGAACGGCTGGGCGCCAGCGACACGGTCGCCACGGACGTGCGCGTCGTCGCGGCCACCAATGTCGATCTGCCGTCCCTGGCGGCGCAGGGAAAATTCCGCGCCGACCTGCTCGACCGTCTCGCCTTTGCCGTGGTGACCGTGCCGCCGCTGCGCGTTCGGCCCGAAGACATCATCGCGCTGTCGCGGCATTTCGGAACCCAGATGGCGCAGCAGATGAAGCGCGAACTGTTCGGCGGCTTCAGCCGCTCGGCCGAAGCGCAGCTTCTCGGCTATCGCTGGCCGGGCAATGTGCGCGAGCTCAAGAACGTCGTCGAACGCGCCGTCGCGTCGGCGGTCGATCCCGAAAAGCCGATCGAGCAGGTGCGCTTCGACCCGTTCGAATCGCCATGGCGTCCGGGCGCCGAGCTGCTGTCGGGCGCGCAGGCGGGTGCGTCTGCATCGGAAGAGCCGGCCGGCGCCTATGATTTCGCGCAGCACATGGCGCAGACCGAGAAGCGCCTGCTGCTCAAGGCGCTGCAGCAGAATCAGCACCAGCAGAAGCGCACCGCGACGTTTCTCGGGCTCGAATATCACCAGCTGCGCAACCTGTTGCGCAAATACGGGATCATCGGTCCCGAATCGGCGACGCGCGCTGCCCCGGGAGCGCCGCAATGACGCGCGAGCTTCGCGGCGTGCGCCTTTCCGCTTCCTCCACGAACACCGACGACGAACCGCCGAACAGGAAACCGCCCAAGCCGCGCGCGCCGAAACGCGGCGGTGGTGGTGGGGGTCGTGGCGGCGGCGGGAGCGGCAGCGGCAGCTGGTGGTCGCGTCATCCCTATCTGCGCCTGCTCGCCAAGGCGGCCGCGGTGGCGGCGATCTGGGGTCTGCTCGTGGTCGGCGTGGTGATCGCCTATCTCGCCGCCGGCCTGCCCGACGTGCGCCAGGCCGTCGAGCTCAAGCGCCGGCCGGCCATCACGCTGATCGCGGCCGACGGTTCGCTGATCGCGCGGGTCGGTGATTTCTACGGCCAGACCGTCGCCGCGTCGGAATTGCCGCCATATCTTCCCGAAGCGGTGATCGCGATCGAAGACCGGCGCTACCGCTATCACTGGGGCGTCGATCCGATCGGCCTGGCGCGCGCCATGTACGTCAACTGGCGTACCGGCGCGACGGTACAGGGCGGCTCGACGCTGACGCAGCAGCTCGCCAAGAACATGTTCCTGACGCCCGAGCGCACCATGAAGCGCAAGATGCAGGAAGCGCTGCTCGCGCTGTGGCTCGAGCATCTCTACAGCAAGGAACAGATCCTCACCGGCTATCTCAATCGCGTCTATCTCGGCGCCGGCGCGTTCGGCGTCGATGCCGCGGCACGCACCTATTTCGGCAAGCCCGCGACCGAACTGACCATCCGCGAGTCGGCGATCATCGCCGGCCTGTTGAAAGCACCGTCGCGCTATTCACCCGCCAGCAATCCCGACGCGGCGTGGGACCGCGCCAAGATCGTGCTCGCCGCCATGCGCGCGCAGGGCAAGATCGACGATGCGCAATACGCGGCGGCGATGGCGCCCAATCAGCCGGTGGCGCAGAAACGTCCCGGCGTCGGCGACGGCGTTCGCTATTTCGCCGATTGGGTGGTCGAGCGCCTGACCGGCTATATCGGCCCGATCGACCAGGACGTGACGATCATGACGACGCTCGACGGCGCCATGCAGCGCGCCGCCGAGCAGCGTCTCGCCGCGACCTTGGACGGTCCGGGCGTCAAGGCGCACGTGACCCAGGGCGCGATCGTCGCAATGGCGCCCGACGGCGCGGTCAAGGCATTGGTCGGCGGCCGCGACTATCAGGAAAGCCAGTTCAACCGCGCGACGCAGGCGATGCGGCAGCCGGGCTCGACCTTCAAGCCGCTGGTCTATCTCGCCGCGCTCGAAGCGGGCCTGCGTCCCGACACGATGATCGACGATTCGCCGATCCGCATCGGCGGCTGGCAGCCGGCGAATTACGAGCCGGGCTTCAAAGGCATGGTGCCGGCGCGCGAGGCGCTGGCGGAATCGATCAACACGGCCGCGGTGCGCGTGCTCGATTACGCCGGCATCGAGCGCGTGCGCAAACTCGCCAAGCGGCTGGGCCTGTCCGAGACGCTGCAGCCCGACCTGTCGCTCGCGCTCGGTACCAGCGAAGTCACGCTGCTCGATCTCGCCAGCGTCTACGCGGTGTTCGCCAACGGCGGCGACGTTGCCACGCCCTACGCGATTCTCGAGGTCAAGGACCGCAACGGGGCGCTGCTCTACAAGCGCCAGCCGTCGCCCGCCGAACAGGTGGTGCAGCCCTGGTTCATCGACGACATCAACCTGATGCTGGCGGGCGTGCTCGATCACGGCACCGGCAAGGCGGCGCGCATCGGCCGGCCGGCGGCGGGCAAGACCGGCACCACCAACGACTATCGCAATGCCTGGTTCATGGGCTTCACCGGCGATCTCGTCTGCGGCGTGTGGCTGGGCAATGACGACAACAGCCCGATGAAGCGCATCACCGGCGGCAGCCTGCCGGCGCAGACCTGGCGCGCGTTCATGCAGGACGCTTTGAAGGACAAGCCGTCGCGCGCACCGCCCGGACTCGAGCGCCGCGCGCCGTCGCCGCAGCCGAGCGGAGAAATCGCCCGCGTCGCCGCCGTGCCGACCGCACCCGCCCCCAAGGAAGATGGGATCGGAGGTCTGCTGAAGCGGTTGTTCGGGGGATGAGTGAAACGCTTGCGCGGGCAGGTGGGGATGGCGGGGCGGCCGCGCGCCCGCGGAAGAGAATCATCGTGCTCACCGGGGCGGGCGTCTCGCAGGAGAGCGGGCTCGCGACCTTTCGCGACGCCGGCGGCATCTGGGCCCGCTATCGCATCGAGGACGTCGCGACGCCCGACGCCTATGCGCGCGACCCGGCCCGGGTGCTGGATTTCTATACGCAGCGCCGCGCCCAGCTGCGCGACCCCGCGATCGACGCCAACGACGCGCATCGCGCGCTGGCGCGGCTGGCCGGCAGCGACCGCCATGAATTGCTGCTGGTGACGCAGAATGTCGACGATCTGCACGAACGCGGCGGCAGCGCGGGTGTGCTGCATATGCATGGCGAGCTGTTCAAGACGCGCTGCCTCGCCTGCGATCGCCTGGTCGATGATCGTGCCGACCTGACCGTCGCGCGCGCCTGCGACGGATGCGGCGCGGCGGGACGGTTGCGGCCGCATGTCGTCTGGTTCGGCGAGATGCCGCTGGAACTCGACCGGATCTACAGCGAACTCATGGATTGCGATCTGTTCGTGTCGATCGGCACGTCGGGACATGTCTATCCGGCCGCCGACTTCGTGCGCGCGGCGCGGTCGGCCGGCGCGCGAACGCTGGAGCTGAATCTCGAACCCAGCGAAGGTGCGACGTCGTTTCACGATGCGCGGTACGGACCGGCATCGATACTGGTCCCAGCCTGGGTCGACGAAATTCTGGCGTGACGGAAACGCTTACTTCTCTCTCGGCGCGTGCCCGCGCCTGTCGAATCTGTGTCGATGCGCTGGCTCCGTTCGAGCCGCGTCCGACTTTTCGCGCCCATCGCGACGCGCGGTTGGTGATCGTCGGCCAGGCGCCCGGCTCGCGCGTCCACGAGACCGGCATTCCGTGGAACGACCGCTCCGGCGACCGGCTGCGCGATTGGCTGCAGCTCGACCGCGCGCGTTTCTACGACGAGGCGCGGATCGCGATCCTGCCGGCGGGTTTCTGCTATCCCGGCGTCGATCGCAATGGCGGCGACAAGCCGCCCCGCCCGATCTGCGCCCCGACCTGGCACGCCGCGTTTCGCGCGCACATGCCGAACATCGCGCTCACGCTGCTGGTAGGATCCTACGCGCAGCGCTTCTATCTCGGCCCTGCCGCCAAAGCGACGCTGGGCGCGACGGTGGCGTCGTGGCGCGAGCACGCGCCTTCGTTCCTTCCCTTGCCGCATCCGAGCTGGCGCAACACCGCCTGGCTGCGGCGCAACCCCTGGTTCGAGAACGACGTGCTGCCGGCCTTGCGCACGCGCGTGGCAGCGCTGCTCGAATGATTCCGACCGCGCGACTCGACCTGGTGCCCTTGACCCGCGACATGCTGCGCGCGCTCGACACCGATCGCGCACGCTTCGCCGAACTGTTGCGCGCCGAGGTGCCCGATTGCTGGCCGCAGCAGGATTTTGCCGACGTGCTGCCGTCAATTCGCGCCTGGGTCGAGCGGGACGAAGCGCTCGCCTGCTGGACTTACATGATCGTGTTGCGCGAACCGCGCCGTGTGCTGGTCGGCGAGATCGGGTGCAAAGGCCCGCCCAATTCTGCCGGGCTGATCGAGATCGGCTACGCGCTGCTGCCCGAAGCGCGTCGCAACGGCTATGCCAGCGAAGCAGTTACCGCGCTCATCGCCTGGGCCTTGTGCCGCAGCGATGTGCATCGCGTGACGGCGGAAACCATCATCGGCAACGACGCGTCCGAACGCGTGCTGCAGCGCGCCGGGTTTCGCCTGGTCGGCATCCGCGCCGAATCGCGCTGGTGGGAGCGCGTTTAGGCGAAACGCTCAGGTCATCTCGATGCGGTGAATGTCGTCGTCGCTGAGCCCGAGATGATGGCCGATCTCGTGGATCAGCACGTGGCGGACGAGCTGCGGCAGCTCGACCCCGGTGGCGCACCATTCGTCGAGAATGGGCCGGCGATACAGGAAGATGCGGTTGATGTCGTGCGGCAGGCCGCCACTGTCCTGCGCGCCGATCGGCACGCCGCGATAGAGACCGGTGAGTTCGAACGGGTCTTCGATGCCCATTTCGTCGAGGGTCTCGTCGTCGGCGAACTCATCGACCGACAGGGCGACGCCCTCGATGGCGCGGCGGAATTGCAGCGGCAAGGTCGCCAGCGCCTTCTCGGCGAGTTCGGCGATCTCATCCAGCGTCGGTGCGAACTTGGCGTGATCTGCGGCCATCTGCTAGGAAGTGCCGCGCTTCAGGCCGCGGCACAAGCGGCCGGTGCGCGAGGGAAGAGCGGGGATCCGACGATGCGACAGCGTCTCGACGAACAGGCGCGTGCGGCGGCGATGGCCGAACTCGTGGGCTGGCACCTGGTCGCGGGCAGGGACGCGATCGAAAAGACCTTCCGCTTTGCCGATTTCGGTGCGGCGTGGGGCTTCATGTCGCGTGTCGCCCTGGCCGCCGAACGGCTGGACCATCATCCCGAATGGTCGAACACCTACAACCGCGTCACCATCGTGCTGACGACGCACGATTCCGGCGGCCTGACCGAGCTGGACGTCGCGCTGGCGCGCCATATCGACCAAGTCGCGGCCTAAGCCCGGCACCTTCAAATCAGATGACGGGACCGATGCCATGAAGCGTGCCTTCGCATTGACCGCGACCGTGGCGCTGGTCGCGCTGTGCGGTGGCGCTGCGGCGCAAAGCAAGCACACGACCTTGACGATCGGCGTGTCGCAATTCGGTTCGAATCTGCTGCCGCCGGTCGAGAACATGGTGGCCAAGGAATATCTGCTGGGCTTCACCCATCGAAGGCTGACCGTCTACGGCTATGACTGGACGCTGGAGTGCCAGCTCTGCACCGAGATTCCGACAGTCGAGAACGGACGCGTCGAAGCCGTGACGCTGCCCGACGGGCGCACTGCGCGGAGCGTGCGCTTCACCTTGCGCCCCGACCTCAAATGGGGCGACGGCATTCCGATCACGACCAAGGACGTGCTGTTCAGCTACGAATACGCCAAGCACCCGCTGTCGGGCGTCTATAACGGCACGCTCACCAGCATCGACATCATCGATCTGAAGGCGCTCGACGATCGCAGCTTCGTCATCACGCGCACGCTGAATCAATGCACGCCGGCGCAGATCAACGATTTCCGCGTGCTGCCCGCGCATCTCGAAGAAAAGAAATTCCGCGCCGATCCGGCCGAATACCGGCTCAAGAACGGCTACGACACCGACCCGACCAATCCCGGCCTGTGGAACGGGCCGTATCGCATCGTGTCCTACGATCGCGGCGCCAACACGGTGATGGAACGCAATCCCTATTGGTCGGGTCAGCGGCCGCAATTCGATCGCATCGTCGTCAAGACGATCGAGAATACTGCGGCGCTCGAATCGAATCTGAAGGCGGGCGACATCGACTTCATCGCGGCCGAGAACGGCCTCACGATCGACCAGTCGGTCGCGTTCCAGAAACGCAACAAGGACGCGTACGACCTCGAGTTCAAGTCGCAGCTGATGTACGAGTATTTGAACGTCAACCAGGACGATCCCTGGCTGAAGGATCTGCGCCTGCGCCAGGCGCTGCTGTACGCGCTCGACCGCGCCGCCATTTCGGCGCGCATCTTCGAAGGCCAGCAGACCGTCGCCGATACGACCATTCATCCGCTGGACAAGGTCCATACCGATGACGGCGTCACCAGATACGGGTTCGACAAGGCCAAAGCGGTCGAGCTGCTGGTCGCGGCGGGCTGGAACAAGGTCGGCGCCGACGGCGTGCGCATGAACGACAAGGGCGAGCGGCTGGCGCTCGAACTCGGCACCACCTCGGGCAACAAGGTGCGCGAGCTGGTGCAGCAGGTGATGCAGAAAATGTGGAGGGATGTCGGCGTCGAGACGCGGCTCAAAGTGCTGCCGCCCCGCGTCGTGTTCGGCGAGGCGCTGCGCAAGCGCCAGTTCGCGCATCTCTACCTGACCGCGTATTCGACCTCGCCCGGCCTGCTGCCCGAAGCGACCTTGCACAGCCGCGGCATTCCCAGCGAGGCGAATGGCTGGGCCGGCCAGAATTATTCGGGCGCCAAGGTCCCGGCGCTCGACCGTGCCATCGACGAGGCGCAGGTCAAGTGCAGCGCCGACGAACAGAAGAAGGCCTGGGGCGACATCCAGCGGCAGACTGCGGCCGAATTGCCGATCCTGCCGCTTTTTTTCCGGGTCAACACCAACGTGACGCCGAAATGGTTGCATGGCGTACGTCAGACCGGCCACCAATACAGCTCAACCATGTGGGTCGAGACATGGACCGCCGACTGACCGCCTTCGCCTTCGCAACCTGCTCGTTCCTGTCCTTCGTCCCGGCGGCGCAAGCCGCCCGGACGCAGATCACGATCGGCGTGAACCAGTTCCCGTCGAACTTCCATCCATCGATCGACACGACGGTGGCCAAGCAGTTCGTCCAGGGACTCGTGCTGCGGCGGCTCACCATCTACGGCTATGACTGGACGCTCGAGTGCCAGCTCTGCACCGAGATCCCGACCGCCCAGAACGGCCGCGTGAAGCCGGTGACCTTGCCCGACGGAAGGGCGGCCCGCGCCGTGTCCTTCACGCTCAAGCCCGACATATACTGGAGCGACGGCACGCAGGTGACGTCGAAGGATTTCGTCTTCGCGTGGAACTGGGGCAAGGACCCGCAGTCCGGCACGGTCAATTACAACCAGGTCTCCAACGACATCGTCTCGGTCGAATACAAGGACGACCGCAACTTCGTCATCACGCGCACCCAGTCGCTGTGCAACCCGGCCGAGTTCAACGACTTCCTGCCGCTGCCGGCGCATGTCGAACGGCCGATCTGGGAAAAGTCGAAGTCCGACTACCGGGTCCGCACCGCGTATGATTCCGATCCGACGCGCGCCGGCCTGCATGACGGTCCGTACAGGATCGCGCGCGTCGAGCGCGGCTCGACCATCGTGGTCGAACGCAATCCCTACTGGAAAGGCCAGCGCCCGCAATTCGATCGCATCGTCATCAAGTCGATCGAGAATACCGCGGCGCTGGAATCAAACCTCAAGTCGGGCGATATCGACTTCATCTCGGGCGAGAACGGCATCAGCTTCGATCAGGCGGTGTCGTTCCAGAAGCGCAACGCCGACCGCTTCAACATCGAATTCAAGTCGATGCTCATGTGGGAATTCGTCAACGTCAATGTCGACGACCCGGCGCTGAAAGACATTCGCGTGCGCCGCGCGCTGATGTACGGGCTCGATCGCGGTGCGATCTCGAAGCAGATCTTCGAGGGCCGCCAGTCGATCGCCGACACCATGTATCACCCGCAAGAGCCGATCTACACCGACGACGGCGTGGTCAAATACGGGTTCGATCGCGCCAAGGCCGGCGCGCTGCTGGCCGAGGCGGGCTGGGACAAGGTCGGTGCCGACGGCATCCGCACCAATGCCAAGGGCGAGCGCCTGTCCTTCGAGCTCGGCACCATCGCGGGCAACAAAACGCGCGAGCTGGTGCAACAGGTGATGCAGCGCATGTGGCGCGAGATCGGCATCGACGTGCGGCTGAAGACGGCGCCCGCACGCGTCGTGTTCGGCGAGATCCTGCGCCGCCGCCAGTTTCCGCATCTCTATATGATGGCGTTCGCGGCCTGGCCCGCGAACGATCCCGAAGCGGTCCTTCACTCGCATGCGGTGCCATCGGAGGCCAACGGCTGGTCGGGCCAGAATTTCGGCGGCTACAAGAGCGCCGCGATGGATAAGGCGATCGATGCGATCCAGACCCAGTGCGAGCCCGAGCAGCAGCAAAAGAACTGGGCCGACGTGCAACGAACTTACGCCGACGAACTGCCGCAACTGCCGCTGTTCTTCCGCATCAACACGCAGGTGACGCCGAAATGGCTGCATGGCATCACCCAGACCGGGCACCAATTCGCCAGCACCTGGTGGGTCGAGCGCTGGACGGCTGACTGAGACTGCAAAATGGCGCGCTTCCTGACCGAGAGACTGCTCCAGGCGCTGCTGGTGCTGCTGGTGATGTCCTTCGTCGTCTACATGCTGATCGGGCTGATGCCCGGCGACCCGATCGATCTGATGATCGCGTCGGATCCGAACCTGACCGCGGCCGACGCGGTGCGGCTGAAGGCGCTGTACGGGCTCGATAAGCCGGTCATCGAACGCTATTTCAACTGGCTGATGGCGGCGCTGTCGGGCGATCTCGGCTATTCGCGTCTCGCGGCGCAGCCGACCCTCGCCGTCGTGCTGCCGCGCATGGGCAACACCGCGATCCTGATGGCGTGCACCTTGCTGCTGGCGCTGGGCATCGCGTTGCCGGCCGGCATCTACGCCGCGCGCAAGCCCTACACCAAGCTCGACACGCTGGTGAATTTCCTGTGTTTCGGTGGCATCTCGATGCCGAGCTTCTGGCTCGCGCTGCTGCTGATCATTCTGTTCGCCGTCACGCTCGGCTGGTTGCCCGCCTCCGGCATGGCGCCGGTCGGCTCGGAACGCTTCGCCGATCGGCTGCCGTATCTGGTGATGCCGGTGGTGACGCTGACCTTGCTCAATGCCGGTGTGCTGACGCGGCACATCAGGGCCGCGATGATGGAGCAGCTGCGCCAGGATTACGTGCGCACGGCGCGCGCCAAGGGGGTCGGCGAAACCGCCGTGGTGTGGAAGCACGCGCTGCGCAACGGCATGATCCCGATCGTCACCATCATCAGCCACGATATCGGCACGCTGTTTTCGGGCGCCGTCGTGACCGAGACGATCTTCGGCTATCTCGGCATGGGCAAGCTCATCTACGACTCGGTGATGGGCAACGACTTCAACGTTGCGCTGGTGGCGCTGCTCGCCGCGACCGCGATGATCCTGCTCGCCAACCTCATCGCCGACGTCGCCTATGCCGCGCTCGATCCGCGCGTGACCTTCGCGGGCAGGAAGGCGTGAGAAGCTGATGACGATGCAAGATCCGGCGCCGACGCTCGAGGCCGAGCAGAGCGGCATCACCCAGCCCGCGCAGACGCCGCTGCGGATGGTCGTGCGGCGCTTCCTGCGCCATCGCGCAGCGGTGGTCAGCGCGGTGTTCCTGCTGCTGCTGGTGCTGATCTGCGTCGCCGCGCCGTTGTTCGAGGTGTGGCTCGGCACGACTTTCGTCGACCAGGACCTGTTCGGCCGTTACGCGCCGCCGTCGCCCGGCCATCCGCTGGGTCAGGACGAAATCGGGCGCGATGTGCTGATCCGCCTTCTCTATGGCGGGCGCGTGTCGCTGCTGGTCGGTGTCGCCGCGGCGCTGTGCGCGGCGCTGATCGGATCGCTGGTGGGACTGCTGGCGGGATTCTATGGCGGGCGGCTCGACGCGCTGCTGATGCGCTTCACCGACGGCATCATCGCGCTGCCGATCCTGCCGTTCCTGATCATTCTCAGCGCCATCGACCTGAAGAAGCTGGGCGTGCCTTCGGCCATCGCGCTGTCGGACGAGGTCAGCCTCTACCGTATCGTCATCGTGGTGTCGCTGTTCGGCTGGACGACGGTGGCGCGACTGGTGCGCGGCGGCGCGCTGTCGGTGCGGCAGCGCGAATATGTCCGCGCCGCGCTGGCGCTGGGCGCCTCGAACGCGCGCATCATGCGCGTGCACGTGCTGCCCAACGTCGTGTCGCCCATCGTGGTCGCCGTGACCCTCTCGATCGGCCATCTGATCCTGGTCGAATCGACGCTGTCCTATCTCGGCGTCGGCATCCAGCTGCCGCTGCCGAGCTGGGGCAACATGCTGGTGAACGCGCAGGACCTGATCTATTCGGCGCCGGCGCTGGCGATCTATCCCGGCCTGATGATCTTCCTGACCGTGATCGCCTTCAATTTCCTCGGCGATGGTCTGCAGGACGCGCTCGATCCGCGCGCCGGAAGCAGGCGCAGCTAGAGCATGACCCGATCAAATTGATCGGGTCATGCTCTCTAACTTTTTTAGTTGGCGCGTTTTCCCTCCGCGAACCGGTACCCACCCCGTATCAAGTACGGGGCAGGCTTTCGCGGGAAAACGCGCTGGTGCGCCTCCCGGATTTCGGCCCGTGATCTGAAATTCGCGAAAAGCGCTACGCGCTCTTGAACGCTCGCGGGCTGCTCAGCAGCCGCTCTTCGATCGTCTGGCGGCGCGGCAGCGCTTCCTGCGCACCCAGCGCCATGCAGGCGAGCGCACCCGCGACGTTGGCGCGTTCGAGCGCGCCCTGGATGGGGGTGCGGCGATCGAGGGCGGCGGTGAAGGCGCCGCAGAACGCGTCGCCGGCGCCGGTCGTGTCGACCGGTTTGATCTGCAGCGCGTCGACCAGCCAGCGTTCGGTCGGTGTCGCCGCCATCGCGCCCCGGGCACCCAGCGTGACGATGAAGGTAAGGCCGAGCCCTTTGGCCAGCGCGCCGATCACCTGGGTCGGATCGCGGCCGGGCGGCGCACCAAGCGAGGTGGCGAGCGACGCGGCCTCGTGCTCGTTGCAGATCAGCACGTCGAGATCTTTCAGCGACGCGGGCGGTACCGGTCGCACCGGTGCGAGATTCAGCACCACGCGCGCGCCGCGCGACTTGGCGTGCCTGGCCAGTGCCCAGATTTCGTTCTCGGGCACTTCCATCTGCATCAGCAAGGTGGTGCCGGGACCGAGCCGGTCGTTGGGCACGCTCGCGGCGAGCGTCTCGAGATTGGCGCCGCTGGCGACGCCGATCTGATTCTCGGCCTGCGGCGACACCAGAATGGCGGCGCAGCCGGTCGGCTTGGCTCCCTTGATGATGCCGCTGGTGTCGACGCCCTGCCGCTGCAGCGCGTTCAGCGCCATGCGGCCGAACTCGTCGTCGCCGACCGTGCCGATCATGCGCGTCTCGGCGCCCGCGCGCGCCGCGGCGACGGCCTGGTTGGCGCCCTTGCCGCCGGGCGTAAGAACGTAGGACGGACCCAGCACGGTCTCGCCGGGTTTGGGCAGGCGCTCGACCGAGAGCGCCAGATCCATGTTCAACGACCCGAAGACGAGAATCACGTGCGGCGTGCCGTGGCTTCGGCTTCGTCCAGGCTCGACAGGATCTCGTCGTCGGTGAAGGGCTTGCCGACGAACACCGCATCGATGTCCTGGACCTGCCGTACCGCCTGGTCGAGATGGCCGGTGACGAACACGACGCGGGTGCCATAGCGGGCCGCGAGTTCGCGTCCGACCGTCATGCCGTTGATGCCGCCCTGCAGCGACACGTCGACGATGGCAAAGCCCGGACGCTCGCGCTCGGCGATGACCATGGCGGTCTCCGCATCCATAGCGCGGCCAGCCACCTCCCAGCCCGACCCTTCGAGCAGGGCGGCAAGGTGGTCGGCGATCAACATCTCGTCCTCGATAATGAGGACCCGACGTGCGGCGATCATAAGAGTCCGGGGTCTCCGGCGGAGCTGGAAAGTGGCGCCGGACCGGCGACACACGGGTGCCGACCATCGGTCGAAACCCTTACCAAGATGTTTATCCGGAGCGTCTGCACCCGCCCGTAACGCTCAGATTCTGAGGGCATCTCCGAAAGTCACGAACCTTTTTCGGGGTCGCTTGTTTCATGGTGACCCCGAGAGAGCCCCATGGACACGTTGAACCAAAACCAAGCCCGGCAGCCCGAGGACGACTTCCCCGGCCTGCGCACGATCGAGTCGCCTGCCGACCCGGCATTCGACCAATGGCTGACGCATCATTTGCGCCAGCTCTACGACCCCGTCGTGCAGGAACCGATTCCGCGCGATCTCATCAAACTGCTGGAAGCGCGGCTGAAATGATGAGCCAGAACGAACGTATGCAATTGGATGATTCCGTCCAATCGACGCCAAATCCGTCGCCGGTCGATGACGCGGCGGCTGAGGCTGAATTCCAACGCGAGTTGATCGCCAACATTCCACACTTACGAGCTTTCGCACGGTTCGTGACGCAGAACGCAGATCACGCCAACGATCTGGTGCAGGACACGATCGTCCGTGCCTTGCGGGCGCGGCATCAGTTCGCACCCGGCACGAACTTCAAGGCGTGGACCTTCACGATCCTGCGCAACCTGCACGTCAACAATCTGCGGCGGCAGCGTCTCAAGTTCGATTCGATCGAAGACGGGGCGCTCGACTATTTCGCGGTCGCGCCGGGGCAGGAAGCCCGTCTCGAGTTCCAGGAACTCAAGCGCGGCATGGCCAAACTGTCGCGCGAGCATCGCGAAGTGCTGATCCTGGTCGGCGCGTCGGGCTTCTCGTACGAAGAAGCGGCAGAGATCTGCAACTGCGCCGTCGGCACCATCAAGAGCCGCCTGTCGCGGGCCCGAACCGAGCTCTACCGGATTCTGGTCGGCGAAGAAGCGGCGGCGAAGGCCGACGCTGCGGCGACCGAACCCAGTGGCGAAGATCGCAAGGCGCGCCGCCGTCCGGGGCGCCGGCTCGAAACCACCGCCGCGGTCTGATCCGCGTCACGCAAAAAGAAAGGGCCGCGGTTCACCGCGGCCCTTTCTGTTCGTGCGCGCCGCGCTTTACGCGGCCTTGCGCAGTTCCAGCCGGCCCCAGATTTCGACCAGCGACGCGACCAGATGGTCGAGATCTTCTGCCGTGTGCAGCGGTGACGGGGTCAGGCGCAGGCGCTCGGTGCCGCGCGGCACGGTGGGGTAGTTGATCGGCTGCACATAGACACTGTGCCGCTCGAGCAGTTCGTCGGTGATGCGCTTGGTCAGTACCGGATCGCCGACCAGCACCGGCACGATGTGGCTTTCGCAGGCCATGACCGGAATGCCGGCATCGGTCAGGCGGCGCTTGGTTTCAGCCGAAACCCGGCGCTGGCCCTCGCGCTCGGCGTTCGAGCTGCGCAGATGGCGCACGCTGGCGAGCGCGCCGGCAGCAACGACCGGGCACATGGCGGTGGTGAAGATGAAGCCGGGCGCGTAGGAGCGGATGACGTCGATCAGGCGCGCCGAGGCGGCGATGTAGCCGCCGATCAGGCCGAACGCCTTGCCCAGCGTGCCTTCGATCACGTCGATCCGGTCGGCCAGGCCGAGCTGCTCGGCAACGCCGGCGCCGGTCGGGCCGTACATGCCGACCGCGTGCACTTCGTCGAGATAGGTCAGCGCGCCGAATTCGGCGGCGACGTCGCAGATCTCTTTGATCGGGCCGATGTCGCCGTCCATCGAGTAGACGCTTTCGAACGCGATCAGCTTGGCGCGGCCGGGTTCGACCTTCGACAGCATTTCGCGCAGATGCGCCACGTCGTTGTGGCGGAAAACGTGCTTCTCGGCGCCCGAATGAATGATGCCCTCGATCATCGAGGCGTGGTTCAGCGCGTCGGAGAAGATGACGCAGTCCGGCAGCAGCTTGCCCAGGGTCGACAACGTCGTCTCGTTGGCGACGTAGCCCGAGGTGAACAGCAGCGCCGCTTCCTTGCCGTGCAGCGACGCCAGCTCCTGCTCGAGATCGACGTGATAGACGCAGGTGCCCGAGATGTTGCGCGTGCCCCCGGCTCCGGCGCCGACGCGGTCGATCGATGCGTGCATGGCCGCCAGCACCGACGGGTGCTGGCCCATGCCGAGATAGTCGTTCGAGCACCAGATGGTGACTTCGCGCGATTCACCCTCGTGGCGCAGAATTGCCTTGGGGAAACTGCCCGCCGAACGCTCGAGATTGGCGAACACCCGATAACGCCCCTCGGCGCAGAGCTGCGCGAGTTTTTCGGCAAAGAAGGCGTCGTAATTCATTGCCAGCTTCTCGGCTTTCGGACGCAAGGTGCGCCCGCAGCCGCCCTCTGAAAAGATGGCCGCTAATGAAGCACCTGCATCGGCGCGATGCAAATGAACGGCCGCCCCAGCGGCTCGATGCCGCGACCATGGTCGCGGGGCCGGCCTCGCCGCCATCCGGAACCCGCTAGAATCACGAGGTTTTCACGGGAATTCTGCGGCCGGCGCTGCTTGCGTCCGACATTCGCCGCGTGAGAGAAGGGCGCCGCGCGCCGTTTCGAGGAGTTCCCGCACGTGCCGTTCACTGACCGTCTTCGTCCCTGGGTCGTCGCTGCCTGTGTCGCCGGTGCGATCGCATCGCCCGCCTTCGCCGCGACGTCCAAATCCACCAAGCCGCCCACGACGAAAGAAAAAGAATGCGTGCCAAGCCCGGAAGAGGCGGCGCTGCATGTCCGTGCGCTGAAAGAAGAGATGATGGTCGGCGCGCTGTCCTGCGACTCGCGCACCGGCTACGGCGAGTTCGTACACAAATTCGAGAAGCAGCTCACCACCAGCGGCAGGCGCATGCAGAGCGC
>JAQGIE010000177.1 GCA_028291365.1 Rhodospirillales bacterium
ACGGTGCCGCTCGTTCACCGGCAGGGACGAGGTGGTGCGGTCGGTGAAGTCGTTGCCGAACAGGATCGCCAGCCCGGCACCGTAATGCCGGTAGCGGAAATCCCGGCCGTCCAGCACCTCTAGCACCATCGTGTGCGGCCAGAACCGGGCGAGCTCGCCGGAGGCAAAATCGCTCCAGGCGGGGAAGCGGCGGCCGCCTCGCTTTTTCTCCCAGAGACCCCGCAGGGCCTCGTAGCCTGGGTCGCCCACGGCACCACGATAGCGCGCTTTGGCCGGCGCCGCGGCTCCATTCGGTTTCCACGCCGAACGGTGGCGCGCCGCGCATGTCGTGCTCGGCCGAGGCCCTAAGATTTCAACCACGCATCCAGCTGTTGCAGCAGCGACGGCAGCTGTTTGGCGCGCTGCCGGATTTCGGCGCTGACCAGGGTCGCTTCGCCGCGCCCGTCGGGCGGCAGATTCGCCGCCGCGTAGGCGTCGAGACGGTCGGCGCATTCGGCCGCGGCGCAGTCCGACAGGAGCGACGAGCCGAGCGCGAAATGCTCGACCGCGTCGGCGGCTTCGCCAAACGCGGCGGTGTTCTGGGCCAGGAACTGCCAGGCGAGATCCTGGTGCCGACCCGCCAAGGCCAGTCGCGTCAATGTCGGGCCGCGCAATTCGAGCGCCATGCGCCCGTCGCGAACGCGATCGAGCAGAAGCTGCGCCAGCGCCGGATCGCGCACTGCGCCCAGCGCGTCATACAGGAACAGCCGTTCGATCCGGTCCGGGCTCGTCTCGGCGCGGGTCAGCAGGCGCTGGAACGTCGCCGCATCGGCCGACCCGGCCGCGACGCGCAGCAGCGCGTTGGCGATGGCCGGATGCGGCGGCGGCGGCGACGCGGTCCGGGTCAGCGCGGTGCGCACGATGGCGTCGTCGCCGAGCGAACCCAACGCCTCGACCAGCGCCTCGCGCCGCAGCCGGTCGCCGGCCGTATCGGTTGCGCGCGGCTCGACGCCGATCGGCTCGAGCGCCGGGCGCAGCACCGAACGCGCGAAGGCGCGCAGCCGCGCCTGCACCGCGCTGTGGCGCGCCAGCGAGTCGAGTTCGAGCAGGAACGACGCCGCGCTCTGCCACACGGCCGGGGCGGTGTCGGCGGGCATGCGGCGGAGCAGCTCGAGCCCGCGCGCGAGCGGCTGCTGGCCGGCAATGGCGAGCGCCCGCGAATCGTCGACCAGCACGATCTGATCGGCGGGCGGAAGTTGCGCGAAGCGGTCGAGCAGCTTGGCGAAAGCGGTGTCGTCATAGTGCGTTCGGACATAGCCGTAATCACCGCCATCGACGACGAACGCTCCGCAAGCGCCGTCGAAGGCGGCGCTGTGCTCGATCGTGGCCCGGCGCAACGCACCGTCGGGCAGGCGCACGAACAACGGCACCGGCTGCGAATCGTGCTGCGTGACGGCGAGGTGGCCGCGCGAACCGGTGCAGGTGAGCCTGGCCTCGAGCAGCGGCACGCCCGGACGTTCGACCAGCGCGCGAGCGAAGCGGGTGACGTCGCGGCCGCTTTCCTCGCGCAGCACCGCCCAAAGCTGATCGGTCGTGGCCGAGCCGAAGGCGAAGCGCTTCATCCAGCGCCGCAGCCCGTTGCGGAACACATCCGGCCCCAGCTGCGCCTCGACCGCATGCACGACGGCGTACCCTTTGGAGTAGGTGACGTCGTCGAACACGGCGTTCGCCTGATCGGAAGAACTTACGTTCTGGACCACGGCATGTGTGGCGTGGACCGAATCGCGGCGCATCGCGGTGTCGCGGTCGTGCCGTCCCTGCAGGCCGAGCTGCCAGTCGGGATGCAGCAGATCGGCGGCGCGATGCTGCATCCAGGTGGCGAACCCTTCGTTCAGCCACAGATCGTCCCAGGCGCGCATGGTGACGAGATTGCCGAACCATTGATGCGCGATCTCGTGCGAGATGGTGGCGAAGACCTGCTCGCGCTGCGAATCGGGCTGGGTCGCGGGATCGAACAGCAGCAGCTGCTCGAAGAAAGTGATGGCGCCCCAATTCTCCATCGCCTGGAATCCGGCCGAGCCCGGAATCGCAATCAGGTCGAGCTTGGGCAGCGGATAGGGCGCCTGGAAATAGTCGGTGTAGAGCGCCAGCAGCCGCAGCGTCTCATCCAGCGCGAAGCGGCCGCGTTCGATCTCGCCGCGGGGCGTGATCACGCGGATCTCGGTGGCGCCGCTTCGGGCCGAGATGGTTTCGAAGTCGCCGATCAGCAACGCCACCAGATAGCTCGACATGCGCGGTGTCGGGGCGAAGCGCACGAGGCGCTGACCGTTCGCGTCCGTCGTATCGTCGACAATCGGCATGTTCGACACGACGGTCGCGCCGGGCGCGGCGGTGGTCGAAAGTTCGAACACGGCCTTGGCGTCGGGCTGATCCAGGCACGGCATGAAGCGACGCCCGTCGGTCGCTTCGAACTGCGTCGCGAGCAGCCGCTGCGGTGTGCCGTCGGGAGTCTGATAATCGACCGCGAAGAGGCCGAACGGCGCTTGCCGGATGCGGCCGGCATATTCGATCTCGATCCGGTGCGGACCGACCGGCAGCGTCGCGGGCGGATGCAGGATCAGACGCTCGGCGGTGGCGTCGAGCTCGATCCGCGCCGGCCGCCCGTCGATCGTCGCCGAGTCGATGTCGAGTTCGGCCGCATGCAAGGTCACGCGCGCGAGCGGCGCCGTGGCGGCGAGATCGATTCGCATCGTGCCGCGAAAGCGCAGCTTCGCCGCATCGGGCGCGACGTGCAGCCGGTAATGCTGGATCTGCAGCTTCTCGCGCAGCTCGTCGATCATGCCGGACGCGGCAAAGGCGCCGAAGCTCGGCCACAGCAGAACCAAGGCCAGGAGCAGGGTGCGCATGGTGCGAGCTTGCCTGACGTTGGTGGGGCTGATCTACCATAGTCGCATGCGTTGCTTCGTACCGCTGCTCCTCGTGTTCCTGGCACTCCCCGTACTGGCTTCCGAGGACTGGCCGGCCCGGACTCGCGCCGACCTCGAAGCGGTTCGCGGCGCCGTCATTGCCGATCATCCCGGCTGGGTGTGGGAGGGCGACCCGACCTTCCGGGCGCGCACGCAGGCCGCCTTCGACATTGCGATGCGCGAGGCGGATGCCGCACATGACGCGCCCAGCTCCTGCGCGATTGTACGGCGTCTGATCGCACGATTCGACGACGGGCATGTCGGGATGGAATGTCGCGACAAGACGCCGGATCGATGGCCGCGTCTGTTGCCGGCGCGCGATCCGGCCGGCGTCTGGCGAATCGCGCTCAGCCGTCGCGACGACGTTCCGATCGGCATGCGACTGCTCGCATGCGACGGTGTGCCGGTCGAGACGCTTTATGCCGACCGCGTGCGCCCGCTGGTGGGGCGGTGGGAATTGGAATCGCAACGTGTGCAGCAGGCCGGACGATTGCTGCTCGACGAACACGATCCGCTGTCGCCGCCGCCGCGCCGCTGCGCCGTCGAGCAAGACGGACGCACACGTACGATCGAACTCACCTGGGAGGCGATCGAATGGAAGGACTGGGTCGGGCTGCACAACGACATACTGGGGAAAGCGCCGCCGATCGGTATTCGACGGGTCGTGGATGGCGGATGGTGGATCACGCTCAGCTCGTCCTACGGCGCGAACACGGATCGCGCGCGGCGGCGCCTCATCGCCGATGTGCGCCGTCATATCGGAAATCTTCGCCACGCGCGCTACATCGTGTTCGATGTGCGCGGCAATGCGGGCGGCAATTCGAGTTGGGGCGAGACGCTCGCCCGGCTTCTTTGGGGCGCGGATTTCATTGCGGCCACGCAGCCGGATCTCGGACACACTTTGTGGCGCGCCACGCCAACCATTCTGGCGCAGAACAAGGAAATCCACGCCACGTTTGCCGCGCGCGGGGACGAGATCGGTTATCTGGAACCGGTCTTGAACGGGCTGGAACGCGCGATCGCCGCGGGCGACACATTCTTCGAGGAACGCAACGAAGTACGCGAACCGCCAACGCACGCGCCGCGCAATCCCGTGCAAGGCGGCGTCTTCCTGCTGACCGACATGGCGTGCGCAAGCGCCTGCCTCGACTTTGCCGATCTCGTCCTGGCCATGCCGGGCGCCGTGCAGCTCGGCTGGCCCACCAGCGCCGACACGCTTTACATGGACGTGCGCACCCGCACACTCGACGGCGAGCGCGTGCGACTCATCCTGCCCAACAAGATCTGGCCCGATCGCCCGCGTCGCAGCAACGTTCCGTACGTGCCGGCGCAGCGTTGGACAGGCGATCCGAACGATCAGGCCGGACTCCAGCGCTGGATTCGTACGCTCGCGGAGGCTTCTCGCTAGCGCATGATCCGATCGAGATGAACCGGAGCAAGCGACGCGCGTCAGAAGATCTGATCGAGAACCGTGCGCGCACGACGAACCGCGCAAAACCTCTGTGTACTCCGTGTTCTCTGTAGTGAACGCTTATTTGAGTCTGCTCGGCGCGCGAGGTTTGCGACAGATTACCTGAGCCGCGCCTGTCCGGACCTTTTTCAACGACCTGCTACCCTAGCTAGGCTACCGCCCGTCGTTGCGCACCGCGTCTTCGATCGCCTTGCCGACTTCCACCGTCGTTGCAGTCCCGCCGAGGTCGCGCGTGCGTGGGCCTCGTTCCAGCACCGTCTCGATCGCGCGCAACACGCCGGCGGCGGCTTCTTCGTGGCCGAGATGTTCGAGCATCATCGAGGCGCACCAGATCTGGCCGATCGGGTTGGCGATGCCCTTGCCCGCGATGTCGGGCGCCGAACCGTGCACCGGTTCGAACAGCGACGGAAATTTGCGCTCGGGATTGAGGTTGGCCGACGGCGCGATGCCGATCGTGCCGGTGCAGGCGGGACCCAGATCCGACAGAATGTCGCCGAACAGGTTCGACGCCACCACGACGTCGAACCAGTCCGGATGCTGCACGAAATGCGCGGTCAGAATGTCGATGTGGAACTTGTCGACCTTGATGCCGGGATAGTCCGTGGCCATCGCCTCGACCCGCTCGTCCCAGTACGGCATCGAAATCGAAATGCCGTTCGACTTGGTCGCCGAGGTCACGTGTTTCTTGGGCCGCTTGCTGGCGAGCTCGAACGCGAATTTCAGAATCCGGTCGACGCCGGTACGCGTGAAGACGCTTTCCTGCAGCACGAATTCGCGCTCGGTGCCGGGAAACATCTTGCCGCCGACCGAGGAATATTCGCCCTCGGTATTTTCGCGCACGACATAGAAATCGATGTCGCCGGGCTTGCGGTCGGCAAGCGGCGACTTGACGCCCGGCATCAAGCGAACCGGGCGCAGATTGACGTACTGGTCGAAGCCGCGCCGGAACTGGATCAACGATCCCCACAGCGACACGTGGTCGGGCACCGTGGCGGGCCAGCCGACGGCGCCGAAAAAGATCGCGTCGTGGCTGCCGATCTGCGTCGCCCAGTCCTCGGGCATCATGCGCCCGTGCTTGAGGAAGTAGGCGCTGCTCCAGTCGAACGAGTCGTAGTTGAGCCCGATGCCATAGCGCGACGCGGCCGCGTCGAGCACGCGCAGACCTTCGGGAACCACTTCGGTGCCGATCCCGTCGCCCGGGATCACGGCCACACGATGCGTATTCGAGCTCATGTCTGCATGCCCCAGCGGCGCACGGTGCGCGCTTCGATGGTTCGGAAGATCAAATTCTCCACCAGCAGCCCGATCAGAATGACGCAGAACAGGCCGGCGAAGACGCTGGCGATTTCGAGCTGGTTCTTCTTCTCGAAAATGTACCAGCCGAGGCCGCCCGATCCCGAGCTGACGCCGAACACGAGTTCGGCCGCGATCAAGGTGCGCCAGGCAAAGGCCCAGCCGATCTTGAGACCGGTCAGGATCGACGGGAAGGCGGCGGGGATCAGGATCTTGGTGACGTAGCCGAAGCCCGACAGGCCGTAATTCTTGCCCACCATGCGCATCGTGTTCGAGACCGACTTGAATCCCGAATGGGTGTTCAGCGCCACCGCCCACAGCACCGAATGAACCAGCACGAAGATCAGGCTGCCGGTGCCGAGTCCGAACCAGATCAGCGCCAGCGGCAGCAGCGCGATCGCGGGCAGCGGGTTGAACATCGAGGTCAGCGTCTCGAGCAGGTCCTGGCCAAAGCGCGAGCTGATGGCGAGGCCGGTGAAGGTCGCCGCGATGATCAGCCCGATCGCGTAACCCTGCAGCAGCACGCGAATCGAATGGCCGGCGCGGTCGAGAATGCCGCCGGTGCGGATGCCTTCCTCGAACGCGTCGACCGTGTCGAGGAAGGTCGGGAAGATCAGCGAGTTGTCGAGCCAGCGCGCATAGAGTTCCCAGATCAGCGCCAGCGCGATCAGGATCGTGGCCTTGCGCACCCAGCCCTGGTTCCACACGCGCTCGAACGCGGTCAGCGGCTTCTCCACGACGCCGAACGCATTGTCGCTGGCCAGCTCGCGGACGAACTCGGGCCGGGTCTGATTCAAATTGGCGGTCGCGACGTCAGTCATGGACCTTCTCCACCTGGTCGGCGAACAGCATGCGCTGGATCTTTTCGGTGAGCGGCAGTCCGGTCGCGGGATCGACCGTGTCCTGCCCATTGCTGTTGAGCTCGGCCTTCACCTGCCCCGGATGGGGCGACAGAAGAAGAATGCGGCTGCCGATCTTGACCGCTTCGGGAATCGAATGCGTCACGAACAGCACGGTGAAGTGCGTGTCGTCCCACAGCTGCAGCAGCTCATCCTGCATCTTGCGGCGGGTCAGCGCGTCGAGCGCCGCGAAGGGCTCGTCCATCAACAGAATGTCCGGCTCCATCGCCATGCCGCGCGCGATGGCGACACGCGCCTTCATGCCGCCCGACAGCATGTGCGGGTAGGAGTCGGCGAACTTCGTCAGGTTTACCTTGTCGATATAGTGCATCGCCTTCTCCGCGGCGGCGCGCGTCGACATGCGCGCCCCCGAGGTGAGGGCGAAGGCGACGTTCTGCTTCACCGTCTTCCACGGCAGCAGCTGATCGAATTCCTGGAACACCATCATCCGGTCAGGTCCGGGCCGCGCGATCTCGCGGCCCTTGAGCGTGATGGTGCCTTCGACCGGCGCCATATAGCCGCCGACTGCCTTCAGCAAGGTGGACTTGCCGCAGCCGGACGGACCCAGCAGCACGAACCGATCCGAACGATGCACCTCGAAATCGACCCGGTAGGTCGCGGTGACGAGATGGTCGCGCGTCTTGTACTGCAGCGTAACGCCCCGCACGTCGAGCAGCGGTCCGCTGCTGGCCGGGGATCCGGTCGAAGGCACGCTCACTTCAGCTCCCCGGCAGGTTGTGCACGTTGGGGAAGAACAAGTCCTTCCAGCTCGACGGCTTCTGTTTGATCGTGCCGATCTGCTCCATGAACTCGGCCGTGACCATGGTGCGCATCGGCGTGAGCGTCATGGTGATCTCGGGATCGTTCAGCATCTGCAGCAACTGGTCGAGCGTCTCGGTGGTGCCGGTCATCCGCTTGTAGAGCTCGGCCGCCGGCTGCTTGTTCTTGTTGATCCAGTCCGTCGCCTCGGCGAACGCGCTGGCGAACGCGGCGTAGGCCTTCGGGTTCGCATCGGCGAATTTCGTCGTGGTCCACACCACGTTGAACGTCGCGGGTCCGCCGAGGATGTCGTAGTTCTTGGCCACGACGCGGAACCCCTTGGCCTTCTCGGTATAGGAGAAAGGCGGCGAGGCGAAATGCGCGGTGATGGCGCCGCTGCCCGACAGCAGCGCGGTCATCGCTTCGGGATGCGGCAGCGAGACGGTCAGCGGGTCGAGCTTGGCGAAACTCTCCTTGCCCCATTCCTTGGCGGCGGCCTGTTCCAGCAGCATCGCCTGGGTCGAGACCTTCACCGAGGTCACCGCGATCTTGTCCTTCTCGGTGAAGTCCCTGATCGACTTCACGTTGGGATTCGAGGTGATCAGCTCGACCGGCATGTTGTTCAGCGCGCCGACGCCCCTCACCGCGAGCGGCGAGCCCTTGGTCTTGGACCACAGCGTGATCAGGCCCGGTACGCCGCCGCTGGCGAAGTCGAGGCTGCCCGACAGCAGCGCGTCGTTCATCGCGGCGGGACCGCCCAGCTTGGCCCACACGACCTTGAGGTCGAGCCCGCCTTCCTTCGCCTTCTTCTCGATCAGCTTCTGGTCTTCCATGACCATCAGCGCGAGATAGGACAGGCCGTATTGTTGCGCTGCGCGCACTTCACCGACTTCGGCGCGGGCGCGCTGCGGCCCGGCCGTCACGAGCGTCGCGGCGAGCAACGCAATGCCAAAAACCTTCTTCATCGCTTCCTCCTGTTTCGTTGCACTTCACCCGCCTCTTGCGTGCGGTTTTTGCTTCTTCGTCATGCCAGTCCCCGGCCTTGAGCCGGGGATTTCTCAGTCGTTCGAGGTGCGGATTTCCTCCACGACGGCATTGGTAATGTCCTCGGTTCGGGCCGTGCCGCCTAGATCGGGCGTGCGCAGGCCGGACGCGGTCACGCGTTCGATCGCGCGCATCAGGCGCGCGGCGGCGGCGGTCTCGCCCAGATGCTCGAGCATCATAACGCCGGTCCAGAAGGTGGCGATCGGGTTGGCCACGCCCTTGCCGGTGATGTCGAAGGCCGAACCGTGGATGGGCTCGAACATCGACGGGAAATTCCGCTCGGGGTTGAGGTTGGCGGTCGGCGCCACGCCCAGGCTGCCGGCCAGCGCACCGGCGAGGTCGGACAGAATGTCGGCATGCAGGTTGGTCGCGACGACCACGTCGACCTTCTGCGGATATTTCACCATGCGCACGGTCATGGCGTCGACGAGCTGCTTCTCGACCGTGACGTCGGGATAGGCCTGGCCGACCTCGGCCGCGATCTCGTCCCACAACACCATGCCGTGACGCTGCGCGTTGGACTTGGTCACCACGGTGAGGTGCCTGCGCGGGCGTTTGCGCGCGATCTCGAACGCATAGCGCATGATCCGCGTGACGCCGACGCGGGTGAAGATCGAAGTCTCGGTCGCGACTTCTTCGGGATGACCGCGATGGGCGCGGCCGCCATGGCCGGCATATTCGCCCTCGCTGTTCTCGCGCACGATGATCCAGTCGAGTTCGCCCGGGCCGACATTGCGCAGCGGGCTTTCGATGCCGGGCAGGATGCGGGTCGGCCGCACGTTGGCGTACTGGTCGAAGCCCTGGCAGATGCGCAGGCGCAATCCCCACAAGGTCAGGTCGTCGGGCAGGTCGGGATCGCCGACCGCGCCGAAATAGATCGCGTCGAACTTCTTCAGCTGTTCGAGCCCGTCCTCATCCATCATGCGGCCATGGGCACGGTAGAAATCCGAGCCCCACGGAAATTCTTCGACCGAAAGACGGAAATCCTGGCTGCGCTGCTCCAGCGCGCGCAGCACGGCGAGGCCGGCCGGAATGATCTCTTTGCCGATCCCATCGGCCGGAATCGCCGCGATCTTATGCTCGCGCAAGGAACGTACTCCTCGGGTGCTTCAAGGTTGAGTCAACTTGTTCGATGTGAGGCAGCTTGCATGCAAGTTGCCACGCTACCGTCGAGTGCGCATGGTGTCCGAGTCAATCCCACTCGAGGGCTCGAGAGATGGTCGTCGCCATGCGTGCTGCAGTGCGAGAAGACGAAGCGACGTCGCTCGTCGAGGATTCGTATCGCGCGCTGAAAGATGCGATCCGCCGCAACAAACTTTTGCCGGGCTACCAGGCCTCTGAGCAGGAAATCGCCGACCAGCTCGGCGTAAGTCGAACGCCGGTGCACGAGGCGGTGATCCGGCTGCAACAGGAAGGCCTGGTGCAGGTGCTGCCGCGGCGGGGCGTGCGCATCTGTCCCATCTCGCCCGACGACATCCGCGAAATCTACAACGTCGTGATCGCGCTCGAAGCGATGGCAGCCGAATTGCTGGCCGGCATGGAGGCGAAGCTGCGCGCGCCGGTGCTGACCGAACTCGCCGCGCACACGACCGAGATGGAGCGCGCGCTGAAGGCCGACGACCTCGACCAATGGGCGGCCGCCGACGATGCGTTTCACGCGGCGCTGATCGCGGGCTGCGGCAACGGCCGGATCGCGCGGCTGGGCACGACGATGTCGGACCAGCTCCATCGCGCCCGAATCGCGACCCTGCGCATGCGGCCCAAGCCGAAAAAGTCGGCGGTCGAGCACCGTGCCGTGCTGGCCGCGATCCGCAGCTCCGATCCCGAAGCCGCCCACGCCAGCGCCCGCGCCCACCGGGTGCGCTCACGCGACGAGCTGCTGCCCCTGCTGGCGAAGCACGGGCTGCTGCATCTGTAATTCCCCGCGAAGCTTGTCCCGGCCCCCGAGCCGGGGGCGGGGACCCATATTGCGGCTCGGAATTTTCCGTCGCGTTGCGCGGATGTCTGGATCCCCGCTTTCGCGGGGAATTTCTCACGTCGCCGTCGCCACTGCTGCCTTGGCGATGTCGCCGGCGTTGGGCAGCGTCTCGACCTTCCAGCACAGCTCCATCACGCGCCTGGTCTGTGCGGCGCTCAGAATGCCGTCGGCAAGATCGCTGAATTTCTTCTCGAGATCCTTGTCGCTCATCGGCTTTTCCAGGCTGCCGATGGCGTGCTCGATGAACTTGTGGAAGGTCTTGCCGTCCTTGCGCACGATGGTCAGGTCGACCTGCTCGGGCCTGATCGCGGGATCGACGGTCGGCACGACCTTGTCGCGCAGCGCGACGATGACGGGGTCGCGCACGGCGCGGTCGCTGAACTGCTGTTCACCGCCGGCACCCTCGACCAGCGCCACCGCGGTGGCGTGATAGACGCTGAACTTGCCTTCGAGCCCTTCGCGCGGCGTCTTCTTGCCGGTCAATTCCAGCACCAGCGGATGCACCTTCATCTCGATGCGCTCGATCTGGTCGGCGGTGAGCTTGTTCTCGTTGCGCAGCTGAATCGTCGCGTCGATGATCGGATGCAGGACGATGCCGCAGGCGAACGGCTTGTAGGTGTTGAGCGCCGCTTCGTAGCGTTGCCCGAGCCCGTCGAGAATCTCGCTGTAATCCTGCTTGGTGCTGATCGTGTTGGCCCAGCCGCGCTTGGCCTCGATCATGCCGTCCGAGCTCGTGTAGTTCTTCGACGCGAGCACGGCGGCGAAAATGCCGTTGGCCGCCGCGCGGCCAGGATTGAAGCTCTTGTTCATCGAGCCGAACGATTCGCGCAAGCCGACCGGCTGCGATGCGGCGAGACCCAGCGCCCACACCATCTGCTGTTCGTTGAGACCGAGCAGCTTGCCCGCTGCAGCGGCGGCGCCGAACACGCCGGCGGTGCCGGTGATGTGCCAGCCGACGTCGTAATGGTTGGGATAGACGGCGTTGCCGATGCGGCACTCGGTTTCGACACCCAGCACCAGCGCGTTCAAGAAATCCTTGCCGTTCACCGGGGTCATCTCGGCCAGGGCCAGGATCGCCGACGCAACCGGGCCGGCCGGATGGATGACGGTCTTCAGATGCGTGTCGTCATAGTCGAAAATGTGACTCGACACGCCGTTGAGGAAGGCCGCGTTCATGACGTCGAACCGTTCGCTGCGGCCGAGCAGGCTGGCCTGCTGCGGACCGGAGAACGGCGCCAGCGCCGACGACGCGATGTCGACGGTCTGGTGATGCGAGCCGCCGACCGCGACCCCGACCCAGTTCAACAGGGTGCGCACGCCTTCCTTGCGGACATTGGCGGGCAGCTGGTCGTAGCTCGCGCCGACCAGGTATTTCGCCAGCGTGCGCGTGACGTCTTTCGGCGCGGGCGCCGGCGGCTTGGCCGGCGCCGCCGGTTCTGCCGCACTTGCGAAGCCGGTACCGAAAGCGGCGAGCGAAAGACCGGTGGTGGCGAGCAGCGAACGGCGGCCGATGCGCGGCATGGACGTTTCCCCTGATGATGTGTTTCGACCAGATCTAGCGCCATTGCGCGACGCGTACAGCATGTCGCGCTATGTCGCGCTTGCGCCGCCTGTTGTACGGTCGCGCGTTGTGGACCGAGGGGCCGAATGCAGCCGAACGAACATGACGACACGCTGACCCCGACCCAACGCGCTGCACGTATGGTGCTCGCGGTGGTGTTGACGGTGCTGGCGCTGTTCGTGCTGCGCGATTTTCTCGGCGCGCTCGGCTGGGCGGTCATTCTGGCAATCGCGACCTGGCCGCTCTATCGGCGCATCTCGCTTCGGTTCGGCCGCAATCCGTCGAGCACCATCCCCGCCGCGCTGTTCGCGCTGCTGATCGCGCTGCTGGTGCTGGTGCCGCTCGGCTTCGCCGCTGCCGCGGTGGTGCATGAGGGGCGCGTGCTGCTGCGCCTGATGCACGAGGCGCAACAGCAAGGCTTGCCGCTGCCGGATTGGCTGGCGCATCTGCCGTGGGGCGCCGCGGCGGCGACGCGTTGGTGGATGGCCAACCTCGCCGATCCCGACGCGGCGAAAGCCCTGTTCGGCCGCATCAATCCCGGCATGCTGACGCGCAGCGAACTGGTCGGGCTGACCGTCGCGCGCCGTCTGGTTCTGTTCCTGGTGACGCTGGTCACGCTGTTCTTTCTGTTCCGCGACGGCGTCGCGCTGGTCGAGCGCATGCAGGTGCTCGGCGACCGCGTGCTCGGGCACTCGGCGCGACGGCTCGAAACCGTGATGGTGGCCGCGGTGCGCGGCACGGCTGACGGGCTGGTGCTGGTCGGCCTCGCCGAGGGCGCGGTGCTCGCGCTCGCCTATGCCGTGCTGGGCGTGCACCATCCGGTCCTGCTCGGCGCGATCAGCGGCCTGCTGGCGACGATTCCGTTCGGCGCGCCGCTGGTCTTTTGCGCCGCCGCGTTCGTGTTGCTGGTGCAGGGTTCGACCGCTGCGGCGATCACGCTGGTCGTGTTCGGCTTCGTCGTCGTCTTCGTCGCCGACCATTTCGCGCGCCCGGCGCTGATCGGGAGCGCGGTGCGCTTGCCGTTCCTGTTCGTGCTGCTGGGTATTTTCGGCGGCGTCGCCGCATTCGGGCTGCTCGGCCTGTTTCTCGGTCCGGTGATCCTGGCGCTGTTCCTGGCGCTGTGGCGGGAATGGACCGTGCCGTGAGACCGGAGCGGCGCATTAACGTGCGCATCAGCTTGGCCCAGGAAGGCGGCGAGGCCGGATGAACCGTCCGGCGTCTACCAAGGACCGGAACCATGTCCATCAGCTCTGTCGCCGGTTCGGGGAGCTACCAAGTCCCGATCACGGCCAAAGCCCAGACGGCCGATGAAAAGACCGAGTCGAACACGGTGAAGGCCAAAGAGGCCGAAACCGGAAAGGACTCTGCGGCCGCTGTGTAAAAGCCAGCTGCCCCGAGCGCTTCTTCGAGCTCGGTCGACGTCACCGCCTGAGATCCGCCCCGATCGCGGAAAACCGCCGCTCTGCGGCGTTGAGCGAAGGGCCCGGGCTTGCGTCCGGGCCTTTTTCGCGCCCGGGACGGCATCTTGTCGGCGAGGGATGGTGTAGAGGTTGCCGCCTCACAAGCCGTCCCGAGATCGACATGCCGTTTCCGACCCTGCCCCCCGCCCTGCAGCGCGCGCTCGACGAGCGCGGCTATGCCGAGCCGACTCCCGTCCAGGAGGCCGTGCTCCAAGATGAGTATGCCGGGCGAGACCTGCTGGTCTCGGCCCGCACCGGTTCGGGCAAGACCGTCGCCTTCGGCCTCGCCGCTGCGCCGTCCCTGCTGGATGCCGACGATCACCTGCCGCCGCCCGCGACGCCGCTGGCGCTGGTGATCGCGCCGACCCGCGAGCTGGCGCTGCAGGTCGCGCGCGAATTGACCTGGCTCTACGAATCCACCGGCGCGCGCGTCGTCTCCTGCGTCGGCGGCATGGATGCGCGGCGTGAAGCGCGCTTGCTCGACGGCGGCGTGCATATCGTGGTCGGCACGCCGGGCCGCCTGCGCGACCATCTCGAACGCGGCGCCCTGGTGCTCGATGCGCTGCGCGTCGTGGTGCTGGACGAAGCCGACGAGATGCTCGATCTCGGCTTTCGCGACGAACTCGAAGCGATCCTCGACGCGACGCCGCCGACCCGGCGCACCTTGCTGTTCTCGGCGACCCTGCCGAAAGAAATCGTCACCCTGGCGCGCCGCTTCCAGAAAGATGCCGCGCGCATCTCGGTCGCGTCCGACCGCGAACAGCACAGCGACATCGAATATCGCGTGGTCGAAATCGCGCCGCACGAAACCGAGCCCGCCGTCGTCAATCTGCTGCGCTGGTTCGAACTGCCCGCGGCGCTGGTCTTCTGCGCCACGCGCGAAGCGGTGAAGCGGCTGCACGGCGTTCTGCTCGAGCGCGGCTTTTCCGCCGTGGCGCTGTCGGGCGAGATGAGCCAGGCCGAACGCACCCATGCGCTGCAGGCGCTGCGCGACGGTCATGCCCGCGTCTGCGTCTGCACCGACGTTGCGGCGCGCGGCCTCGACCTGCCCGATCTCGGCCTCGTCATCCAGGCCGAGCTGCCGCGCGACCGCCAGGTCTTCCAGCATCGCAGCGGCCGCACCGGCCGCGCCGGCAAGAAGGGCGTGTCGGTGCTGCTGGCCCCTTATCCGCGCCGCCGCGCCGTCGAACGGCTGCTCCAGATCTCGCATATCGACGCGCAATGGTCGGGCCCGCCCGACGCTGAACAGATCCGCCTCAAGGATCGCGAACGGTTGCTGACCAAGATCGCGCCGGCCGATACGAGCGACGAGGAGCTGGTCGAAACCGTGCGGCTGATCACCGAAGGCCGCAGCGCCGAAGATCTCGCCGCGACGTTGGTGCGGCTCTATCGCGACGCGCTGCCGGCGCCCGAGGATCTCGACGAGCGCGGTCCCCAGCGCGGCGACATGCGCGAGCGTGCGCCGCGGCGCGAGCGTGCAGCCAGGGATGAAGGTGAACGCGAGCCGCGCCCGGATCCGTCGCGCGCCATCGACGCTGGCGACGCGGTGTGGTTCCGCCTCAATGTCGGCCGCAACGGCAATGCCGATCCGCGCTGGCTGCTGCCGTTTCTGTGCCGGCGCGGTCACGTCACCAAGCGCGAGATCGGACAGATCGAAATCCGCGAGCGCGAAACCCGCGTCGCGATTTCGCGCGACGCCGCCGAGCGGTTCGCGGTCGCGGCCCGCCGTCCCGATCCGCAGGATCCGAATCTGCGCATCGATCCGGTCACCGAAGAGGGCACTTCCGAAACGCGGCGCGGCCCGAAGCCGGATCGGACCCGCCCCGAAAAGTCGCCCTACGAAAAGCCCAAGGGCGAGAAGCCCAAATACAAGAGCAAGAAGCGGGAAGGTTGAGCCAAAAGCCCGCCGACCGGCT
>JAQGIE010000184.1 GCA_028291365.1 Rhodospirillales bacterium
GAGAATTCGCAATTGTTCGTCGGCGCCACCGAAGTGCGCGCCGGCAAATTGCGCGTGTTCGAGACCAAGGACCTGTCGGTCGACGTGCTGCTCGCTTCGACCTGCCTGCCGTATCTGTTCCAGGCGGTCGAGATCGACGGCGTCGCTTATTGGGACGGCGGCTATCTCGGCAATCCGCCGCTGACGCCGCTGGTCGAAAGCTGCAACTCGCAGGATCTGCTGCTGGTGCCGATCAACCCGATGCAGCGCGGGGAATTGCCGACCACCGGCATGGCGATCGTCGATCGCATCAACGAGATCAGCTTCAACGCCGCCTATCTCGCCGAGCTGCAGTCGATCGACACGATCAACCGCCTGATCCGCGCCGGCCAGATCGATCCCGAGCGCAGCGGGCTGCGCGAAATCCGCCTGCACAAGATCGGCGACGAAGCGCACATGTCGCGCTATTCCGCCTCGACCAAGCTCGATGCGGACAGCGCCATGATCGAGGCGCTGTTCGGTTACGGACGCGAAGCGGCGCAGGAATTCCTGCAGAAATGCCGTGGAAAAATCGGCCGCGACGCGAGCTTCGAAACGGTACCGAAACTTGGATTCACCCCTCGGTAACAGCCCCGGCCATAGCCTGGTCCCCGGTCGTCGACTCCTTCCAGTCGGCGCCCATCTTTGGCGTGATCGACCTTGCGCCGTCCGCCATCCGCGGGCGGCGTCTTTGTGAGTCGGCTGCGAGCGCTAGATGTGCGAACGGCGCCTGGATTGCTCCAGGCGCCGTCGCTCAGGTTCTCTCGACTGCAACGAGAGAATTACGCAGCCTTCTGCTCGATCTGCGGTGCGCCGGTGCTGATCGCGACGCGGCGCGGCTTCAGCTGTTCCGGGATCTCGCGCACCAGCTCGACCTGCAACAGGCCGTTGGCGAGGTTGGCACCCTTCACCTGCACGTGATCGGCAAGCTGGAAGCGGCGCTCGAAGGCGCGCGCAGCGATGCCGCGATACAGGAAGGCGCTGTTGGCGCCGGTGTTGTCGTTGTCGCCCTTCTGCTTGCCCTTGATGATCAGCGTGTTTTCGTGCGCGACCAGTTCAAGTTCGTCTTCGGCAAAGCCGGCGACGGCGAGCGTAATGCGATACGCATTCTCGGCCGTCTTCTCGATATTGTAGGGCGGATAGGCCTGCTCTTCGGTGGGGGTCGCCTGCTCGAGCAGACGCGTCAGTCGGTCGAAGCCGACCGTCGAACGGAAGAGGGGCGCGAAGTCGATCGTCGTACGCATTGGATATCCTCCTTCAAGCGATATCAAATTTCTGAGCCCGCCCAATGGGCCGGACTCGTTGCTGTCGGGAACAGGCCCTCACGGCGCCCGTTCTCGAGGGGCAGATGGAGACCGAACCCGTCACCTTCAAGCCCCGCCCGCGGACGGAAGAATTTGTTCGAGGTGAGGGGCGCGTGGTGTCGATGCGCGACCGCATCATCGAGCGTACCTATCGCGAGGCGATCGAGCTCGCGCTCCAGACTCGCGGCTATGTGCGGGAGCGGCAGCACGGCGATCTGCGCCGCGCCGAACCCATGGCCAGCATGCGGATCAGCGGCGAAGCGCTGCGCGTGACGGCGCGACTGACCCAGGTGGTTGCCTGGCTGTTGACGGAGAAAGCCGCGTCGGTCGGAGAAATGTCAGCCGAGGGGCTGGGCCAGCCGGCGCACCGGCTGGGGGGCGGGCCGGCCGTGAGCAACCCGCATGTCGAGCCGGCGGACGAACTGCCCGCCGAACTCATCGATCTGTTGAATCGGTCCTGGTCGATCTACGACCGGGTGCGTCGGCTCGACGCGGCGTGGTGCCGAGCGCTTACCGCCGCCGCGTGAAGCGGTGGCGCTTGAGATCGACGTCGCTACCGACCGCCGGTCGATAGCGAGCCTGGTTATTCCTGGCCGGACTTCAGGCCGAACTTCTGGAAGCGCTTGTTGAAGCGCGCCAGCTGACCGCCCTGGTCGAGCATGCGCGACGAGCCGCCGGTCCAGGCCGGATGGGTCTTCGGATCCACGTCCAGGCGCAGCGTGTCGCCCGGCTTCCCGTACGTGCTGCGCGTCTGGTACGAGCTGCCGTCGGTCATCACCACGGTGATCTCGTGATAATCCGGGTGGATGTCCTTTTTCATCGCTACGTCCTCAAAAAAGAGCGCGCCTTATAGGGGATCGGTCCCCGAGAGGCAAGCGAACCCGGAAGCAAACGCGCACGCCATGCCGACCCTCCCGTGAGCAGCTTCCGCCAGCCTGGTCCCGCCGACCGCCTCGACGCCGCGCCCAAATCCCGCGATCTCCGGCCACTGGCCCGGCTTTGGCCGTTCCTGCGCCCCTATCGCGGCCGGGTCGTGGGCGCCCTGGTCGCGCTGACCGTCAGCGCCGGGACCTCGCTGGTGTTCGGCCTGGTCCTGCGCCGGCTGGTCGATCGCGGCTTCACCGCCGCGGGGGCTTCGGTGCTCGACGACGTGCTGCTGGCCGGGATGGGGCTGGTGGCACTGATCGCAGTCGCGTCCTTCGCCCGCTTCTATCTCGTGACCTGGCTTGGCGAGCGGGTGGTCGCCGATTTGCGCCGGGCCGCCTTCGACCACGCGCTCTCGCTCGACGCTTTCTATTTCGAGACCGCCAAGGCCGGCTCGCTGGTGTCGCAGCTCACCGCCGATACGACCTTGCTCCAGTCGGTCGTCTCGACCGCCCTCCCGATCGCGCTGCGCAACGGGCTGATCCTGATCGGCGGCGTCGTCATGCTGCTCGCCACCAGCCCGCGACTCACCTTGTTCGCGCTGCTGGCGGTGCCGATCGTGGTCGGGTCGATCGTGGTGCTGGGGCGGCGCGTGCGGCGCCAGTCGCGGGCGCTGCAGGACCGCATCGCCGATCTCGGCGGCGCGGTCGAAGAATCGCTGGGCGCCATCCGTACGGTGCAGGCGTTCGGCCACGAGCCGCATGCCAGCCGCAATTTCGCCCGGGTCGTCGGCGCGACGTTCGACGCCGCGACGCGCTATGCGCGATCGCGGGCGAGCCTCAACGCGTTCGTGATCCTGATCGTGTTCGGCGCCATCGGGCTGCTGCTGTGGCGCGGCGGTCATGACGTCGTCGCCGGCCGCATCAGCGGCGGCGATCTGTTCGCCTTCATCTTTTTCTCCGGTCTGGTCGCGGGCGCGGTCGGCGCCTTGTCGGAAGTGGCAACCGACCTGCAGCGTGCTGCCGGCGCCACCGACCGGCTGTTCGAACTGCTCGCGACCGAGCCGTCGATCCGCGCGCCCGCTTCGCCGCGCGCATTGCCGGTGCCGGCGGCCGGCACGGTCACGTTCGACGACGTCTCGTTCCGCTATCCGTCGCGGCCCGATCTGCCCGCGCTCGATCATCTGTCCTTCACCGTCGCACGCGGCGAAACCGTGGCGCTGGTCGGACCCAGCGGCGCCGGGAAAAGCACGGTGCTGCAACTGCTTTTGCGCTTCTACGACCCGCAGCAGGGACGCGTGCTGCTGGACGGAATCGACGTGCGCGACGCCGACCCGCACGAGGTGCGCGCGCGGCTCGCGATCGTGCCGCAGGATCCCGTCGTCTTCTCGGCCGACGCCTGGACCAACATCCGTTATGGCCGGCCCGATGCGAGCGACGACGCGGTGATCGCGGCGGCGCACGCCGCGCATGCCGACGAATTCCTGCGCGCCTTGCCCGACGGCTACGGCACGTTCCTGGGCGAGCGCGGCGTCCGGCTGTCGGGGGGGCAGAAGCAGCGCATCGCGATCGCGCGCGCGATTCTGCGCGACCCGGCCGTGCTGTTGCTCGACGAGGCCACGTCGGCGCTCGATTCGGAAAGCGAACGCGCCGTGCATCAGGCCTTGGAGACGCTGATGCGCGGCCGCACCACGCTGGTCATCGCGCATCGGCTTTCGACCATTCAAAGCGCCGATCGAATCATCGTGCTCGAGCACGGAAAGCTGGTTCAGGTCGGCGCGCACGCCGACCTGGTTCGCACCGATGGGCTCTACAGCCGGCTGGCCGCGCTGCAATTCGACGCCGGCACGGGTGCCGTGCAGTAGGTTGGTGGCGGGTTCCGCGACCGGCTTGGTTGAATCTTCCGCGCTGCTCCGTCAAAATCGATCGGCCCGGACCGCGGGCAGGGGGACCCGGGGACCAGAATGGCAAAAGTCGAGCCGAAGGCGGCAGCGGCGCAGGACCGCTACGACCTTTCCAAGCTCGCGATCCTCGTGGTCGACGACAACCTGCATATGCGGCGCCTGGTGCGCGACATGCTGCACGCCTTCGGCGTCGGGCAGGTGCACGAGGCTGCCGAGGGTGGCGCTGCGCTCACCATTCTTCGCCAGACTTGGGTCGACATTCTGATCTGCGACTGGGTGATGGAGCCGGTCGACGGATTCGAGCTGACGCGCATGCTGCGCGCCGCGAGCGACGTTCCCAACCCGATGCTGCCGATCATCATGATGACCGGCTACACCGAGGCGCACCGCGTGCTGGCCGCGCGCGACGCCGGCATCACCGAAATGCTCGCCAAGCCGTTCTCGGCCGGCAAGCTGTATCAGCGCCTGATCGCGACCATCGAATATCCGCGCGCTTTCATTCGCAGCCCGCGCTACACCGGACCGGATCGCCGCCGGTTCAACAATCCCAGCTACGAGGGTCCGGATCGGCGCGCCAAGAAGAGCGCCTTCCGGGCCGGCGGCTGAGCAGGCTAAGTTTTGCGTAACAGGTTTGTTTCTACGGTGCGACGCCCCGAGATCCTGCGGCGGCGAGTCGGGAAGATGCGATGAGCGACAAGATGATGGTTCAGATCATCCCGCCAAACCACAAGTTGAAGGCGAAGGCGGGCGGACCGAACTCGATGACCAAGGAACAGGCGCTGATTCGCGCCGAAGCCGTGGTGAAGAGCCGCGCCGCCGAATTCCATCAGGTCTCGATCGCCGCCATCGCGATGCTCGCCGATTTCTGGCACGCCACCGCGAAGAAGCCGGGCGATTTCGAAGAGAAAGACATCCGCACGCTCGCCAAGATGGCGCACGACCTGAAAGGCCAGGGCGCCACCTTCGGCTATCCGCTGGTCACCGACGTCGCCGCTTCGCTGTTCAAGCTGCTCGATCGTCCGCCCCTGAAGCATCCCGCCTTCAAGGAAGTGATCGAAGTGCACGTCTCCACGCTGCAGGTGATCATCGCGCACAATATGCGCGGTGACGGCGGCGGCGCCGGACAGGCGCTGCTCAAAGGCGTCTCGGCCGCGGCCGAGAAAGTCATCAACGCAACGCCCAGCCTCAAAGGCATTCTGGGCGGTGAACAGCCGGATGATGACGACGACGACGACGATTTCGATCGGTTTTCTTGAACCTGGGCGCGCAGCGCCGGCCGTTTTTCATCCGCAGCGCTGAAATTCGGGAGCGGCTTCGCCGCTGAATTACCGTTGATCGAGTTTGAGCTCGATCCGTCGGTTCTTCGCCAACGAGGCTTCGTCAGTGCCCGCTTCGATCGGCTGGAATTCGCCGAAGCCGGCCGCGGCCAGCCGCTCCGGCGGCACGCCCTGCTCGATCAGGAATTGCACGACGGCGACGCCGCGCGCCGTCGACAGTGCCCAGTTGTTGGGAAATTCCGCCGTGCGGATCGGGCGTTTGTCGGTGTGACCGTCGACGCGCAGGATCCAGTTGAGCCCCGGCGGAATCTTCGCCGCGATTTCGAGCAGCGTCTTGGCCAGCGAAGCGAGTTGCGTCTTGCCGCCCTCCTGCAGCGTCGCCGAGCCGGACGGAAACAGCACTTCGCTCTGGAACACGAAGCGGTCGCCGACGATGCGCACGTCGGGGCGGTCGCCCAGCACGGCGCGCAGCCGCCCGAAAAACTCCGAGCGATAGCGCGCCATCTCTTCCATGCGGCCGGCGAGCAGTTCGTTGAGCCGTTTGCTCAGATCCTGCAGCTCCAAATCCTGTTCGCTCTTCGACGCTTCGGCTTGGCCCAGCGCGTCGTTGATGCGCTTCAGCTGTTCTTCGAGCGCTGCGATCTGATCGAGCAATGTCTGCGTTTCGCTCGCCTTGCTGGTGACCGCCGCGTCGCGTTCGGCGGTGAGACTCGCGATGGTCTGCTTCTGCTCGCCCAGCGCACCCTGTTGGATGCCGAGCACGCGGTTGAGCTCGGCGAGCTTGGCGCTGAGTTCGGCCAGCGACTTGTCGCGGCTGACCAACGTCGATTGCAGAAAGACCTGCCCGACCACGAACACCATCAGCACGAAGATGACGACGATGACGAGCGACGACAGCGCGTCGACCCAACCCGGCCACGCGTCGATCTGCTCGCGCCGTCCGCGACGCGACAGCATCAGCTGCTGCGATCCTGTTCGGCCATCTGCGCCAGCGTGCGCGTCAGCCGTTGCAACTCGGCGCGGTTCTGCACCAGCTCGGCGTGAATGCGATCGAGCGCCGCCAGCATCTGCGGTCCGGTGTCGGCGGTCTGTTCGAGCAGCGCCTGCAGATACGTGCTGCTGCCGCTCGCGCCTTCGCCCTCGCCGGTCGTGCCGCGCGCCAGTCGCGCCGACGAGGAGAGCCAATCTTCGAGATCGATGAAGAAGTGATTCTGCGCCTGACCCGTCTGCAGATCGAGAAAGCCCAGGATCAGCGATCCGGCGAGGCCGAACAGCGAGGCCGAGAAGGCAGTGCCCATGCCCGCCAGCGGCGCGGTCAGGCCTTCCTTCAGGTTCTCGAACATCGCCTGCGTGTCGCCGCCCAAGGTCAAGGTGCCGATCACGCCGCCGACCGACCCGACCGTCTTCAGCAGGCCCCAGAAGGTGCCGAGCAGGCCGAGAAAGATCAGCAGGCTGACGAAGTAGCGCGAGATTTCGCGCGTTTCATCCAGGCGCGTCGCGATGCCGTCGAGCACCGAACGGATTGCGATCGGTGACAGGCTGAGCGGCTGGCCGCTGCGATCGGCCATCATGCGCGCGAGCGCGCCGATCAGCGGCGGCTCGTCGAGTTCGATCGCGGCGCGGCGATCGCGCTGCACCGCGCGCACCCAGTCGATTTCGCTCTTCAGCCGCGTCGTCTGCCGGATCACGTAGAGGCAGCCGAAGGCGAGCACGCCGAGAATGACGCCGTTCAGCGCCGGGTTGGCCATGAAGGCCGGGAACCACACCGGAAACGTCAGCGTCGCGACTGCGCCGACCACGGCGAGGAACAACGCCATGCGAGTCAGGTAGCGATTCAGGCGTGACACGTTCGGTGCTGCTCGTCAGTCCAGAAGGCCGATATCGACGCGATCGGCGATGCCGTTGTCGTCGGGCGCGCCCAGCGCACGCACGTCGAT
>JAQGIE010000197.1 GCA_028291365.1 Rhodospirillales bacterium
CGTGACCGGCATCGTGTCGCTGCCGGAAGGCACCGAGATGGTGATGCCCGGCGACAACATCACGGTCGATGTCGAGCTGATCGTGCCGATCGCCATGGAAGAGAAGCTGCGCTTCGCTATCCGTGAAGGCGGCCGCACCGTCGGTGCCGGCGTCGTCGCCAAGATCATCGCTTAATCGCCGCGCCGGACTGACAGGACAAGGCTTCACGCCATGGATACCCAGAGCATCCGCATTCGCCTCAAGGCGTTCGACCACCGCGTGCTGGACCAGTCGACGAGTGAAATCGTCAACACGGCCAAGCGTACCGGTGCGCGCGTCCGCGGGCCGATTCCGCTGCCGACCCGCATCGAAAAGTTCACGGTGCTGCGCAGCCCGCACATCGACAAGAAGAGCCGTGAGCAGTTCGAAATGCGCACGCACAAGCGGCTCCTCGACATTATCGACCCGACACCGCAGACCGTGGACGCGCTGATGAAGCTCGACCTCGCTGCCGGCGTCGACGTCGAGATCAAGCTGTAAGGCGTCTCGGTCATGCAAACAGGACAAGTCCGTACCGGACTCATTGCGCAGAAGGTCGGCATGACCCGCGTGTTCACCCCTGAGGGCGAGCACGTTCCGGTCACCGTCCTCAAGGTCGAGACCTGCCAGGTCGTCGCCCAGAAGACGCAGGAGAAAGACGGCTACACGGCGCTGCAGCTCGGCGTCGGCAAGGCCAAGGTGAAGAACGTCTCGAAGGCCCAGCGCGGTCACTTCGCCAAGGCGAAGGTCGAGCCGAAGAAGAAGGTCGTCGAGTTTCGCGTTCCCGCGGAGTCGCTCGTCGATGTCGGTGCCGAAATCGGCGTCGATCACTTCCTCGCCGGCCAGATCGTCGACGTGACGGGCACTTCGATCGGCAAGGGCTTCGCCGGCGGCATGAAGCGCTGGAATTTCGGCGGCCTGCGCGCGACCCACGGCGTGTCGGTGAGCCACCGCTCGCTGGGCTCGACGGGTAACCGCCAGGATCCGGGTCGTACCTTCCCGGGCAAGAAGATGGCCGGTCACCTCGGTCACGAGCGCGTCACGACGCAGAACCTCAAAGTCGTGCGCGTCGATGTCGAGCAGGGCCTGATCCTGATCAAAGGCTCGGTGCCGGGTCCCGACAAGGGCTGGGTGATCGTGCAGGACGCAAAGAAGACGAAGGCGCCCGACGGGCTGCCCTTCCCGGCTGCCGTGCGCAACGCAGGTGCTTCGACCGAAGCAGCCGCAGCGCCCGCGCCGATCGAGACGCAGGAGTAAAGGGCCATGAAGGTCCAAGTGAAAAACCTCGCCGGCGCGGCGGTGGGCGACATCGAACTCGACGACGCGATCTTCGCGTTGCCGGTTCGCAGCGACCTGCTGCATCGCATGGTGAACTGGCAGCTGGCCAAGCGTCGTGCGGGCACGCACAAGACCAAGGGCGTCAGCGAGATCTCGGGCACCGGCAAGAAGCCCTACAAGCAGAAGGGCACCGGCCGCGCTCGTCAGGGCTCGCTGCGTTCGCCGCAGTTCCGTGGCGGCGCGCGCATCTTCGGGCCGGTCGTTCGTAGCCACGAATACGACCTCACCAAGAAGGTGAAGAAGCTCGCGCTCAAGACCGCGCTGTCGGCCAAGGTCGCCGACGGCAAGCTGTTCGTGCTCGAAGCTGCGACCGCGACTTCGCACAAGACGAAGGAGCTCGCCGCTTCGTTGACCAAGCTGGGCCTCGGCTCGGTGATGGTGATCGACGGTCAGACGCTCGACGTGAACTTCGCGCGCGCAGCCCAGAACATTCCGCTGGTCGACGTGCTGCCGAGCCAGGGCGCGAACGTCTACGACATTCTCCGCCGCGACACGCTCGTGCTCACGCGCGCTGCGATCGCCGATCTCGAGGCGCGCCTGAAATGAGCAAGAAGACGAAGAAAGACGACAAGGCGATCTCGCCTCGTCACTACGACGTGATCCGGGCGCCGGTCATCACTGAGAAGGCGACGATGGGTTCGGAGCACGGCCAGGTGACCTTCAAGGTCGCGATGGACGCCACCAAGCCCGAGATCAAGGCTGCCATCGAAGCGCTGTTCAAGGTCGAAGTGAAGGCCGTGAATACGCTGGTCGCCAAGGGCAAGACCAAGATGTTCAAGGGCGTCCGCGGTCGTCGCTCGGACGTGAAAAAAGCGATCGTCACGTTGGCCCCCGGGTCGACGATCGACGTGACGACTGGAGTCTGACGCCATGGCGTTGAAACAATTCAATCCGATCACGCCGGGTACGCGCCAGCTCGTACTCGTCGACAAGTCGGACCTGTACAAGGGCAAGCCGCTCAAGAAGCTTGTCGAAGGCAAGTCGAAGACCGGTGGCCGTAACAACACCGGCCGTGTCACCTCGTGGCAGAAGGGCGGCGGTCACAAGCAGTCCTACCGCCTGATCGACTTCAAGCGTCGCAAGTTCGACGTCGTCGGTACGGTCGAGCGGATCGAATACGATCCCAACCGCACCGCCTTCATCGCGCTGATCAACTACGAGGATGGCGAGCAGGCCTACATTCTCGCGCCGCAGCGCCTTGGGCCCGGCGACAAGGTGATCGCCGGCGAAAAGGTCGACGTGAAGCCGGGCAACGCGATGCCGCTGCGTGCGATGCCGGTCGGTACGATCGTGCACAATGTCGAGCTGCGTCCGGGCAAGGGCGGTCAGCTTGCGCGTTCGGCCGGTACCTACGCGCAGCTGGTCGGTCGTGACGCCGGCTACGCACAGCTGAAATTGACTTCGGGTGAGCTGCGCACCGTGCGCGGCGAGTGCATGGCGTCGGTGGGCGCGGTGTCGAACCCCGACAATTCGAACCAGTCGCTCGGCAAGGCTGGTCGTAATCGTTGGAAGGGTATTCGCCCGCATGTCCGCGGCGTCGCGATGAACCCTGTCGATCATCCCCATGGTGGTGGCGAAGGCCGCACCTCGGGTGGTCGTCATCCGGTCACGCCTTGGGGCAAGGGCACCAAGGGCAACAAGACCCGGAAGAACAAGGCGACGGACAAGTACATCATCCGCCGCGCGCCGAAGCGCTCGGGGAGGACCTAAGACATGGCGCGTAGTGTTTGGAAGGGCCCGTTCGTTGACGGGTATCTGCTGAAGAAGGCCGAGAAGAGCCGGGGCTCGGGCCGCAACGAGATCATCAAGATCTGGTCGCGCCGCTCGACGATCCTGCCGCAATTCGTCGGTCTGACGTTCGGCGTTTACAACGGCCAGAAGTTCATCCCGGTCCTCGTGACCGAGAACATGATCGGCCACAAGTTCGGCGAATTCTCGCCGACGCGCACCTTCTACGGGCACGCGTCGGACAAGAAGTCGAAGAGGGCCTAATCATGGGTAAGCCCGCAAACGATCGTCGCCAGGCGGAGACGGAGGCGAAAGCCTTCGCCAAGATGATCCGTACCTCGGCGCGCAAGCTGAACCTCGTGGCGCAGCTCATTCGCGGCAAGAGCGCGGCAAGCGCGCTCGCCGACCTGACTTTCTGCGAGCGTCGCATCGCCAAGGAAGTCCGGAAGGTGCTGCAGTCGGCGATCGCCAACGCTGAGAACAACCACCAGCTCGACGTGGATCGTCTCTATGTCAGCGAGGCGACCGTCGGTCGCGCGCTGGTCATGAAGCGCTTCCACGCTCGCGGCCGCGGTCGCTCGGCGTCGGTCGAGAAGCCGTTCTCGAATCTCACCGTCGTGGTGCGCGAGCGGGCCGAAGCGGCCGCCGGCGCGGAGGCGTAAGCAAATGGGTCAAAAGATCAATCCGATCGGCATCCGGCTCGGCATCAACCGAACCTGGGATAGCCGCTGGTTCGCCGGCCGCGACTACGCCAAAATCCTGCACCAGGATCTGAAGCTGCGCGATTACTTGATGACGCGCCTGATGCAGGCCGGCGTCGGTCGCGTCGTGATCGAGCGCATGGCCAAGAAGGCGCGCATCACCATTCACTCGGCTCGTCCGGGCGTGGTGATCGGCAAGAAGGGCGCCGACATCGAAAAGCTGCGCATCGAGCTCGGTGTCCGCACCGGCAGCGAAGTGTCGCTCAACATCGTCGAGATCCGGAAGCCCGAGATCGACGCCAAGCTGATCGCCGAGAACATCTCGTCGCAGCTCGAGCGCCGCGTCGCCTTCCGTCGCGCCATGAAGCGCGCGGTTCAGTCGGCGATGCGTCTCGGTGCTCAGGGCATTCGTATCAATTGCTCGGGTCGTTTGGGCGGCGCGGAAATCGCGCGTCTCGAATGGTACCGCGAAGGTCGCGTCCCGTTGCACACGCTGCGCGCTGACATCGATTACGGCACGGCCACGGCCAAGACGACCTACGGCACCTGCGGCGTCAAAGTCTGGGTGTTCAAGGGTGAAGTCCTGGCGCAGGACCCCATGGCGCAGGACAAGCGCGCCATGGAACAGCAGCCCACGCGCTGAGAGTGAACGACGATGCTTAGTCCCAAACGAACCAAGTACCGCAAGGCGCATAAAGGCCGTATCCACGGCGTTGCGACCTCGGGCACGACGCTCAATTTCGGCGCCTTCGGTTTGAAGGCGCTGGAGCCCGAGCGCGTGACCGCCCGCCAGCTCGAAGCGGCGCGCCGTGCCATCACCCGCCACATGAAGCGCCAGGGCCGTCTCTGGATCCGCGTCTTCCCGGACGTGCCGGTCTCGAAGAAGCCTGCCGAAGTCCGCATGGGCTCGGGCAAGGGCAGCCCGGAATTCTGGGTCACCCGCATCTACCCGGGCAAGATCATGTTCGAGCTCGACGGCGTGCCCGCAGAGCTGGCGTTGCGCGCCTTCGAACTCGCGGCTGCCAAGCTGCCGATCAAGACCCGCGTCGTGAGCCGGGAGCAGGTGTGATGGCGACCAAGACCGAAGATTTTCGCGGCAAGAGCGAAGACCAGCTGAAAGACGACCTGATCGCGCTCAAGAAGGAGCAGTTCAACCTGCGCTTCCAGCGTGCCTCGGGTCAGCTCGAATCCACTGCCCGCGTGCGCATCGTTCGTCGCGACATCGCGCGCATCAAGACTGTGCTGCGTCAGCGCGAGCTGTCGTCGGCCAAGGCGTAAGGAAGAAACGATGCCGAAGCGCGTCATGCAGGGCGAAGTGGTTAGCGACAAGGGCGACAAGACTGTCGTCGTCCGGGTCGAGCGCCGCGTCATGGACCCCGTTTACAAGAAGTTCGTCCGGCGTTCGAAGAAGTTCGCCGCGCACGATGAAGCCAACGTGTTCCGCGTGGGCGACCTCGTCGAGATCCAGGAGACGGCTCCGATCTCGAAGCGCAAGCGCTGGACAGTGATCTCGCCGGCGCCGTCGCGCTCGGCGACGGCCTGAGGAGCAACAGACTATGATCCAGATGCAGACTAATCTGGACGTCGCCGACAATAGCGGCGCGCGCCGGGTCATGTGCATCAAGGTGCTTGGCGGTTCCAAACGGAAATACGCCGAGGTCGGTGATGTCATTGTCGTTTCCATCAAGGAAGCGATCCCGCGCGGCCGCGTGAAGAAGGGCGACGTTCATCGTGCCGTGGTGGTTCGCACCGCGTTCCCGCTGTCGCGCAACGACGGCTCGCTGATCCGCTTCGACCGCAACGCCGCGGTGCTGATCAACAAGCAGGGCGAGCCGATCGGTACCCGTATCTTCGGGCCGGTGACTCGTGAGCTGCGCGGCAAGAAGTTCATGAAGATCATCTCGCTCGCGCCGGAGGTGCTGTAATGTCGGCCGCCAAGATCAAAAAGGGCGATCGCGTCGTCGTGATCACCGGTCGCGACAAGGGCAAGCGCGGTGAAGTCGTGCGCGTCCTGCCGGACGCCGACCGCCTCGTCGTCACCGGCGTGAACATCGTGAAGCGCCACACTCGTCCGACCCCGGCTTCGGCCGGCGGCATCGTCGAGAAGGAAGCGACGATCCACGTCTCGAACGTGGCGCATATCGACCCGAAGACGGACAAGCCGACGCGCGTCGGCTTCAAGACCCTGGAAGACGGCCGCAAGATTCGCGTCGCCCGTCCCTCGGGGGAGGCGATCGACCGATGAGCGACAAGAAGCAGAGCAACGCACCGCGCCTGAAGCGCGAGTACGACGAGACAATCAAGGCCGCGCTGAAGGCTGAGTTTGGCTACGCCAACGACTACGCCGTCCCGAAGCTGGACAAGATCGTGTTGAACATGGGCGTCGGCGAGACGACCGGTGACACGCGCAAGATCCAGCCGGCGGTGGCGGAGCTGCAGGCGATTGCCGGCCAGAAGCCGATCATCACCAAGGCCCGCAAGTCGATCGCGCAGTTCAAGGTGCGCGAGCACATGCCGATCGGCTGCAAGGTCACGCTGCGCGGCGCGCGCATGTACGAGTTCCTCGATCGCCTGATCACGATCGCGCTGCCGCGCGTTCGCGACTTCCGCGGCGTGAAGCCCGACTCGTTCGACGGTCGCGGCAACTACGCGCTGGGCGTGAAGGAACAGATTATTTTCCCGGAAATCGACTACGAAAAGATGGAGTCGGTGCGGGGCATGGATATCGTGATTTGCACGACGGCCAAGAACGATGCTGAAGCCAAGGCGCTGCTGCGCGGCTTCAACATGCCGTTCCAGAGCTGAGCGGCGGGGACAGGGACATGGCAAAGAAGAGTGCCGTTGAGAAGAACAACCGCCGCGCCAAGCTGGTGAAGCGGTTTGCTGCCAAGCGGAAGCGTCTGCTGGCGATCACCGACGACAAGCAGGTGTCGGACGAAGAGCGCTTCGAGGCCCAGCTGAAGCTGGCCGAGATGCCGCGCAATTCGAACCCGACGCGCGTGCGCAACCGCTGCGAGATCACTGGCCGTCCGCGTGCCGTGTATCGCCGTTTCAAGCTGTCGCGCATCGCGTTGCGGCAACTGGCGTCGATCGGGCTGGTGCCCGGCGTCACCAAGTCGAGCTGGTAAGGAGACCCCGAGATGTCACTGAGTGATCCGCTCGGCGATCTGCTGACCCGCATCCGCAATGGTCAGCATGCCAACATGACGGTCGTCGAAAGCCCGGCCTCGAAGCTGCGCGCAAGCGTGCTCGAAGTGCTGAAGCGCGAAGGCTATATCCGCGGCTATGAGCAGGATGCCGAAGTGGACGGCAAATCCACGCTCAAGGTGCAGCTCAAGTATCACGAAGGCCAGCCGGCCATTAAGGAGATCCAGCGCGTCTCCAAGCCGGGTCGCCGCGTGTACTCGAAGATCACCGAGCTGCAGAAGTTCTATAACGGTCTGGGTATCTCGATCCTGTCGACGCCGCGCGGCGTCATGTCGGATCACGAGGCCCGCGCTGCCAATGTTGGCGGCGAAGTCCTCTGCAAGGTGTTCTGATATGAGCCGCATCGGAAAACATCCCGTTCCGGTTCCGTCGGGCGTCACCGTTCAGGTGACCGGCCAGACGGTGACCGCCAAGGGCAAACTCGGCGAGAAAAAGCTGACCCTCATCGACGACATCTCGGTCGAGATGAAGGACGGCACCATCGTCGTGCTGCCGCGCGTCGAGACCCGCCGCGCCAAGCAGATGTGGGCGACGTCGCGCTCGCTGGTGAACAACCTGGTCAAGGGTGTCCACGAAGGCTTCACCGAAGATCTCGAGATCAACGGCGTCGGCTATCGTGCCGCGGTGCAGGGCAAGGAGCTGGTGCTCGCGCTCGGCTACACGCACGACATCCGCTACCCGATCCCGGCCGGCGTCACGATGAAGACGGACAAGCCGACCACGATTTCGATCCTTGGGCCGGACAAGCAGCAGGTCGGTCAGATCGCAGCTGAGATCCGCGCGTATCGTCCGCCTGAGCCCTACAAGGGCAAGGGCGTGAAGTACGTGTCGGAGACGATCCTGCGCAAAGAAGGCAAGAAGAAATAGCCATGCCGCAGCAATTCGACTCCACCACTCGCCGCAAGCTGCGCGTCCGCGCCAGCATTCGGAAGATCCGCAGCGATCGCCCGCGCCTGTCGGTGCATCGCACGTCGCAGCACATCTACGCGCAGGTCATCGACGACTCGCAGCAGAAGACGCTCGCCGCGGCTTCGACGCTCGATACGTCGCTGAAGGGCGATCTGAAGAACGGCGCCAACATCGACGCCGCCAAGCGCGTCGGTGCACTCGTCGCCGAACGTGCCAAGGCGGCCGGCGTCACGCAGGTCCGCTTCGATCGCGGTGCCTATATTTTTCACGGGCGCGTGAAAGCGCTCGCCGAGGCGGCTCGCGAAGCCGGCCTGGATTTCTGAGGAGCTACGGATGGCACGCGAAGAACGTCGCGATCGTCGCGACCGCGACAGCGAACAGAACGAGCTCGTCGAAAAGCTGGTTTCGATCAACCGCGTCGCGAAGGTGGTGAAGGGCGGCCGTCGTTTCGGCTTCGCTGCTCTCGTCGTCGTCGGCGACGGCAAGGGCCGCGTCGGTCACGGCGCGGGCAAGGCCCGTGAAGTGCCGGAAGCGATCCGCAAGGCCACCGAGCAGGCCAAGAAGAGCATGGTGCGCGTGCCGCTGCGCGAAGGCCGCACGCTGCATCACGATCTGCAGGGCCGTTTCGGCGCCGGCAAGGTCGTGCTGCGGGCAGCGCCGGCCGGTACCGGCATCATCGCGGGTGGCCCGATGCGCGCCGTGTTCGAAGCGCTCGGCGTCCATGACGTCGTCGCCAAGTCGGTCGGCACGTCGAACCCGCACAACATGGTCAAGGCGACGCTCGCCGCGCTGACCCAGCTATCGAGCCCGCGCCTGGTCGCGGCGCGCCGCGGCCGCAAGGTCGCCGAGATCCTGGGCAAGCCGGGTGAAGCCGAGGCCAATCTCGAAGGCGTCTCGTAATGGGCCCAAAGAAGAAGACCGAGCGTGCCGCCAAGAGCGGCAAGACGGTAATCGTGACCCAGACCGGTTCGCCGATCGGTCGCGAACAGTATCAGCACGCGACCCTCAAGGGTCTCGGGCTGGGCAAGATGAACCGGACGCGCGAGCTCGAGGACACGCCGTCGGTGCGGGGAATGATCCGCACCGTGCAGCACCTCATTCGCGTCGAATCGCCGACCGAGTAAGCAGCCATGACCAAACTCAACGACCTTCGCGACAATGACGGCGCCCGCAAGAGCCGTATGCGCATCGGCCGCGGCATCGGCTCGGGCAAGGGCAAGACCGGCGGCCGTGGCGGCAAGGGCCAGACCGCGCGCTCGGGCGTCGCGATCAACGGCTTCGAAGGCGGCCAGATGCCGCTGCACCGCCGCATCCCGAAGCGCGGCTTCAACAACCCGTCGCGCCGCGATTTCGTGGTGATCAATCTCGGCACCCTCCAGGCCGCGATCGACGAGAAGAAGCTCGACGCCACGGCGACGATCAACGGCGAAATGCTGGTTGCGGCCGGCGTGCTGCGCCGGGTGCGCGACGGCGTCCGCCTGCTTGCCAAGGGTGCCCTGACGGCCAAGGTGACGATCGACGTCGCCGGCGCCAGCCAGGCGGCCATCGCAGCGGTCGAAAAGGCCGGCGGTACCGTCACGCTGCCCAAGGTCGAAGCAGAAGCCCCCGCTGCTTGATCCGGGCTTCGGCCTGATCTCGCTTCGGGTCGCTGTCGGCCCTATGTAGTTCGTCGAGCGCCCGACCTTTCGCGTCGGGCGTTCGCGTCTTACCTCTCCAGGATTGTCGCCCAAAGATTGCTAGGGGCGGCGATCCTCGCTACTCGAAGGTCACCATGGCTTCCGCCGCCGAGCAGCTCGCCGCCAATTTGAATTTCGGTGCCTTCGCCAAGGCCCCCGAACTGCGCAAACGCATCTGGTTCACGCTGGCTGCGCTCATCGTCTATCGCGTCGGGACCTACATCCCGCTGCCGGGCATCGACCCGGCGGTGCTGGCCGACATCTTCAATCAAAGCCGCGGCGGCATCCTGGACATGTTCAACATGTTCTCGGGCGGCGCGCTGCACCGCATGACCATCTTCGCGCTCAACATCATGCCGTACGTCTCGGCATCGATCGTGGTGCAGCTGATGACCGCGGTCGTGCCGTCGATGGAGACGCTCAAGAAAGAGGGCGAGGCCGGGCGCAAGAAGCTCAACCAGTACACGCGCTATCTGACCGTGCTGCTGGCGCTGGTGCAGGGCTACGGGCTGGCCACCGGCATCGAAAGCATGACCGGCGCGAGCGGCACCTCGGCGGTGCTGATCCCGGGCATGTTCTTCCGCATCGAAACGGCGCTGACCCTGGTCGCCGGCACCGTCTTCCTGATGTGGCTGGGCGAGCAGATCACCAGCCGCGGCATCGGCAACGGCATTTCGCTGATCATTTTCGCCGGCATCGTC
>JAQGIE010000225.1 GCA_028291365.1 Rhodospirillales bacterium
AGGCCGAGCCCGGTGCCCATGCCGACCTCCTTGTTGGTGAAGAACGGTTCGAACACGCGCCGCTGCACGTCGGCATGCATGCCGGTGCCGGTGTCCGACATGATCACGCGCACGAAGTCGCCTTCGATGTCGTTCTCGTGCAGATCGGGCAGCGCCTCGGCGGCGATGGTGACGAGACCGCCATTGGGCATCGCGTCGCGCGCATTGACCGCGAGATTGAGCACCGCCAGTTCGAACTCGCCCGGATCGGCGCGGACCGGCCACAGATCCGGCAGCACGCGCAGATCGAAACGAATATCTTCGCGCAGCGACCGTTCGATCAGCAGCCGCATGCTTTCGAGCTTGGCGGCCAGGTCGATCGTTTCGGGCTGCAACGCCTGGCGGCGCGAAAAGGCCAGCAGCTGGCGCGTCAGCTTGGTGCCGCGATCGATGGCCTGGCGGATGCCGTCCTTGATGCGCTGTTGCCGCGCCATGTCGGTGTGACGGTCGAGCATCTCGAGCCCGCCCGAGGCGACCATCAGCAGATTGTTGAAGTCGTGCGCCACGCCGCCGGTCAGCCGCCCCAGCGCTTCCATTTTCTGGCTTTCGCGCAACCGCCCCTCGGCGCGTTCGCGCTCCTGCATCTGCACTTTGAGCTCGCTGTTGGCGATCGCGAGTTCGCGGGCGCGTTCGTCGAGATCGAGATTGACGCGCGTCAGCGCTGCCTGGGCGGCGCCCAGCACCCCCAGCACCAGCGCCGCCATGCCGATCAGCAGCGCGGTGCCGAGATGGCGCGCGACGCGGCGCGGCAACGGCTCGCCGACCGCGTGCAGCAGCACGGTGCCGAGCTGCGTCGTCTGCTGCACCACCGGCGCGCGCACCAGCAGACGCCCGACGCGCGGCTTCAGGTCGGCGAGCGTGGGCAGGCGCGGCGGGGTCGGTTGCAGCATGCGGTCGAAACTCGCGAACAGCCTGCCCTGCTGGTCGTAGATCGAGGCGGTCTCGATCTCGGGATTGGCGTGCATCGCGTTGACATATTCCTGCGCCGTGCGCTGGTCGTCGAACGCCAGCGCCGCGGTGACGCTGCCGGCAAGGATCTGGGCCTGCACGTCGAGCTCGCGCAGCTTCTGCGCGTCGTAGAGCCGCTCGTTGAGCAGGCCGACCGCGGCGCCCGCGAGCAGCAGCACGATGGCGATCGCCAGCGCCACGCGCGGTGCGAAGCGCCAGCGCTGGATGACGCGACGGCGGGCCCGGGCGATCGCGTCAGGCACGGGCGCGCACCGCGACGGCAAGGCTGAGCAGCTTGGCGCTGAGCGTCAGCCGATTGTACGAGGCCGACTGGTCATCGAGTTCGAATCGCACCCGTCCACCTTGCACGACAAAATGCACGACGCCCCGGGATTCCGGTGGCAGCGCGCCGTCCGTGACGGTCAGCACCGGCGTGCCGCGCACCTCGCGCAGCATGGCATCGACCGGCTGCGCCGGCGTGCCGCCGGCATAGAGCACGTGACAGCCGCTGGTGCGCTCGACCTGCACGAGGCGACGGATCTCGATGGCGTGCTGGCCGACCCGCTGTCCCTCGACCGCCTGGTCGAGCAGCGGCCCGAACGGATCCTTGCCGGCGAGGCACAGCAGGAACGGTGACGCCGCATTCGCGAAGGCGAGGTCGGGCCATTCGACGAACGGTGTCAGCTTGTAGAGATAGGTCGCCTTGACCGCGAGCTCGAGCGAGTCGCTCTGCGCCGTGGCGGTGCCGAACGACATCGCCAGCAGCAGCGCGCTGAAGAGGCGCGCGAACCGCATGTCAGAAGCTCCAGCGCAGGCCGGCGATGACGCTGCGTCCAAGCTCGCGGCTGGTCGTCTGCGTCATCGTCTCGGCATGGCGGTCGTGGAGCAGATTCTGGCCGACGAGCGACAGCTCGACGATCTCGGTCGGCCGCCAGGCGACGCGGAGATCGGCCTCGGCATAGGCGGGCACGTGGTAGCGGTGCAGCGCGCCGACTTCGCGCAGGTTGAGATCGGCGTCGACATCGTCGCGCGGCCGCCATTCGGCGCGCAGCGACGCCTGGTTCTTGGCATCGTCGCCGAGCGACTGCAGGCCGACGAGATCGTTGGCGCCGGGACGCAGCGCGAACCGCGCCTGCTGCACCGTCAGTCCGGCGCGCAGGCGCAACTGATCGCTGACGTCGAGCGTGGCCCAGCTTTCGAGCCCGTAGGTCTTGCCGGCCAGTCCGTTGAGAAAGACGATCGGCGCCGGACCGGTGGTGACCAGCGACGTCGTCCTGATGTCGTCATAGTCGTGATAGAAGGCCGTCGCGCTGAGCGAGAAGCGACCGAACGGACGGGCGCGATACCCGATCTCGTAGGCGATCAGCTTCTCGGCTTTGAAATCCGGGCCGCCGCCGAACAAGCCGGGGAAGACGAGATCCTTGTCGATCCGCGATTGCGTGCGCACCGCGCGCGACACCGCGCTCCAGAGCAGGGTTCGCTCGTCGACCTGCCAGGCGAGCCGAACGCTCGGCATATAATTGGTGCCGGTCAGCGCGCTGGCCTCGACTTTGAGTCCGCCGATCAGGCGCAGCGTCTCGGTGACCTTGATCTCGTCCTGGGCGAAGACATTGCCCAGGTCGAACCAGCGTGCCTGCGGTACCAGCACGAACTGGTTCAGGTTGTTGATGAAACGATCGTTGGTCTGGCGATAGCCGCCGCCCCAGATGATGCGATTCCGGCCGAGGTCGAACGTGTGCTGCAGCTGCACGTCGTAGACGCGCTCGGAATCGAGCGTCAGCAGCGCATTGCGCGTGCTGCTGTCGTAATAGGCCTGCAGCTCGACCGTGCCGGCCGTGCCGGCGAGGTGATGCGTCCAGCGCGCCAGCAGATCGGCGCCCCAGGTGCGGCCGCGATCGGATTCGATCCGCGTGCGATACCCGTCACCACTGACCGTCAGCGAATCGTTCTGGCCGTGCCAGTCGGCGCGGAAGCCGCCCTGCGAACCGATCCAGCCGTCGGCGGCGGAGGGGCCGCCATCGAGCAGATAGCTGGGGCCGCGCTCGAAGCTCATGCCATAGACGCGCACGGCAGCGTCGCCGACCCGCGCGCCGTAGCGCGCCTGAACGCTCTTCTCGTCGGGACCGCCGCGCAGGTCGAGCAATCCGCCCTGCGTGTCGTAGGCATCGCGCGTGACGATGTTGATGACGCCGTTG
>JAQGIE010000238.1 GCA_028291365.1 Rhodospirillales bacterium
AATGGAATTTCGCCGAGAATAGCTGGGTCCGTCTGCAGGGCCTGTATTCGGGCGACCGCAACAGATTTCCCAACACCGTGCCGGGCCGTTTCCACGAAGGTCACGTGCACGAGTACTTCCAGGCGGATCTCGCTGCCAAGTTCTGGCTCGGCCGCTACGGCGACGTGTCGGTCGGCATCGATAATCTGTTCAACGCCGATTATTTCTCGAACTATTCCGAGGGCTTCAACACCAACGACAATTACATCAAGGCGCCCGGCCGAACGGTCATGGTCAAGTACGGCATCAGCTACTGAGTGGAGGCATTCTCTTGACGCGACATTTTTCTTTCCCGCGCCGCACGCTGCTGTGTGGCCTGGTCGCCGCTTCGGCCATGTTCGCCCAGAGTGCCTGTATTCCGGACGCTCACGCCCAAGGCGCAACCGACGCGTTAATCGCGCAATCCAAGACCGAGGGACATCTCTCGATCTATTCGAATGTCGGCACGTACAACTGGAAGGGGATTACCGAAGCGTTTTCGAAACGCTATCCCTGGATCAAGGTCGAGGCGCTGGATATCGGTCCGGCTGAAACGTTCGAGCGCTATTACGCCGAAAGCGCTGCCGGCAAGCACAGTGCCGACGTCGTCATCGCAGGCTCGCCGACCAGCTGGATCAGGTTTGTCGACAAGGGCGAGGTCGAAGAGGTCGACGCGACCGAGGGCGCGACCGCGCCGGCATGGAGCCGGCCGTTCAAGGGCGTCTACACGTTTTCGACCGATCCGCTGATCATCCTCTACAACAAGCTGGTTCTGCCTGAGAACGAGCGGCCGAAATCGCTGGCGCAGCTGGTCAAGCTCGTCGCCACGGACCCCAAGAAGTTCCAGAACAAGATCACGACCTATGATGCAACCGGCCATCCGTTCGCCGAAGCGGTGCACTGGCAGTACACGCACGCGCGCGGCGACGACGGCTGGAAGATTCTCGAAGCGCTGGGCCCGGTCTCGCGACCGGAAAATGCCGGCGGTTCGATGGTCGAGAAAGTGACGACCGGCGAATATTCGGCGTCCTATTTCATGTCGGGTGTGTCGGCCTTCATCCGTACGTCGGAAGCCGGTCGCGACAAGATTTTGGGCTGGAGCCTGATCGAAGACGGCACGCCGGTCTTCGTGCGCGGCATGGCGATCACCAAGAAAGCAGTGAGCAAGGCGTCGGCGCGACTCTTCCTCGAATGGGCGCTTTCGCATGAAGGACAGGTGGCGATCGGCAAGTCGGGCCTGACGCCGTATCGCGCCGACGTGAAAAAGGAAGAAGTACCGTTCCTGACCTACCAGGCGATCGTTGACGCGATCGGCGAGAACAACGTGATCCCGATCCTCTATGACCGCGCAATGGTGACCGAGAGCGCCTCGTTCCTCACCCGATGGAAGAAGACGTTCAAGCTGTGACCGTGGGTACAAGCCGCTTCTTTGACGCCGACGGGTTCGACCCGTCGGCAGTCAGCGCGGAACGCTTCCCGCGCACGAGATTGATCCAGTATTCGCTGGCGCTCTTCACACTGTTCCTGGTCGCCGCACCGCTGGTGCCGGTGCTGTACCAGTCGCTGCTGTCGGTGCCGATCTATGAAAGCGGCGGCACGCTCAATTTTGACGCCTATTGGCGTTTCCTGGCTTCACCCGATTTTCAGACGGCGATGGTCAATTCGCTGGTCCTCGCCTTCGGCTCGACCATCGTCGGAACCGTGATCGGCCTGTTCATCGCGATTGCGGTGGCGCGCACCAACATGCCGGCGCGCCAGCTCGTGTCGGGCACGATGCTGCTGCCGCTGTATGTCTCGCAGCTGGTTCTGTCGGTCGGCTGGTTCATCATGTATGGGCCGGCCGGGTACATATCACTCGAAATGCGCGACCTGTTCGGCACGGTTCCGTGGAACCTCTACACGCTGGCCGGCATGTCGGTGGTGGCGGGGATCCTCGCCGCGCCGCTGACATTCATTCTCTGCATCGGCTCGCTGCGCCTGATCGATGCCTCGATGGAAGATGCAGCCCGTTCCTTGGGGGCCAAGCCGCCGCGCATCATCTGGTCGGTGATCATTCCGATCATTCGTCCTGCGCTGGTCTATAGCGCGATGCTGAACTTCATTTCCGGGCTGGAGCTGCTGTCGATCCCGCTGATCTTCGGCCGACCGGCGCGCATGATCTTCTTCACGACCTATCTCTACAATTCGCGCGGTGGCTCGGTGCCCGATTACGGGCTGCTCGGCGCTGCCGCCGCGTTCTTCCTGCTGCTGATCACCGGACTGGTGCTGATCCAGGGACGGCTGCTGCGCAACGCCTCACGCTTCACCGCCATTCGCGGCAAAGCTTCGCGTCCCAAGACGTTCGATCTTGGCAAGTGGCGCTACGTCGCCGCAGGCCTGGTGGTCGCGTATCTCGTCTTCGGACTTGGCCTGCCGCTGCTGGGCCTGGTCCTGCGTGCCTTCGTCGAATTCCTGACGCCGTTGATGGCGCCGTGGAAGCTGCTGACCTGGGCCAACTTCAACATCATTTTCAGCAACCCGATCTATATCCGCTCGATCACCAACTCGATCCTGATCGCGGGCCTTGGCGGCGCGCTGGCGACGTTGCTGATCGCGCTGGTCACGGTGGTGATCCACCGTTCGGATTTCCGGTGGCGCAAGCCGCTCGAATTCATCGCGCTCTATCCGCGTGCCGTGCCTGGCATGATCGCAGGTCTCGGCGTCTTGTGGGCGGTGTTGTGGATCCCGCTTCTGTCGCCGCTGCACGGCACGATCTGGATCCTCATCATCGCCTTTACGATGCGCAACATCCCAACCGGCTATGGCGCTATGTCGCCGGTGCTACTGCAGATCGACAACGATCTCGACCGCAGCGCGCGTTCGGTCGGCGCCGATTGGTGGACCACGGTGCGCCGTGTCGTGCTGCCGATCGCCAAGACCGGCCTGTTCTCGACCTACGTGCTGATGTTCCTGTCCTTCTTCAAGGAATACGCTGCCGCGACCTTCCTCTACACGCGCGGCAGCGAAGTGATCGGCATCTCGATGCTCGAGTTCTGGGGCATCGGGGAGGTCGGGCCGGCGGCCGCGCTCGGCGTTCTTCAGTTCGTCGCGACCTGTATCTTCATTTTCGCTGCGCGTAAAATTCTGGGAGTGAAGCTGCATGCCTAAGCTCAGCGTAAGCGGGCTGACCAAGCAGTTCGGCGACGTCCGCGCTGTCGACGGCATCAGCTTTGAAGCCAAGGACGGCGAATTCATCACGTTGCTGGGCCCTAGCGGTTGCGGCAAGTCGACGACCTTGTTCGCGATCGCCGGACTCGACCGCCCCACCGGCGGCCGCATCCAGCTCGACGGACGCGTATTCTTCGACGGCTCGGCGGGCCTGTTCGTGCCGCCCGAGGCGCGCAATTGCGGGCTGGTGTTCCAATCCTACGCGCTGTGGCCGCACATGACGGTGGCCGACAATGTTGCGTTCCCGCTGCGCGTGCGCGGCGTGAAGAAGAAGCAGATCGCGGCGGAAGTCGAGAAGTCGCTGGCGCTCGTGGAGATGGAATCGTACGCGCAGCGCTATCCGCACGAACTTTCGGGCGGGCAGCAGCAGCGCGTCGCGCTGGCGCGTACCCTGGTCTTCCGGCCGAGCCTGCTGTTGCTGGACGAGCCCTTGTCGAATCTCGACGCCAAGCTTCGGCTGCGCGCGCGCGGCTGGCTGAAACAGCTTCAATCGCAGTTGAACATCACCACGATCTTCGTCACCCACGACCAGACCGAAGCCCTGTCGCTGTCGGACCGCATCGTGGTGATGGATGGCGGCCGCATCATGCAGGTCGGCACGCCGCAGGAAATCTACCAGGACCCTGCGACGCCCTTCATTGCCGACTTCATCGGCGGCAGCAATTTCCTGTCGGGCACCGTCGCAACCGTCACCGGCAATGTCGCGCTCGTTTCTCTCCCTGACGGGCAGACATTGTCGGTGTCCGCTTCGCCCGAGCTCACGCCGGGGCGCCAGGTCACCGTGTCGGTGCGGCCGGAGGAAGTGCATCTGGTGCACGAATCCGACCCGCGTCCGAACCTGCTGCACGGCCGCATCGTGCAACGCGAGTATCTCGGACCACGCTACCAGTATTCGGTGTCGATCGGCGATCGTCTGGTGCGTTTCGAGACCGTCGAGAATCTGGGTTCCGTCGATGCGACGCTGGCCGTGTCGCCGGAATCCTGCACCGTGTTCGCCTTCAACGGAAAACACTGAGATGGCGAAGGTCGCCTGCCTCCAGACCAATTCGGGGCCCGACGTCGCGCGCAATCTGGCCGACGCGGAACGCATGATCCGCGCCGCGCACGCAGAGGGTGTGAAGCTGGCCGCGATGCCGGAAGTGGTCGATTTTCGCGACGACGGCGCCGAAGCCTATCAGCGCTACGCGCAACCAAGCGACGCGCATCACGCCGCCGACCACTTTTCCGCGCTGGCGCGCGAGCTGCAGATCTGGATCCTCGCCGGCTCGATGACGGCGCGCGACAGGAGCGGCAAGCTCGCCAATCGTAGCGTCCTGTTTGACCATACCGGCAGGCGCGTCGCCCAGTACGACAAGATCCATCTGTTCGATACCGGCGTCGTCGGCGACAAGGCATCGACTGAATCCGAGATCTACGTGCCGGGCGACCGCGCGGTCGTGGTGGATACGCCGGTCGGCAAACTTGGCCTGTCGATCTGCTACGATGTGCGCTTTCCGCATCTCTACCGTGACCTGGCGAAGGCCGGTGCTGAGATCCTGGCGGTGCCATCGTCGTTTCTGCCCATCACCGGTGCTGCGCATTGGCACGTGCTGCTGCGCGCCCGTGCGATCGAGACCGGCTGCTACGTCATGGCGCCCGGCCAGACCGGTTCCTACCGGCCTGGGCACGGCAGTTATGGACACTCGTTGATTGTCGATCCGTGGGGCGAAGTGATCGCCGATGCGGGGGAGGAGGTCGGCTACATCACCGCCGATATCGACCTCGATCATCTCAAGTCAGTGCGCAGCCGCATTCTAAGCCTGTCGCACGACCGTCCGTTCCGGTCGGCGTCGGCCTGACCAGACCAATGTCGCTGCGCGCGGAACTGGTTCGCTGGCACCGCCGCATCGCGCTCGGCGCTGCGTTGTTTCTGCTGGTGCAGTTCCTGTCCGGCACCGTGCTGGTGTTTCGTGAGCAGCTCGTCGCGCTGACTCTGCCGGCCTATGGCGGTGTCGACGCGCCGTTCGCACAGATCGAAGCGGCCGTGCTGGCGGCCTATCCGGCCGCCAAGCCGCTCAAAGCCGAATTTCCCATCTCGTCGCGCGAAGCGTATCTGTTTCATCTCAGCGAAGCGGGGACCGAGTTCCAGGTCGCGGTCGGCCGCGACGGCAGCAATCTGGTTCGATTGGGCGCGGTCGCGAACGCGCTCGAATTTCTACGGGTCTTTCACGAGGACCTGACGATGGGCCAGTTCGGCCGGGCCATCGTCTGTGTCGAAGCGATTGCACTCGCCTCGCTGCTGGTTACCGGCGGCTGGATCTGGTGGCCAGGGCGCGGGCGCCTGCTGCGTAATTTGCGCCTGCCGACGAGCGGCCCTGCGCAAGCCAAGCTGTATGGCTGGCACCGTACGGTTGGCGTCGTGATCGGCCTGCTGCTGATCCCCAGCGTGATCACCGGCTTCGTGCTTGCGATCGGTGGATTCCTGCCGCCGGGCAAGCAAGCGGCGACGCCGCCCGTGCGGACCGCCATCGACAACGAAGCGCGCCTCGCGCTGTCGTACCAACTGTTTCCCGCGCTCGATGTGCGCGAAGTGCGCTTCGATCGCGCAACCGGCACGCTGTCGCGTGTGGTCCTGCGCGACGGACATGACGGGCTGCGCGCGCCGATCAGCGACGTGAATTTCGATCCGCGATCGGGCGTGGTGACGCAGATCAACGATCGTCATCGCAACCAGGGATACGGCGCTTTCGCGGCCTGGGGATACCCGGTTCATACCGCACAGATCGGCGGCACGAAGCTGCGCAGCCTGTTGCTCGTTACCGGCGTGGGTGCGGCCGCGCTGGCAAGTCTTGGTCTTTCGCTCTGGTGGGTTCGCCGCACTAACAAAAGGAAGTCGTCGATGCGTATCGCTGCTGTTGCTGCTGCCTCTTTCGTCGCCCTGCTTGCAACCGGGGCGTTCGCCGCCGATGCCAAGCCGGGGAAATACACGGTCGTCGACCAGATCGACGGACCTGAAGGGGCCTGGCTGTTCGCGGGCATCGACCAGGATACGCGGCGTCTCTATATCGGCCGCAGCGACGGATTCCTGGCGATCGATCTCGACAGCAAGAAAACGACGCAGTTCCCGCTCGACGGCAAGCGCGTGCGCGGTATCGCATCGTTGCCGGGCGGCCTCGTGCTTGGCGTCACCGACAAGAACAACACCGCGACGATCATCGATGGTGCAACGGGTACGGTGAAAGGCGAAGTGCCGGTCGGCCGCCAGCCCGAAACGACGTCCTACGATCCTTCAAGCGGTCTTGCCGTCGTGATGGCGGTCAGCGCCGACGTGACGCTGATCGATCCGAAGCAACTGAAGGCGGTTGGTTCGATTCCGGTCGCCGGCATTCTCGAAAGCAACGTGCCGGACGGGAAGGGCAAGGTCTTCGTCAATCTCGAAGACAAGAACCAGATCGCCGTCATCGACATCGCTGCGCGCAAGCAGGTCGGCTCGTACGAGCTGCCCGGCTGCAAGGAACCGACCGGCATCGCCTATGACAGCAAGAGCGGCCTGTTGATTTCGGCCTGCCACAACAGGGTGGCCAAGGTGATCGATGCCGCCACCGGTGCCGATCGCGGCACGATCCAGATCGCGGGCGGTCCCGACGCTGTGCTGATCGACGAGGCGCGCCGCGTCGCCTACGTGCCGTGCAGCGAAGGCTATCTCACCGTAATCGATCTTTCGGGAAAAACGCCGAAGCGCGTCGCGCAAGTGCCGACGGCGCAGGGCGCGCACACCGGCGCGGTCGATACCAAGACGGGCAAGGTCTACATTCCGGTCGGCCGTGCGCCCGCAACCGATTTCGGTGCGCGCGCCGTGCCCGGTTTTGCCGTGCTGGTGGTCGCGGCGAAGTAATCGGCCGCGCATGTACCGGCCCAACCGGCTCCTGGCGGCGCTTCGCCGCAACGAGAAGCTGCGCGCCGCCTGGCTGTTCAGCGACGCGCCCGTCAACGGCGAGATCATGGGTCTCGCCGGCTTCGATGCGCTGCTTCTCGATCGCGAGCACAGCGCCGCCAGTATCGAAACCTGCGTCGCGTCGATGCGCGCGATCCGTACCGCCGGCGACAGCACGATCCTGGCGCGCGCAGCCGAGAATGACGTATCCGAGCTGAAACGCCTGCTCGATGCCGGCGTCGAAGGCGTGCTGCTGGCCAATGTCGAATCCGCGAGCGAGGCGCGCCATGCGGTGTCGGCGTGCCGGTACCCGCCGCGCGGCAAGCGAGGCATGCAATATTCGCTCTCGCGCGCTGCGGGGTGGGGCAGGGACGCGGACTCCTATGCCGCGACGATCAGCGACAATCTGCTGATCATTGCGATGATCGAATCGCCGGACGGTGTCGCCGCCATTGACGAGATTGCCGCGGTCGACGGGATCGACATGCTGTTCATCGGGCCGGGCGACCTGTCGGCGACCGCGGGCCACGAGCGCGACTACGATCATCCGACCGTCCGCGACCTGATCGAGACCGCCGAAACGCGCATCAAACGGTCGGGCAAACTGCTTGGCGGCGCGGCCTGGCCGGGACACGGGCCGGACGCGCTGTTCGCGCGCGGCTACAATTTCGTCAGCTATACGAGCGACGTAGCCCTGCTGCGCGACGCCGCGTTCGAAGCGGCCCGGAAATGAAACTGCTGGTCGTCGACGGCAACACGCGGGCGACCAACGCGCTGCATCAAAGTTGCGGCGGACAGGGGACCTCGGTATTTTATGCCGGCGTGCTGCGGCATCTTGCGGCCGACGCGTCGATCGACGAAGTCCACCCGGCCGATGCCGGGGTCGTGATCGGTCTTGCCGACTATGACGGCATCGTATGGACCGGATCGGCGCTCAATGCATGGCTCGACGAGCCGCCGGTACGACGCCAGGTCGAGCTGATGCGCGCCGCCTTCATCACCGACGTGCCGGTGTTCGGAAGCTGCTGGGGATTGCAGGTGGCGACGGTTGCGGCCGGCGGTGCGGTGCTTCCCGCGCGCAACGGCCGTGAACTCGGCGTGGCGCGCGACATCACGTTGAACGGCACCGGGCGCAACCATCCGATGTTCGCGGGCAAGCCCGACCGGTTCGACGCCATCGCGGTCCATGGCGACGAGATCGGCGGACGACCGGCCACCATGACCGTGCTGGCGGACAACGGCCATTCTTCGGTGCAGGCGGCCGAGATCTCGCGCGGCGGCGGGTTCTGGGGCACGCAATACCATCCCGAATATGATCTGCATGAAATCGCGACCGTAATGCTTCGCTATGGCGACAGGCTGCTCGAAGACGGCACCTTCGCCGATGCGGCCACACGGGACCGAGCCGTCAGCGACCTGCGCGCGCTGGCGGCGGATCCCGCGCGCCAAGACCTCGCCGCGAGCCACGGCATCGGCGCCACCGTGCTCGACCCGGTCCAGCGCCGGCGTGAGATCGCCAACTGGCTGACGGCCAAGGTCAGGCCGGCCATATCGCGCCGCTCGCGCGGCTGACTGGACGGAGCCGGCCCGGCTGGTCCAGCTTGCGCGCATGGACGATGACCGGATCCGACTCGACGCGCTCGATCGCAAGCTGCTCGCGGTGCTGCGGACCAATGCGCGCATCGCCACCAGCGCCTTGGCCGAATCCACCGGCATTTCGGCGCGGCTGTGCGGGGTGCGGCTGCGCCGGCTGGAACAAAGTGGCGTGATCCGCGGCTATCGCGCCCTGATCGACGATGCCGAGGCGCGGCCGGTGACCGGTTTCGTGCGGGTCAGCCTGTCGACCAACGGCAACGCCGAACGTAGCCGGGTCGAGGAATGGCTGCGCGAAGCGCCCCAGATCCTCGAAGTCCATCTCGTCGCCGGTGACGCCGATTACCTGCTGCGCATCGAAGCGAGCGACGCCGCGTCGCTGACGCGCTTTCTGGTCGACGATCTGGGCCGCATCGCGCTCAAGCCCCACCTCCAGACCTTGCTGGTGGTGCGGACGTTGAAAGACTGATCAGGAAAACTCGGCGCGCAGCTTGGCGCTGTGCTCGCCCAACGCCGGCGTCGGGCCGAACGAAGCTTCGCCTTCGCCGCGCCAGCGCATCGCAGGGGCCGGCAGCGAGACGGGACCGGTCGGCGTGTCGAACGTCACGCGGCGCAGCTGCGGATGCACCGACAGGTCGGCGACGTCGTTGACCGCGCCGTACGCGACGTTGGCGGCGCGCAGCCGCTCGACGAACTCGGCGCGCGTGAGCGCGCAGACCACTGCGCCGATCGCCGCGTCTAGCGCCGGCCGGTTGGCGACGCGCAGATGGTTCGAGGTGAAGCGCGCATCGTCGGCCAGGTCGGGCGTCCCCAGCACGCTCACGCACAGCGAACGCCATTCGCGCTCGTTCTGGATCGAGATGACGGTCAGCTTGCCGTCGCCGCTGGCATAGGCGCCGTAGGGCGCGATGCTGGGATGGTTGAGGCCGACGCGCTTGGGCGGCTTGTTGCCGTAATCCTGGTGCAGTAGCGGCACCGTCATCCAGTCCGCCATGCCATCGAATAGACTCACCGCGACGCCGGCGCCTTCGCCGCTTTTCTCGCGCGCATACAGCGCCTGCAGGATCGAGGCATGCGCGTTGAGTCCGCAGGCGAGATCGGCCAGCGAGACGCCGACCCGGCCGGGCCCTTCGGGCGCGCCGGTGATCGACGCCAGGCCGGACTCGCACTGGACCAGCAGATCATACGCTTTCAAGTCGGCACCCGGGCCGGTCTCGCCGTAGCCGCTGATATCGCAGGTGATGAGGCGCGGATGTCTGGCGCGCAACGCATCCGACCCGAAGCCCGCGCGCCCGGCGGCGCCGGGCGCGAGATTCTGCACGAACACGTCGGCGCGCGCGATCATGTTGGCGAGCAGCCGCGCATCGTCCGGCTTCTTGATGTCGAGCGTGATCGATTCCTTGCCGCGATTGAGCCAGACGAAATAGGCGCTCTCGCCGTGCACGACATGGTCGTAGCCGCGCGCGAAATCGCCTTCGTCGCGCTCGATCTTGATGATGCGCGCGCCGGCGTCGGCCAGCCGCGCGGTGCAGTACGGCGCCGCGACCGCCTGTTCCAGCGCGACGACGAGAATGTCGGAGAGCGGTTTGTGCATATTCGCCTCTACACCGTCATGCCCGCCCCTGGAGCCCGTCCGGGGCAGGCTGGGCATGACGATTTGAACAATCAGTAAGACCGCGGCAGGCCGAGCACGTGCTCGCCGAGATAGGACAGGATCAGGTTGGTCGAGATCGGGGCCACCTGGTACAGGCGCGCTTCGCGGAATTTGCGCTCGACGTCGTATTCCTCGGCAAAGCCGAAGCCGCCATGCGTCTGCACGCACATATCGGCGGCCTGCCAAGACGCGTCGGCCGCCAGCAGCTTGGCCATGTTGGCTTCGGCGCCGACATTCTCGCCCGCTTCGTATTTCGCAACCGCCTGCTGCACCATCAGCGCCGCCGCTTCGGTCGCGGCGTAGGCGCGCGCGATGGGAAATTGCACGCCCTGGTTCTGGCCGATCGGGCGGCCGAAGACCTCGCGCTCCTTGGCGTAGTTCACCGCCTTGTCGATGAACCAGCGCGCGTCGCCGATGCACTCGGCGGCGATCAGGATGCGTTCGGCGTTCATGCCGCTCAGAATATATTTGAACCCGTCGCCCTCGTTGCCGATCAGATTCTCGGCCGGCACCGGCACGTCGTCGAAAAACACTTCGGTGGTGGAGTGATTCATCATGGTGCGGATCGGGCGGATGGTCAGGCCCGCACCGGCCTCGCGCATATCGAGCAGCAGCACCGAGAGCCCGTCGGCGGGCTTCTTGCCTTCGCGCGGCGGGCGCGTGCGCGCCAGCACCAGCATCAGGTCGGAATATTCGGCGCGCGAGGTCCAGACTTTCTGGCCGCTCACGCGCCAGACATCGCCGTCGCGCCGCGCCACCGTTTTCAGCGCCGAGGTGTCGGTGCCGCTGGTCGGCTCAGTGACACCGAACGCCTGCATGCGCAGCGCGCCCGAGGCGATGCCGGGCAGATATTTGCGCTTCTGTTCTTCGGACCCGTGCCGCAGCAGCGTGCCCATCATGTAGAGCTGCGCGTGGCACGCCGCGCCGTTGGCGCCGCTCTTCTGGATTTCCTCGAGAATTGCCGCCGCGGCGCCCAGCCCCAGGCCACTGCCGCCATATTCCTCGGGGATCAGCACGGCGAGAAAGCCGGCCTCGGTCAGCGCCTGGACGAACGCGGTCGGATAGGCGCGCTCACGATCCATCTCGCGCCAGTAGGCGGCCGGGAATTGCGCGCAGAGACGCCGGACGGACTCGCGGATCTCGGTATGTTCGTCATGGACCATCATGCCCACACCATTGAAAGCTGGCCGCGGCCTGTCAATGTGCCATCCGCCGCCCTTCGTGCTCCTCCGAGGTTCCCTGATGCGAAGCAACCACCTGCATGCGCTCCGCGCCGAGCGCAAGCTGATCCTCAACGCATGGCTGTCGATTCCGTCGTCCTACGCAGCTGAAGTCACGTCGCATCAGGGCTTCGACGCGGTCACGATCGATCTGCAGCACGGCATGATCGGCTTCGAAAGCGCGCTGCCGATGCTGCAGGCGATTTCGACCACCGGCGCGGTGCCGCTGGTGCGTCCGTCGCGCAACGAGCCGTCCGAGATCATGAAATTGCTCGACGGCGGTGCCTACGGCGTCATCTGTCCGATGATCTCGACGCGCCAGGACGCCGAGCGCCTGGTTGCGGCGTGCCGCTATCCACCTGCCGGCAATCGCAGCTTCGGCCCGGCGCGCGGCCTGCTCTATGGCGGGCTGGATTATCTGAGCGGCGCCGACGCCGCCATCCTGGTACTGGCGATGATCGAAACCGAAGAGGCGATCGACAATCTCGATGCGATCGTGGCGACGCCGGGGCTCGACGGCATCTTCATCGGGCCCAACGACCTGGCGCTGGCGCTCGGTCGTGCACCGAAACCCGAACATGACGATCCCTACGTGATCGGACGGATCGAACATATCCGCAGGACCGCCGAAGCTGCCGGACTGCTCACGGGCATTTTCTGTTCCGGCGGAGCCGGCGCGGCGCAGCGTGCCCGGGAAGGATTCAACCTGGTCACGCCGGGCAACGACGTCGCGCTGCTGCGCACCGCCATGCAGCGCGCGGTCGCCGAGGCGAGAGACGCGGAGCGGCCGGCCGCGATGGCCAGCGGTTACTAAGCCGCGCTACCAGGACCCTGCGGTAAATTCTTCCGCTTACAGCCGTTCGACGATGGTGACGTTGGCGAGTCCGCCGCCTTCGCACATCGTCTGCAGCCCGTAGCGTTTGCCGTGCGTGCGTAGGGCGTAGAGGAGGGTGGTCATCAGCTTGGTGCCGGACGCACCGAGCGGATGGCCGAGCGCGACGGCGCCGCCATGCACGTTGAGGCGCGCCGGATCGGCACCAGTCGCTCGCAGCCATGCCATCGGCACCGAGGCGAACGCTTCGTTGACCTCGAACAGGTCGATATCGTCGACGGTCATGCCGGCGCGTTTCAGCGCCCGCTCGGTCGCGGCCAGCGGCACGTCGAGCATGGTGACGGGATCGCCGCCCAGCACGCTCATATGATGGATGCGCGCCAGCGGCTCGACGCCGAGCGCCTTCAGGCCGCGCGCATTGACGACCAGAATGCCCGACGCACCGTCGCAGATCTGGCTGGCATTGCCCGCCGTGACCCGGCCGCCTTCGCGCAGCGTCTTCAGCCCGCCCAGCGCTTCGAGACTGGTGTCGGCACGAATGCCTTCGTCGATTGCGTGCGGAACACCGTCGATGTCGATCGGCAGGATCTCGGCCTCGAACCGTTTCGCGCCGGTCGCGGCGGCGGCCTTGCGATGACTGTCGAGGGCGAACTGGTCCATCGCCTCGCGCGTGAAGCCGAAGGTCTCGGCAATCGCTTCGGCGCCGTCGAACTGGCTGAACTGGATGCCGGGATAGCGCGCTTCGAGACGCGGGCTTTTATAGGTGCCGAGTCCCTGCGCGGCGGGCATCGCATGCGGCATGCCCATCGGCACGCGGCTCATGCTTTCGACGCCGCCTGCGATCACCACGTCCATCGTGCCCGACATCACCGCCTGCGCCGCGAACTGGAGCGCCTGTTGCGACGAACCGCATTGCCGGTCGATCGAGGTGCCGGGAATCGTTTCGGGCAGGCCGGATGCGAGCACCGCGTTGCGCGCGACGTTGGTCGATTGCTCGCCCGCCTGGCTGACGCAGCCGAGGATCACGTCCTCGACCAGCGCCGGGTCGGCATCGGTGCGTGCGAGCAGCTCGTTCAGCACCGCGGCGGCGAGATCGACCGGATGCTGGTCCTTGAACTTGCCGCCGCGGCGGGCGCCGGCGGTACGCGTGGCGGCGACGAGATAGGCTTCGGTCATTTGTTTCAGGTCTCGGCGAACATGCGCAGCAGGTTGGAATAGGTCTTGGTCAGCAGGTCGAACTGTTCCGACTTGCCGTCGCGTTCGAACAGCGCGCGGCGCGTCCGGTCGAGATCGAACAACATCTCGCGGGCGCGCGGATCGCGCACCAGGCTTTGCACCCAGCCCGCAACGACGTTGCGCCTGCCGCTGCGCACGGGTTCGACACGATGCAGCGTCGTCGCCGGATAGAGCACCATCGAACCGCCGGGCAATTTGAATTCCTGCTCGCCGCCGGCATCGTCGATCACCAGCTCGCCGCCGTCATAGGCTGCGGGCGACGACAGGAACAAGGTGAAGGCGAGGTCGGTGCGGAGCGGCGGATCGCCCATCACCGCATTGTCGACATGCGCGCCATAGCCCATGCCCGCTTCGGAACGGCTGAACAGCAGCGGCGTCTGCGCGCGCGGCAGCGCGGCGGACTGGAATGTCGCATTGCCCTTGAAAGCAGCGCGCACGATCTCGGTGGCACGCGCATGTTGCGGCGCCTTGGCGGAGAGCTGCAGGTTATGTTTGACGTCGCGCACCGCCCATCCGGCCGTGCTGCGTCCTTCAATAAAGGACGCATCTTCGAGCAGGGATGCAATCTCGTGCAGCGCGTCGGCGGCGAGGACCTCGCCGATACAAATGATCATGGATCGATCTTATGGAACCGGGGCTGCCGGGGGAACAAGCGGGGAGATGTCGTGTTTTGCGCGCTAACTTGGCGGGTTTCCGCCGGACTTGGCACCGCGCGCTGGCGCGCCACTTGCACCGCTCGCTCTGCGAAAGGGTTTTTTCTGACGGAGATGACGATGGGCGCACGAAACGCACGGATAGCAGCGGTCGAGGAAAGACCCGATCGCTATCTGGACGACGAAACAGCGTCGGTTGGTTTGACAATCGAGGACCGGCCCTTCTGGCTGGCGGCCTTCGTGCTGCTCGGCAAATGCGGCGGTGAGGCGCAGACCTGTGCGCTGCAGCAGGTTCGTCTCGCGCTGGCCGAAGACGAGCTGGAACGGGCCGAGGAATGGGATCGCGTGCTGCAGGCGATCCGTCAGGTCGAAGAGCTTGGCGCGATTGCGAATTGATTTGCTGAACTGACGTTTGGCGCGGGCATTCTGCGCGGCTATTCGACCTTTGCCGGCGCGTAGTTCGGCGACAGAAGATGCACCACCAGCAGCGCCAGCAGATAGACCGTGCCCGCGACGATGAAGATCGGCGTGTAACTGCCGAGCGCGTCGAGCACCCAGCCCGCATATTTCGCCATCAGCATGCCGCCGATCGCGCCTGCAGTGCCGCCGATCCCGACCACCGATGCGACCGCGCGGCGCGGGAATAGATCGGATGGCAGCGTGTAGAGGTTGCAGGAGAAACCCTGATGCGCCGCGGTAGCGAGGCCGACCACCAGCACCGCCATCCATAGATTGTCGATATACATCGCGCCCATGATCGGCAGCACCGCGACGGCGCAGACGAACATCGCCCATTTGCGTGCTGCCGACAGGTTCACGCCGCGCTTCATCAGCGACGACGACAACCAGCCGCCGAAAATGCTGCCGACGTCGGACAGGATATAGACGACCACCAGCGGCGGTCCGTAGGTCTTGAGATCGAGCCCGTGCCGCTTGGCGAAAAAGTCGGGCAGCCAGAACAGGAACATCCACCAGATCGGATCGATCAGGAATTTGCCCGCGGCATAGGCCCAGGTCTCGCGCACCTTGAGCAGGCGCGTCCACGCAATCGGCGTGACCGGGTCGGGCGGATCGCTCTGGATCAGCGCAAGCTCGGCCGCGTTGACGCGCACATGCGCCTGCGGCCGGCGGTACATCGTCCACCACGCCACCAGCCACACGACCGTGAACAGGCCGGTGATCAGAAACGACGCGCGCCATCCCAACGAGATGGTGATCACGGGCACGATCAGCGGCGTAATGATGGCGCCGACATTGGCGCCGGCGTTGAAGATGCCGACCGCCAGCGCGCGTTCCTTTTTCGGGAACCACTCGGCGACCGCTTTCAGGCCCGAGGGGAAATTTCCTGCTTCGCCGAGGCCGAGCGCGAACCGTGCGGCCATGAAACCGCCCAGGCTGGTGCAGGCGGCATGCGCCATGTGCGCCACGGTCCACATGCTGACCGCGAGCGCGTAGCCGGTGCGCGCGCCGACGCGATCGACGACGCGCCCGAAACTCACATAGCCAAGCGCATAGGCGGCCTGAAACCAGAAGATGATGTCGCCGTAGTCGATTTCACTCCAGCCATACTCGGCCTGCAGTGTCGGCTTGAGCACGCCGATGATCTGGCGATCGACATAGTTGATTGCGGTGGCGGCAAAGAGCAGCCCGCAAATGACCCAGCGATAGCGGCCGACGCGCATCGTCACGGCCGGGGATTCCGAATCCATCACTCGCGCCCTCTTCTTTTGATCCGCGTTGGTTCGCGAACCAGCATTCCTCCCAGACCCTTACGCGGCGGCTTCGCCCGCCGTCTTTCGGGCTTCGGTGGCGCGGCAACGGATCGTGCCGTCGCTACCGAATTCAACGCGCGCGGTTTGGCCGGCGCGAATTTCATGGATGCCGGTCGCGGCACCCGTCGTGATCAGGTCGCCCGCCTTGAGCGGACGGTTGCGGCGCGCGCAATGCGCCAGCAGGAACCGCAACGCCGCAACGGGGCCACCCGGCAGGTTCGCCGCCGAGCCGGTGCCGGCCGGCTTATCGTCGATGAAGGTTTCGGCGTGCAGCGCATCGTTGCTGCGCGAACGCCACGACGTGATGGCGGGGCCGAGCAACAGTCCGCCGTTGTTGCCAAAGTCCGACGCGGTCACGGCGGGACCGTGATCGTTGATCCCGGCAAACGGGCTGCCGGCGATTTCGATGCCGATATGCAGCGCGTTGACCAGCGCGAGCGCCTCGCGGTCGCTCCATTCGATTTTACCTTCGGGCGCATCTTCGCCGAGGCGATAGACGAATTCGGCTTCGACCGCGGCGAAGCCGCCGACGAACACCGGCGCGTCGACGATTTCGCTCGCATTGGCGTGGCGCAGATTGCGCGCGAAGATCGGGCCGGCGAGACGATCGATGCCGTATTGCGCCCGCAGGGCAGGGGCGATCAGCCCGACCTTCCAGCCGACCAGCTTGTCGGTGAGTTGCGCGATCGCGTGATCCTGCACCCGGTACGCAGTATCGAGATCCGGCGGCAGCGGACCGGGATAGGCGGAAAGCGACGTCGCGTCGCGTCGTGCCCGCACGAATCGCTCGGCGATGGCGCGCGCCGTGCCGTCCCGATCCTGCGTCCATTCTTGCTGCATGCCGCTACCCTTCGGGCGATCTGCCCTTTCTTGTCCGCTCGTCTCTATAGGAAACCGGTGTCATCTTCAATGCAAAGCCAAAAGCGAGGGCTCCCGCCCGGGGCCGATGCCGGCCACCCGATCGAATCGCCGGTGTTCGCGTCGAGATCTTCCGATGCGACATGCAGCTCGTGCAGCGCGCCGATCACGCGGTACGAGATCTCGGCGTCGAGCTCGGCCAGCACGTAAGGCTCGTCCTGGGGCGCGAGCGCGTCGCGCACATCGCGGCTGCGCGGCGCAATCGCGGCCACGGCCCAGCGCGGATCGCGCTGAAGCAACGCGTCGAAATACCAGGCCTGATGCGCGCGGTGGAACGCGCCGGGGCCGATATGCGCGGGCCGATCTCGACTTTGTCGAGGTCATAGGCGGGACGATGAACCGAGGCTGCGAGCGAATTCAGCGTGGCGCGCGAAAGACGCTGGCTCATCGCGTGACGCCGTGCTCGCCCGGCGCGATCTCGCGCTCGCCGAGTGCTTCGGGCCGGGGCGGCGCGCCGGCCGCGGCGGCGGGGTGGATGCGATGCGGCATGGGCCGCAGGGTAACCGGGCGCATTGCGGTGTTGGAAGGGGTGTGGCACCAGCCTGTCCCCGGGACAAAGATGGTGACCCGGGCCGAACAGGGCTAAACAGTTCCGATGACAGTCTGGCGATCGCCGACGTGACGAAGGGCCGAAAAACCGCGTCCAAACGCGAGTTGCCGCGCGGCGAGTCCGAACCGGCGCATAGCCGCCGGCCGACCATCAATGACGTGGCGCGCCTGGCCAAGGTCTCGAAAAAGACCGTGTCGCGCGTCATCAACGACTCGCCCTTCGTGCGCGGCGAGACGCGCGAACGGATCACCGCCGTCATGTCGGAGCTGGACTATACGCCCGATCCGCAGGCGCGCGGCCTGGCCTTCCGGCGGTCGTTCCTGATCGGGCTCGTCTATGACAACCCGTCGAGCCAATACGTCATCGACATGCAGCAGGGCATTCTCGACGCCGTGCGCGAACTGGGTTTCGAGCTGATCGTCCATCCCTGCAACCGGCGCCAACCCAACTTCATCGCCGACGTGCGTTCTTTCGTTGAACGACAGAAACTGTTCGGCGTCGTGCTGCCGCCTTCGGTCTCGGAAGACGAGGAGCTGAACCGCGCGCTGAAAGAAGTCGGCTGCTCCTACACCCGCATCGCCTCGATCGCGCTCGACGAGCCCGCGCGCATGGTGGTGACGCACGATCATCGCGGCGCGGCGGAAGCGGCGCGCCATCTCGCCGATCTCGGCCATCGTCGCGTCGCCTTCATTTCAGGCCCCGACATGTTCCGTTCGTCGCACGAGCGCCGTCGCGGTTTCGCGCAGGGCCTGGCCGATCGCGGCCTCAAGCTGCAGCCCAAATACGTCAAGGAAGGCGCCTACACGTTCGACTCCGGTATCGCCTGCGCCAAAAAGCTGCTGGCGATGGATCCGCCGCCGACCGCGATCTTCGCGGGCAACGACGAAATGGCGGCGGGCGTCTATCGCGCCGCTCGCGACGCCGGGCTGGAAATTCCGCGCGACCTGTCGGTGGTCGGCTTCGACGACAGCGCGATCTGTTCGAAAGTGTGGCCGCCGCTGACCTCGGTGCTGCTGCCGATCCGCGAGATGGGCCGCATCGCCGCGACCAAGCTGCTGATCGAAGGGGGCTTGCGCGAACGGATCGAACATCCGGAAGTTTCGCCCACCCTGGTGGTTCGCCAATCGACCGCGCCGCAGCGCGACGGCTGATGCCGCCGCCGCTTGCGCGCTTCGTTGACACCGGTTACCAATTTGGGACCTTCCCATGGCCAGACCGCTCGTCCTGCACGAAGACCGCCTGTTTCCGAGCGAACCCTCGCAGCGCGGCATTGCGCGCGCGCTGTTCCAGGCCGATCTCTATTTTGACCAGATCG
>JAQGIE010000243.1 GCA_028291365.1 Rhodospirillales bacterium
GGCCGGCGATATTCCGCCAGTTCGGCGTCGGTGTAGGGCCGCATCGTGCCGCGCACGAGGCTCTGCTCGAGAAAAATATTCTGCTGCAGCACCAGTTCTTCGCCTTCGTCCGAGCGAACGGCGCGGAATCGCGGCTACACCGGGGCGGGCATGTCGGCCCATTCCATCGTCGCGACGATCGCTTCCATATGGACGATCGCCTTGACCGCGTCCGGATTGCGCCGGGCCCAGTCGAAGCCCAGCGCCGATCCCCAGTCGTGCACGACCAGCGTGACGCGCTGGTTCAAGCCGAGCGTGTCGAAAAATCGGTCCAGATAGCGGCGGTGCTCGACGAACCGGTACGACTGGGCGGTCGGGTTCGGCAGTTTGTCGGAGTCACCCATCCCGATCAGATCGGGCGCGATGCAGCGGCCGAACGGGCGCGCATGCGGGATGAGGTTGCGCCAGAGATAGGACGAGGTCGGGTTGCCGTGCAGGAACACGATCGGATCGCCGCGGCCCGAGTCTTCGTAGGCCATCCGGCGATTGAAAATCGACACGGTGCGCTTGCCGTTGGGAAGCAGCTCGGCGCTGGTTTGCGGGGCGGTCTGGGCCACGATTGCTCTCTTGATTGCGATGCAGGGAGCACCCGTCTACAACCTCAACCAAAGTTGAGGTCAAGCACCGAACATGGCTCAGGCCCCACCTGCCCCTGCCGTTCCGTTTCTGACCGTTGGCGAACTGGCCCGGCGCAGCGGCGTCGCGGTCTCGGCAATTCATTTCTATGAAGCCAAAGGGCTGATCCGCAGCCTGCGCAGCGACGGCAACCAGCGGCGCTTTCCGCGCGGCATGCTGCGGCGCGTCGCCATCATCAAAGTGGCGCAGCGCACCGGGATTCCGCTCGCCGACATCAAGCGCGCGCTCGACGCGCTGCCATTCGACCGGCCGCCGTCACCGGCCGATTGGGAGCGCCTCGCGTCGGTGTGGAAGAACGATCTCGATGCCCGCATCGCGCAGCTCAAGGGACTGCGCGATCAGCTGGGCGACTGTATCGGCTGCGGCTGTCTGTCGATGGAGCGCTGCCCGTTGCGCAATCCGGAGGACCGGCTGGCTGCCGAGGGCACGGGCCCGCGATTGCTCACCTAAGCCGACGCAGCAGCGCTGGTCAGGCGTCCTCGCGCGTCACCCAGGGGATCGCGGCGAAGCTGACCCCTTCGTCGCGCAGCGACTCGGCTTCGTCCGGCGTCGTCTCGCCGTAAATGTCGCGGTGTTCGACTTCGCCGTAATGAATTTTGCGCGCTTGTTCGGCGAAATCGCTGCCGACATAGACGCATTTCTGTTCGACCTGCCGGCACAGCTCGTTGAGCTTGTCGTGCATGCGCTTGGCGGTCTCGCGTTCGGCGGCGCTCTTGGAAATACGGGGCGCCATCGGCGCCTTGCGCACGTCGTGGGAGCCGCAGACGGGACATTCGACCTGGCCGCAATCCGCCTGTGCGTCGAAGGCGTCGGCGTTGCGAAACCAGCCTTCGAAGCCGTGTTCTGCGGCGCAGCGGAGTTCGTAGACGATCATGATGTGAACAGGGTGAGACTGGAAAGCTAAGCGGAAGGTAAATGAAACGAACGCAGAGGCCAATGATGCGGCCTCAAGGCGGCAATTCGAACTCGCGGTCGTGTTGCAGGCTCTGCAGTCGCTGCCGGACTTCGGCGACGCGATCGAGATCGAGTTCGGCTTCGACCAGCCCGGGCTCGGTGCCGCCGTCGGCCAGCACCTCGCCCCATGGCGCGACGATCAGCGAATGACCGTAGGTGCGCCGTCCTTCGTCATGCGTGCCGGTCTGCGCCGGCGCCAGCACGAAAGCGCCGGTTTCGATGGCGCGGGCACGCAGCAGCACGTGCCAATGCGCTTCGCCGGTCGGCACGGTGAAGGCGGCGGGCACACTGATGATTTCGGCGCCGGCCTTGGCCAGCGAGCGGTACAGCGCAGCGAAGCGAACGTCGTAGCAGATGGTGAGACCGACGCGCCCGAGGTCGGTGTCGGTGACGACCGCCGAGGTGCCCGGCGCATAGGTCGCGCTTTCGCGATAGGACGCGCCGTCGGGCGCGACGAAATCGAACAGATGGATCTTGTCGTAGGTCGCGGCGATGGCACCGCTCGGCGCCACCAGATAGGAGCGGTTCGCCAGCATGCCGTCGTCGCGCAGGATCGCGAACGAACCCGCCAGCAGCCACGCCTCGGTTTCGAGCGCGAGTTCCTGAAACAGCGCCGGGCCGGGATGATTGGCCTCGATGTCGCTGACCGCGAGCGCCTTGTCGCGTCCCTGCACCATGGCGCCGGTATTCTCGGGCGTGGCGATGAACGCGGCGCCGCGATCGCGGGCACGGCGGATCTGATCGGCGACGAAGGCGAGGTTGGCGTCGAGCGCCGGCCCCGCATTCATCTGTACCAGCGCGACACGCTGTTTCATGCGCGGTGCTTCACGCGAGCAACAGATCCAGTTCGCCGCGCGCGTCGAGCGCGTGCAGGTCGTCCGAGCCGCCGACATGGCGATCGTCGATGAAGATCTGCGGCACGGTGCGGCCGCCATGGGCGCGCTGGACCATTTCGGGCTTGCGCCGCGGTTCGGCTTCGACGTCGATCTCGATGAATTCGACGCCCTTGGTCTGCAACAGCTTCTTGGCGCGGACACAGTAGCCGCACCAGGGGCTGGTATAGATTTCGATCTTGGCCATAGCGGTAGAGTATGTGGCCCCTGTCGCCGAAGGCGACCCTGAATTTCATCCCATTCCGCAGAGCTGAAATGCGGCAGCGCCTTCGGCGCCGGATCGGCGGTCAGCTCCGAATCACGCGCGCCAAGGCCACGCACTCGACCCGCGCGGCGCCGGCCCGGCGCAGCGCGCGGGCGCATGCATCCAACGTGGCGCCGGTGGTGAATACGTCATCGACCAGCAGCACGCGACGGCCGGCAATGTCGGCGCCGTGCCGAAGCGCGAAGGCGCCGGCGACATTGCGCCGCCGCCCGGCCGCCGACAGGCCACCCTGGCTGGGCGTGGCACGCTTGCGCAGCAGCAGGCGCGGATCGCATGCGAGACCGGTGCGCCGGCCCAGCGCGCGCGCCAGCTCGGCCGCCTGGTTGTACCGCCGCGACCACAGGCGCCAGCGATGCAGCGGCACCGGCGCGATCAGGTCGATCTCGTCGAGCCGGTCGCGCAGCACGGCGGCAAGCCACGCCGCGAAGATCGCGACGCCCTCCAGCCGGTCGCCATGTTTGAAGGCGAGCAGCAGCGGGCGCGACGTGTCGTCATAGGCGAGCGCCGCGCGGGCGCGGTCGAATTCGGGCGGCGCGCCCGCGCAGCCGCCGCAGATCGCGCCCTGCTCGAGCGTCTGTTCGAACGGCAGGCCGCAGCACGCGCACCAGGGCGGCGCCAGAAATGTCAGCCGGCGCCAGCACGACGCGCACAGGCCGGGCCGGTCGATCGCGACGCGGCAGCCAAGACAGCTCGGCGGCAACACCAGGTCGAGTCCCCAGCGCGCCAGCGCGGCGAACGTGTCGCGCGCGCCGCCGACCTGGCCCAGGAATGGACGCATACCGCTCCTGTAGAACAGAGTCCCGGCAGCGGCGCTTGCCGCCCGGGTCGCGGCCGGTATGGTCGGACCGGATGAGCGCTTCCGACAAGCTGCCAGAGAATATGCGCGTGTTCGATCGCCGCCTGGTCCGGCAGCGTCGTGCGCGCGCCTGGGCGACATTGGCCCAGCCCGACGCGCAAAGCGGTTTTCTGCTGCGCCACGCGGCGCAGGCGATCGCCGACCGCGTCACCGACACGACGCGCCGATTTTCGCGCGCGCTGGTGCTGGGACGCCGCGGCACCGCGCTCGAAACCGCGCTGGCCGAGACCGGCCGCATCGACCAGATCGTCGTCGCCGATCTGATCGCCGACTCCGCACCCGATTTCGTCGCCGACGAAGAAGCGCTGCCGCTCGCCGATCACCGCTTCGATCTGGTCGTGTCGAACCTGGCGCTGCACTGGGTCAACGACCTGCCCGGTGCGTTGCTGCAGATCCGTCGCGCGCTGGTGCCCGACGGGCTGTTCCTGGCCTCCATGCTGGGCGGCACCACCTTGCACGAGTTGCGGCAGGCGCTGCTCGGCGCCGAACTCGCGCTGCGTGGCGGCGCGGCGCAACGGATTTCGCCCTTCGCCGACATACGCGACGCGGCCGGGCTGCTGCAGCGCGCCGGCTTTGCGCTGCCGGTCGCCGACCGCGAGACCGTGCCGGTGCTCTATCGCGAGCCGATGAACCTGTTCGCCGATCTGCGCTGCATGGGCGAGACCTCGGCCCTGGCCGAGAAATCGCCGCCGCTGACGCGCGCCGTCCTGCTCGATGCGCTCGCCCGCATGCGCGCCAGCCACGGCGACGAACAAGGCCGCACGCGCGCGACCTTCGAAATCCTGCATTTGACCGGCTGGGCGCCCGCTGCGTCCCAGCCGAAACCGTTGGCGCGCGGCAGCGCCACCACACGCCTCGCCGACGCGCTCGGCGTACCGGAGCACAAACTATGACTCTCGACGTCCACATCGTTCCGGCCCTGCAGGACAATTACGTCTACCTGTTCCGCGATCCCGGATCGGACGCGGTGGTGGTGGTCGATCCCGGCGACGCCGCGCCGGTCGAGCGCGCGCTGGCCGAGCGCGGCTGGAAGCTGACGCACATCCTCAACACGCATCACCATGTCGACCATATCGAAGGCGACGCGCCGCTGGTGGCGAAGTACGGGGCCAAGCTGATCGCGCCGCGCGGCAATCGCGGCGAGATTCCGGGCGCCGACCAGTATGTCGACGATCTCGAGCGGGTCACGATCGGCACGCTGCAGTTCCAGACCATCGCGGTGCCGGGGCACACGCGCGGCCATGTCGCCTTTTTCAGCGAGCGCGGCGAGGCGGTGTTCGCGGGCGACACGTTGTTCGCGCTCGGCTGCGGCCGCATGTTCGAAGGCACGCCGCCGCAATTCTGGGATTCGCTGAGCCGGCTGCGCGCGCTGCCGGCCTCGACGCGGGTTTATTGCGGCCACGAATACACGCTGTCGAACGCCAGGTTCGCGCTGCATGTCGATCCCGACAATGCGGCGCTGGTCAAACGCGCCGCCGAGTTCGAAGCGCTGCGGGAAGCGGGCAAGCCGACCATCCCGTCGACCATCGGCGACGAGCGCGCCACCAACCCGTTCCTGCGCGCCGACGACCCCGAGCTGCAGCGCCGGACCGGCACCGCCGATGCGGTCGCGTGCTTCGCCGCCTTGCGCAAACAGAAGGACAGTTTCTGATGATCTGCTGGACCAGCGCCACCACGCCGTTCGGCCGCAAAGTGCGGATGTTCGCGATCGAGAAGGGCGTCGAGAAGAGCATCGAGTGGCGCTTCATCGATCCCTGGAACGACACGTCGCTGCAGGCCCATAATCCGCTGCAGAAGATTCCGACGCTCGAGACCAAAGACGGCATGCAGCTGTTCGACAGCCGCGTCATCACCGCCTATCTCGACACGCTGGACGGTCCGTCGCTGATCCCCAGCGGCGCGGCGCGGTTCGACAATCTGCGCTTCGAAGCGATGGCCGACCAGTTCTGCGACGCCGGCGTGCTGCGCATGCGCGAAGGGCTGCGGCCCGAAGCGCAGCGCTCGCCGGACTGGGTCGAGCGCCAGCGCGGCAAACAGCAGCGCGTGCTCGACGCGTTCGAAGCCGAGCTCGACAAGCTCGGCAGCGAGCCCAGCCTCGGCGCGGTGGCGGTGGCCGCCGCGCTCGGCTATGCGGATTTCCGCTTTGCGGCGGAGAATTGGCGCGCCACGCGTCCGCGCCTCGCCGCGTGGCACGAAGCGTTTGCCAAGCGCGCCAGCGTCCAGGCGACGGTGCCGCCCGGCGCATGACTCTGCTGCAGGAACCCGATGCGCCGCCCGCAATGGCGGCGCCTGTTTCGTCCCGTCCGTTCGCGCATCGCGACTTCGTCTTCTACTACCTGCAGCGCGTCTTCAATTCGGTCGCGATCCAGATGCAGTCGGTGGCGATCGGCTGGCAGATCTACGACATCACCGGCCGTGCCATCGATCTCGGCTTCGTCGGTCTGGCGCTGTTCGCGCCGGCGCTGCTGCTGATGCTGGTGACCGGTCACGCCGCCGACCGGTTCGACCGCCGCAACATCCTGCTGGCCTGTTTCGCGGTCGAAGCGACCTGCTGCGCCGGCCTGTCCTGGATGAGCGCGCAGGGCATGACCAGCCCGTTGCCGATCTATCTCATCCTGATCGTGTTCGGTTCGGCGCGCGCCTTCGTGGCGCCAGCCTCGAACGCGCTCGCCACCAACCTGGTGCCGCGCGCGGCGCTGCCGTCGGCGATCGCCTGGACCTCGTCGAGCTGGCAGCTCGCAACCATCGGCGGTCCGGCCTTGGGCGGATTCGCGTACGCCTATGCGGGCGGCGCCGAGGGCGTCTACGCGATCGCCGCCGCGCTCGTGATCGCCGGCATCGTTACGGCGTCGATGATCCGTCCGCGCGGGCGCCCGGACACGCAGAGCAGCGAGGACGAAGGCACCTGGTCGCGCGCGATCGCGGGCCTCCGCTTCATCCGTTCGCGGCCGGCCGTGCTCGGCGCCGTCACGCTCGATATGGTGGCGGTGCTGTGCGGCGGCGCCACCGCCCTGCTGCCGATCTTCGCGCGCGACGTGCTGGGCACCGGTCCCGAGGGGCTCGGCCTGTTGCGCGGCTCGCCCGCGATCGGTGCGCTGGCGATTGCGATCCTGCTCGCCACCCGCCCGCTCGGACGCCGCGCCGGCGCCACCATGCTGATCGCGGTGATCGTTTACGGCGCCATGACCATCCTGTTCGGCCTGTCGCGATCGCTGCCGCTGTCGATGTTTGCGCTGGCGCTGCTCGGCGCCGCCGACATGTTCAGCGTCAATGTCCGCTCCAGCCTGATCCAGCTCGCCACGCCCGACCGCATGCGCGGCCGTGTCGGCGCCGCCAACGCGGTCTTCATCGGGGCCTCGAACGAACTCGGTGAATTGCGTGCCGGTTTCATGGCAGCGTGGCTGGGCGCGGTGCCCGCGGTCGTGATCGGCGGCATCGGGACGATCCTGATCACCAGCACCTGGGCCTTGCTGTTCCCGGCGCTGGGCCGCGTCGACCGCCTGAGCGATGTGAGGGCCGAATGAACGACGATTCTGAAACCATCATCGCGTCGCTGCAGCTGCAGCCGCATCCCGAAGGCGGCTGGTATCGCGAGACCTGGCGCGACCAGCCTGGCGACGGTTCGCGCGGCAGCGGCACCGCGATCTATTACCTGCTGCGCGCCGGCGAACGTTCGCACTGGCATCGCGTCGACGCGGTCGAGATCTGGCACTGGTATGCCGGCGGCGCGCTGACCCTGTCGGTCAGCGAAGACGGCAAGACATCGAGCAGCACCCAGCTCGGCCCGTCTTTCGCGCTGGGCCACAGGCCGCAGCTGATCGTGCCCAAAGGGGTGTGGCAGTCGGCCGAGACGCGTTCGCGCTGGACCCTGGTCGGCTGCACCGTGTCGCCCGCCTTCGACTTTGCCGGCTTTGAGCTGGCAAAGCCCGGCTGGTCGCCTGGATGACGACGTTCATCTGCACCGCCTGCGGCACGCAATATCCGCCCAGCGACGCGCCGCCCGCGAACTGCCCGATCTGCCAGGACCAGCGCCAGTACATTCCGGCCTCGGGCCAGCGCTGGAGCACGTATGACGAGGTTCGCCGCACCCATCGCGCCGCGTTCCAGCGCTACGAGCCGCATCTGCTTGGGCTGGGCGTGACGCCCGACTTCGCCATCGGCCAGCGCGCGCTGCTGGTCGAGCGCGCCCAGGGCAATATTTTGTGGGACTGCGTCGCGCCGCTGACCGATGCGACCATCGACCTTCTGCGTGCGTTGGGCGGGTTGCGCGCCATCGCGATCAGCCATCCGCACTACTACACGACCATGGTCGAATGGGCGCACGCCTTCGATTGCGACGTGTGGCTGCACGAGGACGATGCGCGCTGGGTGATGCGGCCCGATGCGCGCGTGCGCACCTGGTCGGGCGAAACGAGATCGCTGGGCGACGGCGTCACGCTGATCCGCTGCGGCGGTCATTTCGCGGGCGGTCAGGTGCTGCACTGGCAGGACGGCGCCGCCGGCAACGGCGCGCTGCTGGTCGGCGACGTCGTGCAGGCCGTGCCCGATGCGAATTTCGTCTCCTTCATGTGGAGCTATCCGAACCTGGTGCCGCTGCCCGCCAGCGCGATCGACAAGATCGAGCAGGCGCTGGCGCCGTACGCGTTCGAACGTCTCTACGGCGCCTGGTGGAACCGCTCGACCGTCGAGGACGCGAAGAACGTCGTCACGCGCTCGGCGGCGCGCTATCGCGAAGCGCTGACGCGGGTTCTTTTGTAGCGGGGCTGTCGGAAGATCCGCGCTGCCTGGTTTCGAGCAAGAAGAGATTTCACCACAGAGAACACTTCTTCTGCGCGCTTGGCGCGCTTACGCGGCCTGCGCGATCTCCGTCACACGTTCCCAGGTCGTCGCCTGCATCGACGGCCGCTCGTTCATGCGCTCGAGCCAGCGCCGAAGATTGGGCTGGCGCGCGAACATCGGCTTCGATTCGCCCGCCCCGGCGAACGCCGCAAGATGCGGCGCCAGCATCAGGTCGGCGATCGAGATCGCGTCGCCGGCCATGAAATCCTGCTCGCCGAGCAGGCGCGACAGTTCCGCCATGCAGATCGCGGCGCGCGGCAGCGCCGCTTCGAGCTTCGCCTCGTCGACCGGCAGGCCGAATTTGGGCGCCACCACCCGCGCAAAGGTGATCGGCGCGCTGAGGTCGTTCATCAGGTACGAGTCGACGATGCCGCAAATCTGGTTCATCCGCGCTTCTTTGCGCGGATCGTCGGATGGCGTCAGCGGCGGTTCGGGCGCGATGCGGTCGAGATAGCGCAAGATCGCCTGCGCTTCGTAGAGACGGAAATCGCCGTGATCGACCACCGGTATGCGTCCGAACGGATGACGCTCGACATGCGCCGGGTGTTTGTGTTCGCCGAAGCCGAGCGGCGACAGGCGCCAGGGCAGGTTCTTTTCTTCGAGACCCAGCAGCACCTTGCGCAGGTAGGGGCTGCCGGGAATGCCGTACACGATGAAGTCGGTCATGTTGCTCACCTTGCTCCTTCGAAATCGGTAAACGCGGCATAGGCCTCGACGATGCCGGGCCAGCCGCCGTCGAGCTTTTCGCGCAGCTCGGCCGCGCGATCGCCGTAGCGTTCGAGATTGCGGTGCTCGAGCGTGACGCGCGTGCCGGTCCCATCCAGCGCGAAGGTCAGTTCGAGTTCGGTGACGAAGTCGGTGTCGAATTTGAACGATGCGTCGAGCTGCCAGGCGAGCAGCACCCGCCCGTGCTTTCCGGACAGGGGCGGCTCCCACGCGATCACCTTGCCCCACTGGGCTTCGCGGCCTTGTTGGTCGCGCTCGAACCAGCGGCCTTCCGCGCGCGGCTCGAGCACGATTTCGTGGAACGGCTCGCCTCCGACGTGATGCGACGGGGGCCACCACTTCGCCATCTGCTGCGTGAAGCGCTCGAACGCGCGCTGCGGCGGCGCCTTCACCGTCACGGTGCGGCGGATCGGGGCGATGCTCATTTGTCTTCGTCCTGGGCGTCGGAATACGCGGCGAACGCGTCGAGCGCGGTCGACCAATGTTTGTCGAGCCAGTCGCGCACCGCGCCGATGCCGCGCGGATCGAGCCGGTAGATTCGTCGCGTGCCCTCGGCCGTGTCGGTCACCAGACCGGCCTCCTTCAACACGCGCAGATGTTGCGACACCGCCGAGCGTGTGACCGGCAGACGCGCCGACAATTCGCCGACCGGCGACGGCTTGCGCGCCAGCTGCTCGAAGATCGCGCACCGCATCGGATCGCCCAGCGCCGCCAATGCGGAGGCGGCTTTTATTCGGTTAGCCACGACTAACGGTTAGCGCCGACTGACCGTCGAGTCAAGCGGCGATCAGCGCCCGAGCGCGTCGCCTCAGCGTTCCCTACAGAACGAACGGAAGGTCGGTGTCGCCGGTCTTTTCGCCGGCCGACGTCAGCATCGCATGGACCTGTCCGCGATGGTGCGTCTGGTGGTTGAACATGTGCGCCACCAGCAAACCGCGCGGCATCGTCGTCTCGCGCTGCAAAGTGCCGCTGAAAAATGTCAGGTCCTGGTCGAGCCACGATTGGTCGAGCGTCGCGGTCCAGACCTCGATCCGCGCATCGAGGTCGGCGCGCGCCGCGTGCATCGGTGCAAACTCGGCGAACAGTTCGGCGCTCTGCGCGCCCGGCACGGTCGGCTTGTCCCAGCCGGCAAAGCGCGACATCCAGGCCTGATCGGCCCAGAGCAGATGATTCAGCGTGCCGTGAATCGACTTGAAGAAAGCACCGCGATCGGCCCGGCGCTGCGCGTGGTCGAGACGCGACGCGGCCCCATACAGCCGCCGGTTCATTTCCGAATTATACGCGGCCATCGTCCGCGCATAAGCAGGCCGGATGATCGCGGCGCCAGCGTCCGATTCCATGATCGCTTCCGCAGTCACCGCGAAGCTCAGGCCGCTCGGGCCATCTTCTGCAGCTGGCGCGCGCGCGTCTCGGTCAGCCACCAGGCGATCTTCTGCGAGATGCGGAACAGGCGCGTCTGGGGCGAGAGACCGCAGGCCTTGAAGATCATGCCGACGGCGCGATCCATGTGCTGCATGCGATAGAAGCTGTAGGCGCGGCTGAGATAGGCGGTCGCGTATTTCTTGCGGTCATACGGCTGGTCGGGCGCGTGACAGGCCCAGTAGGCGTAAGCCAGTTCGTCGTCTTCGGTTTCGACGATGCGCGACAGCGCGATGCGCAGACGCTGCAGCTTGCTCATCTGCTCGCGGTCGAGCCAGCGCTTCAGATGCATGTAGAACAGCTTGTAGTGACGGTGCTCGTCGGCAGCGATCTTGTAGCAGATCTCTTGCAGCACCGGTTCGGCGCAAGCGTCGCCGAGCGCGCTGTAGTAGCTCGACGTGCCGGTCTCGACCATGCAGCGCGCCACCAGTTCGCCGGTGCGCGAGCCGCGCACCGAGGCGCCCGCTTCGGTCGGGATGATGTGATGGTCGCGAAAAATCTTGAGCGAGTCGTCGAAGCTCCAGCTCGGATCGGCGCGCATCGCCCAGCGCCCCAGCGCGTGGCCGTGCTGTACTTCCTCGACCGCCCATTCGCGGCTGGCCTGCTGGAAGGCGGGATCGTCGTGAAAGACGTTGCAGAGATAGGCGGTGTATTCGTCGGCGCGCACTTCGACCAGCGCGGCGGCCTTGGCGATCTGAAGCAGATCGGGGTTCACCTTCGACGCGTCGAAGCGATCCCAGGGAATGTCATCGAGCGACCAGTGCTTCGTCATCACGTCCGTCAATGGCCGAATTCAGGGCGTTCGCAGCTTTTGCGAACGGCTCGCACTCTTGTACCGCGCGGCGCTGGGATTCGGAAGCTATGGTTTTGGAGTGCTTGCGAAATGCTAGATCAGGCGCTGGATCGCGGTGGTCCGCGCGAGGTTCGGCGCGTCGAACGTATGTACCCGGTGCTGCCAGTTCGCGGCATTCGCCAGCCCCGGACCAGTTATCGGGATCGCCGGTGAACATCGCCGCTGCCACCAGTGCCTGCCAGTGCGCTCCCTCTTCTCTTCGTCATGCCCGGGCTTGGCCCGGGCATCCACGCGATTGGTGAGTCAGAAGGAGCGTGGAGGCCAGGGACGAGCCCTGGCATGACAAGCCGGGAATCACCCCGGCGAAGGCCGGGGCCTATCGACGAGGCAATACGGAACGGTTTCGTTTGCCAAAACCATGGGCCCCGGCCTTCGCCGGGGTGACAACGAGGAGGGCCGGGGTGACAACGAAGGGGTACATCGCTTCGCCGGATCATCGAGCGACCCTGTCGGAACAGCTCGGGCGGCAATAAAAAAGGGCGCGATGCTTTCGCATCGCGCCCCCACGTTCGGACCTGACCCGGCCCTGCGTATTAGTGCGTCGTCGGAACCTTCGCCGCCCAGAGCTTGGCGCGGGCGATGTTGAGACGCGATTCAATCAGCCGCTTGGCGACCGGATCGTCTTCGCCGGGAAGCTCGGCTTCGAGTTCTTCGATCTCGAGCGTCACCGCGCCGGGATCGATCGACGAGACCGGGATCGCTTCGTCGGCGAGCACGGTGCAGCGTTCCTCGTTCACTTCGGCGAAGCCGCCGGCGACGAACAGCGACTGTTCGACCACGTCGCCCTGCCAGATCTGCAGCACGCCCGGACGCAAGGTCGAGATCAGCGGCGAATGGCCGGCGAGCACGCCGAAATCACCGTCGGCGCCCGGCACCACCGCCATGTCGACGGGCTCGGAGAAGACGAGCTGCTCGGGGCTCACCAGTTCGAATTCGAATTTGCGCGGTGCGGTGACCATCCGATCAGGCCGCCTCAGCCATCTTGCGTGCGTTTTCGACCGCGTCTTCGATCGCGCCGCACATCAGGAAGGCCTGTTCCGGCAGGTGATCGTACTCGCCCTTCACGATGCCTTCGAACGAACGGATCGTGTCTTCAAGCTGCACGAAGGCGCCCGGAATGTTGGTGAAGACTTCGGCGACGTGGAAGGGCTGCGACATGAAACGCTGGATCTTGCGCGCGCGCGCCACCGTCAGCTTGTCTTCTTCCGACAGTTCTTCCATGCCCAGAATGGCGATGATGTCCTGCAGCGACTTGTAGGTCTGCAGCACTTTCTGCACGTCGCGCGCGACCTTGTAGTGACGCTCGCCGACGATGCGCGGATCCATGATGCGCGACGTCGAGTCGAGCGGATCGACCGCCGGATAGATGCCGAGCTCGGCGATCTGGCGCGACAGCGTGGTGGTCGCATCCAGATGCGCGAACGAGGTCGCCGGCGCCGGATCGGTCAAGTCGTCGGCAGGCACGTAAATCGCCTGGATCGAGGTGATCGAGCCCTTCTTGGTCGAGGTGATGCGTTCCTGCAGCGCGCCCATGTCGGTCGCCAGCGTCGGCTGATAACCGACCGCCGACGGAATGCGGCCCAGCAGCGTCGACACTTCCGAACCCGCCTGGGTGAAGCGGAAGATGTTGTCGACGAAGAACAGAACGTCCTGGCCTTCTTCGTCGCGGAAATATTCCGCCATGGTCAGGCCCGACAGCGCGACGCGCGCACGCGCGCCCGGCGGCTCGTTCATCTGGCCGTACACCAGCGCGACTTTCGAACCTTCGGTCGAACCGTTCTCGCCCAGCTTGATGACGCCGGCGTCGATCATCTCGTGATAGAGGTCGTTGCCTTCGCGCGTACGCTCGCCGACGCCCGCGAACACCGACACGCCGCCATGGCCCTTGGCGACGTTGTTGATCAGTTCCTGAATCGTCACCGTCTTGCCGACGCCGGCGCCGCCGAACAGGCCGACCTTGCCGCCCTTCGAATAGGGCGCCAGCAGGTCGACGACCTTGATGCCGGTGACGAGGATTTCGGTGTCGGGATTCTGGTCGACGAAGGCCGGCGCCGAGCGATGGATCGGCAGCGTCTTTTCGTGCGAGACCGGACCGCGCTCGTCGATCGGCTCGCCGATGACGTTGAGGATTCGGCCCAGCGTCGCCGGACCGACCGGCACGCGAATGGAATTGCCGGTGTCGGTGACCGGCGCGCCGCGCACCAGACCGTCGGTCGTGTCCATGGCGATGGTGCGGACGGTGTTCTCGCCCAGATGCTGCGCCACTTCGAGCACCAGCTTCTGGCCGTTATTGTCCAAGGTCAGCGCGGTCAGGATCGCCGGCATCTCGCCGTCGAACTGCACGTCGACGACGGCGCCCAGAACCTGCGTGACCTTGCCCCGAGCGTTACCAATATTCGCGTTGTTCGCCATGGTGTTCGTCTTTCTCTTCTAACTCAGGCCGCTCAGAGCGCTTCCGCGCCCGAGACGATTTCAATCAGTTCCTTGGTGATCGCCGCCTGACGCGCCCGGTTGTAGGCGAGCGTGTAGCGGTTGATCGCGTCGCCGGCGTTGCGCGTGGCGTTGTCCATCGCCGTCATGCGCGCCGCCTGCTCGCCCGCGGCGCTGTCGAGCAGCGCCGAATAGAGCTGGATGGCGAGGTTGCGCGGCAGCAGCTCGGCAAGAATATCTTCTTCGTTGGGCTCGAACTCGTAGGACGCAGGCACCGGCCCTGCAGCCTCGCCGCGATGCTTGTCATGGGCATCGTTGGCCGGCTTCGCCTTGGGCAACTGGAACGGAACCAGCTGCAGCTGCGTCGGGACCTGCGCCATCACCGACTTGAAGCGGTTGTAGATGACGGTGACGACGTCGACTTCGCCGCTGTCGAAGCGGTCGAGCGCCGCCTTGGCGATCATGGTCGCGTCGCTGAAGGACAGTTTCTTGCGGCCGACGCCTTCGAGCGAGTCGACGATGCGCTCGCGATGATCACGGCGCAGCAGGTCGCGCGCCTTGCGGCCCACCGTCAGCACCTTCACCGTCTTGCCGTCGACAAGCAGGTTGGCGATCTGGCGGCGCGCCTCGCGCACGACGTAGGAGTTGAACCCGCCGGCGAGGCCGCGGTCCGACGTCAGCACGATCAGCAGATGCACCTGGTCGGCACCCGAACCGACCAACAGGCGGGGTGATGCGGGCGTCACGACATAGTTGGCGGCGAGGCGCGACAGCATCCCCTGCATGCGTTGCGCATAGGGCTGTGCGGCGTGCGCCTGTTCCTGCGCGCGGCGCAGTTTCGAGGCGGCGACCATCTTCATCGCAGACGTGATCTTTCGCGTCGACTTGACGCTGCCGATCCGGTTGCGGAGGTCCTTGAGCGACGGCATGGCGCGGTACTCGCGTCTTCCTTAAATGCCGACGATCAGGCGAACAGCTTGGCGAACTGATCGAGGAACGCGGCGAGCTTCGCCTCGGTCTCCTTCTTCAGCTCACGATCGGTGCGGATCGCTTCGAGAATGCCGGGCTCGCTGGCCCGCAGCTGGTCGAGCATCTGGCGCTCGTAGCGCGTGATGTCGGCGACCGCGATGGCGTCGAGATAGCCGCGCGTTCCGGTGAAGATCGACACGACCTGCTCTTCGACCGGCATCGGCGAATATTGCGGCTGCTTCAGCAGCTCGGTCAGGCGCGCACCGCGGGCCAGCAGCCGCTGCGTGATCGGGTCGAGATCCGACGCGAACTGCGCGAAGGATTCCATTTCGCGATACTGGGCGAGGTCGAGCTTGATGCGGCCCGCGACCTGCTTCATCGCCTTGATCTGCGCCGCCGAACCGACCCGGCTGACCGAGATGCCGACGTTGATCGCGGGGCGGATGCCCTTATAGAAGAGCGTCGTCTCGAGGAAGATCTGGCCGTCGGTGATCGAAATCACGTTGGTCGGAATGTAGGCCGACACGTCGCCTGCCTGGGTCTCGATGATCGGCAGCGCGGTCAGCGAACCGCCGCCCATCTCGTCGTTCATCTTGGCGGCGCGCTCGAGCAGGCGCGAGTGGAGATAGAACACGTCGCCGGGATAGGCTTCGCGGCCCGGCGGGCGGCGCAGCAGCAGCGACATCTGGCGATAGGCGACCGCCTGCTTGGAGAGATCGTCATAGACGATCAGGCCGTGCATGCCGTTG